>NZ_JBLJDO010000017.1:0-57271 GCF_059410345.1 Sulfurivermis sp. | reverse complement strand
CCACCACCATTCAACGCCCAACCCTCTCCGGTTGGGCGTTTTATTTTCAGATTTCGCGACACCACGTGGTGTGTTCGTTGCCGTTCCGCGTGTGCCATGCGCTGGAAATCATGGCGCCCGGAAGCCGGCCGGTTGGGCTCCCTTTCGCTCTCTGTTCTTCGAAACCGGCACCAATTTCTTCGCCGGAGCACACGTAGACGGCCTTTGGCGCCAGTGACTTGCGCGTGAGTCTCTAGGGTAGGTTTCGCACCACGCTTGCTAGGGAGGCTCTGAACTTATTCAGAGCTTCCCTATCTTCTCTTCCAGGTTTTCTGGTGCGATGAATTCGAGCGTCTTCTGTCCAATGCGCCGCTGGAACAGCAGGCCGAGTTCCGCCAATTGCAGCAGGTCGGCTCGGGCCGTGGCATACGCTACGCGGTGGCTGCTCTGATGGGACTTCACGGTGTACTCCTGCCCCGGGTGCCGCACCGCATGGGAGAGCAGGGCGATTTGGCGGTGATTGAGGTCGGAACGTTTCAGTCTGCTCTCGATGCGTTTTACCTGCTCGGCCTTGCGCGCCAAATAGACCTCTAAGTCTTGGAGCGCCCGCTCGATGACGCCGAGCTGGTGAACGATGAAGTAGGTCAGGTCGTTTTCGTCGCTCTCGACTTCCAGAAAGGCGCGGGCATACTGGGCCGGCGCCTGCTTGAGGATGCGTGAGATGGAGATGAATTCGAACAGCCAATAGCCGCGATGCAGCATCGTGCGGTAGAACAGTGCGCGGGCGGTACGGCCGTTGCCGTCCTCGAAGGGGTGCAGCCAGCCCAGCCAGAAATGCAGGATGATGGCCCGCACTACGGGATGGATGAATCCACCACCGTCGTCGTCTTCCGCATTGGCAAAAGCAATCAGGGTGTCCATCCGCTCGCGCAGGCCCTCGGCGGGTGGCGGCGTATACAGTACCCGCTGGGTCCGGTGGTCCACCACCTCGACGCGTTCCTCCCCTGGCTGCTGTATCCGGCCGGCGGCATCCGCCTGTGCCAGGGTACCGTCTGCAAGGGTGCGATGGAGGTTCATCAGGACAGCAAAGTCCAATGCGTGCCCCTTCATCTCGCGCACCGACTGCATCGCCAGATAGTTGTTGAGGATCATGCGCTCGCTCTTGTCCTGCGGCTTCCGCTGGTAGCGGATCATGTCAGCCGCGACCTGGCGGGTGGTACTGGCCCCTTCCAGCTGGCTGGAGGTTATAGCCTCCTCGACCAGCGAGTTGAAAATAAAGCGATCCCGGTGTTCCTCGGTGGCCACATGGGCGCCCAGGGACAGTCGTCCGCTGGCCAGGCTGTCGATGGTATGCAGCTTGGCCAGCACGCAATCTGGCAGGGCATAGACGAACGGCTGGCCCTTGAGATCCAGCAGGGGCAGTTTTCGGTACTGCTTGCGGCGCGCAATCTTGATGCCGAGCCACCATTGCGCCGTTGTAAGTCCCGGTGGCGGTTGTAGATGGCGTAGTTTGTCCCAGTGGAGGTACTGGCCCTGGTGAGTCACCCCGACCTCGCCCACGAACAGCCGTACCGCGACGTCTGCCGGACAGGAGCGCATCAGCGCTTCGGTCGACGGGGGCGATTGGAGTGGTTTCATGGTGATAGATATGGGATGGTTTCTATCAGAATTTGTGAAATTGATAGAATTGTAGCGGACAAGCAGTATTTATCAACTATTTGTTTATTGATAGATATCGATGGGTATATATCAACCATCACCATGGGCGGCGAACTGGCCCCGATCGAGGCCTGCTGGATGACAGCGCCACCCTCGTCCCAAGCCGCGCTTTGCGCGGCTTTTTCATTGGCGCAGCCGAAATTCCCGGTGGCAGGCGCGGCAGCTGTCCAGGGTGTCGCGGTAGGCCTGCGCCATGGCCTTGCGGTTACCGTCGCGGGCGGCGCGCTCCAGGGCGTCGGCGTTGTCGCCCAGCCGGTGTGCCAGGGCGATGAAGTCGTCCCAGCGCTGCCAGATCTCCGGTTTTGCCTCGCTCTTGGCGGTGCGGCTGCCCGGCGGGAACAGCTCGGGGATGAGGGTGCTGAAGGTCTTGAGGCTGCGGGCATGGGCGGCCAAGTGGTGGGTCAGGGGGACGCCATCGACGGCGATGGAGGACGCCGCCTGGAGTTGGCGGTGGGCGCTCTCCATGACGCGTACACGGTATTCCACCAGGTCGTCCACCGGGGCGGCCAGGAGCAGTGCCGGGGCGAAGAGGAGCGGGACCAGGCGAGCAGATATTTGCGGCATCGATCGCCTCCGGTGTGGGTATGGCGGGGCCGGCGTGACAGAATATAGCCCCTTTTCGGCGGGTTGGATGTGAGGCGATGGCGTTACTGAGTTTGCGCGGTATTACGGTCAGTTTCGGCGGGCCGGCCCTGCTCGATGGTGTGGATCTGTCCATCGAGCGTGGCGAACGCCTGTGCCTGGTCGGGCGCAACGGCAGCGGCAAGTCCACGCTGATGAAGGTACTGGCCGGCGAGATCGTACCGGACGACGGCGAGATCGTGCGCCAGGGAACGCTGAAGGTGGCGCGCCTGACCCAGGAAGTGCCGCACGGCATGACCGGCTCGGTCTATGACGTGGTGGCGATGGGGCTGGGTGAGGCCGGTGCGCTGCTGGCGGAATATCACCATGTCAGCCAGCAGCTGGCGGTGGATTGCAGTGACACGATGTTGCGCAAGCTGGAGCAGGTGCAGCACCGGCTGGAGGCGGCGGGCGGCTGGGAGCTGAACCGCGAGGTGGAGACGGTGCTGTCGCGCCTGGAATTGCCCGCCGATGCCGAGTTCTCCGCCCTCTCCGGCGGCCTCAAGCGTCGCGTGCTGCTGGCGCAGGCGCTGATCACCCGTCCCGATGTGCTGCTGCTCGACGAGCCCACCAACCATCTGGATATCGACGCCATCGCCTGGCTGGAGGAGTTCCTGCTCGGCTTCAACGGCACCCTGCTGTTCGTCACCCACGATCGCTCCTTCCTGCAACGCCTCGCCACCCGCATCATCGAACTGGATCGCGGCCGCCTCACCAGCTGGCCGGGCGATTTCGCCACCTATCTGCGCCACAAGCAGGAGGCGCTGGACGCCGAGGCCGGCGCCAATGCCCTGTTCGACAAGCGGCTGGCGGAGGAGGAGGCGTGGATCCGCCAGGGCATCAAGGCGCGGCGCACGCGCAATGAAGGCCGCGTGCGCGCCCTGGAGGCGATGCGGCGCGAACGGCAAGATCGGCGCGAACGCCAGGGCACGGCGCGCCTGCAACTGAACGAGGCGGAGCGCTCGGGCAAGCTGGTGGTGGAGGCCGAGCATGTGTCGTTCAGCTATGATGGCAAGCCGGTGATCAAGGACCTTTCCACGGTCATCATGCGCGGCGACAAGGTGGGTATCATCGGCCCCAACGGCGCCGGCAAGACCACCCTGCTGCGTCTGCTGCTCGGCCAGCTGGCGCCGCAGGAGGGCACGGTGCGCCTCGGCACCAAACTGGAGGTGGCCTATTTCGATCAGCACCGCGCCATCCTCGACGAGGAGATGTCGGTGCTGGACAACGTGGCCCAGGGCAGCGAGCAGATCACCGTCAACGGTCAGAGCAAGCACGTGATGAGCTACCTGCAGGACTTCCTGTTTGCCCCGGCGCGGGCGCGCACGCCGGTGAAGGCCCTGTCCGGCGGCGAGCGCAACCGCCTGCTGCTGGCACGCCTGTTCACCCAGCCGGCCAATGTGCTGGTGATGGACGAACCCACCAACGACCTGGACATGGAGACGCTGGAGTTGCTGGAGTCGTTGCTGGTGGACTATGCCGGTACCCTGCTGGTGGTCAGCCACGACCGTGCCTTCCTCAACAACGTGGTCACCTCCACCCTGGTGTTCGAGGGCGAGGGCCGCATCGGCGACTACGTGGGTGGTTATGACGACTGGCTGCGCCAACGTGCATCCACGCCGGCGGAGAAGGCCCCTGCAGTCGCTGCTCCGGCGGAGCGGCGCGACAAGCCCAAGGCCAGGCCCAAGATGAGCTACAAGGAGCAGCGCGAACTGGAGACCCTGCCGCAACGCATCGAGGCGCTGGAGGCGGAGCAGCAGGCGCTGCACCAGGCCATGTCCGCCCCCGATTTCTACCAGCAGGGCAAGGCGGTCGCCGCCACCACGCAGGAGCGCCTGACGGCGGTGGAGGATGAGCTCACGGCCGCCTACGAGCGCTGGGAAATGCTGGAGGCGCAACAGCAGGGATGATGTATATTTCCCTTACCGTCCCGCCCGGAGTTCCTTCATGACTGACAGCAGCGGCATCCATCACTGTGTCGAAACCCTGTGCCAGCTGGGTTGCGATGGCGTACGCCGCACCATCGCCGCCCTGGAGGCGGGCCAGCCGGTGGTGCAGGTGGAGGGGCTGGATGCCGAGCAGCGCCAGCAGGTGCTGGCGGAGTTGAAGGCTATTATGGCGGTGTATGACAGGAACTAGGGGCTGACCTTCACAAATACCGTGACCAGTCCACCGCTGCATCGCCGTAGGCAAAGAAGTAGGGATTGAGCAGCGAGTCCTTGGTGTTGTAGCGCAGCGGCTGCATGGCGGTGTCGGTGAGACGGCCGCCGGCCTCTTCCACGATGCACTGCGCGGCGGCGGTGTCCCATTCCGAGGTGGGGCCGAGGCGGGGATAGATGTCGGCCTTGCCCTCGGCCACCAGGCAGGATTTCAGTGCGCTGCCCATCGGTATCAGTTCGTAATCCCCCAGATTGGCGAGAAAGGTTTCCAGCGAGGCGCCGCGGTGCGAGCGGCTGCCGGCGATGACGGTGCGGCCGCCCTGCCAGCGGCGGCAGTGCAGGCGCGCCGGCTGGTTGACGGAGTCGCGTTTCCAGGCGCCCTGGCCGCGGCAGGCGTAGTAATAGATGCCCAGCACCGGCGCATAGACGATGCCCAGCACCGGCGCCTGCCCGTCGATGAGGGCGATGTTGACGGTGAATTCGCCGTTGCGCTTGACGAATTCGCGCGTACCGTCCAGCGGGTCGACCAGCCAGTAGCGTTGCCAGGTGGAGCGGACGCTGAAAGGGATGTCGGCACTCTCCTCCGACAGGATGGGGATGTCGGGGGTCAGGGCGCGCAGGCCGGCGTCGATGATCTGATGGGCGGCGGTGTCGGCGGCGGTGAGCGGGGTGCTGTCGTCCTTGTGTTCGACGGCGAAATCGCTTTCATAGATCTCCATGATGCGGCGTCCGGCCTCGATGGCGATCTCGATGGCCGGCGTGAGCAGGGTGCAGGGATCGTTATGCGGGTGGTGGCTCATGCTGGAGATGCTCCCGGGTGAGGAACAGCGCAGCGATGCTGCGTGCCTCGGTGAAATCGTCTTGTTGCAATAGTTCGGTCAGTCGGCTCAGCGGCCAGGGCACCACCTCGATCTCTTCCGGCTCGTCGCCCGGCACCTTGTGCGGGTAGAGGCCGCGCGCCAGCACCACGTGGGTGGTGTGGCCGAGGTAGCCCGGGGCCAGGGACAGGGAAGTGAGGTGGTGCAGGTCTCGGGCCGCGTAGCCGATTTCTTCCATGATCTCGCGGTTGGCGGCGTCTAGGATGGCCTCCTCGCCCTCGATGCGCCCCTTGGGCAGGCCCAGCTCGTAGCGGTCCACACCGGCGGCATATTCGCGGATCAGCAGCACCGTGTCGTCATCCAGCAGGGGGACGATGAGCACCGCCCCGCGCGGGCCGCCGATGAGCCGTTCGAAGCGGGTCTCGACGCCGTTGGCAAAGCGCAGGTCGACCTGTTCGATACGAAACAGGCGTGTCTGGACCAGCGTCTTGGTATGCAGGATCCTGGGTTTCTCGCGCATCAGGCTGTCAATTGGCGGGCATGGCCCCGGCCGGCTGATGATACCCGAGCCGCCATGGGGGTGAAACCTGCCCGCTTGGGGTGACATGGCCCGGCGCCCCCGCAGTACAATGCCGCCCATGACTACGCCCTACGACAGCCCCATGCCCTGGGAGGAGATCGACAGCGTCCTGCTCGACATGGACGGTACCCTGCTCGACCTCAACTTCGACACCTATTTCTGGAGCGAGCATGTGCCGCGGCGCTATGCCGAAAAGAACGGTATCGACCTGGCGCAGGCCAAGGCCCAGCTCTATCCGCGCTTTCACGCCGTGGCCGGCACCATGGACTGGTATTGCCTGGATTACTGGACGCGCGAGCTGGGGCTGGACATCGCCCTGCTCAAGGAGGAGGTGGACCACCTGATAGCGGTGCATCCGCGGGTGCCGGAGTTTCTGGAGCGGCTGCGGGGACTGGGCAAACGGGTGGTGCTGGTGACCAATGCCCACATGAAAAGTCTGGAGCTGAAGATGGAGCGTACCCGCCTGGCCGGGCATTTCGACGCCATCGTCTGTTCCCACGAGTTCCGTCTGCCCAAGGAGCATCTGGCCTTTTGGGAGCAGATGCAGCGGCGTGAACCCTTTGCGCCGCGCCGTACCCTGCTGGTGGATGACAGTCTGCCGGTGCTGCGCTCGGCGCAGCACTACGGCATCGGCCACCTGCGCGCCGTGGCCAAACCGGATAGCCGGCAGCCGCTGCGCGAGGTGGCCGAGTTTCCCGCCATCGCCGATTTCGGCGACATCATGCCGAAGTAGGCCCGGCGGCGGGCGGTCAGGTCTTCTTGAAGCGCTTGTCCCACTTCTTGAAGCGCTTGCGGCAGTAGGCCAGCAGGCTTTCGTAGCTGTCGAAGAACTTCTTGAAGCTGTCCTCCGCCGGGGCGTCGTATTCGCAGTAGTCGTTGGAGTGCTGGCGGCAGATATTGGGCCGTTCCTCGTAGATGCCACAGCCGCCGCCGGGCAACAGGTGGCGGCAGGTCGTGTTGACCAGCAGATACCAGCCGTCTTCATCCTTGTAGATACACACGTTATGATGCGAAATCTGCCACAGCAGATGATCGAAGTCGTGCATCGAACGCGGCGTATCGATCTGCTGGGTGATATAAGTACAACATTTGGAGTTGCGGCAGAGGCTGCACTTGTTCTCGGCGGACATCGGAGGTTGCTTCACGATAGTTGATGACAGGCCCGGCGGGCAGATGGGTGCTATGGTAGCACGGCATTTGTCGTACCGCGGTCGGGGGGAATGCGGTGGGGAGTACAAACAGCAAAAACATTGGTAAGGCCGTGGGGGGGCTGCTGGGGTTCGCGGCGCTGGCCGGCAATGGTCTGGCGGCGGATGATTTGGTGCTCGCCATGGCCGAGCAGGATTTCTTCGCCGAACTGCCGGTCATCCTGACCGCCACCCGCCTGCCACAGCCGGTGGCCGACGTGCCGGCTGCGGTGACCATCATCGACCGGCAGATGATCGAGGCGGCCGGCGTCGCCGACATCCCCTCCCTGTTCCGCCTGGTGGCGGGCTTTCAGGTGGCCCACGACCGCGATGCACGTACCTCGGTGACCTACCACGGCGCCAGCGATGCCTTTGCCCGCCGCATGCAGGTGCTGGTGGATGGCCGCTCCATCTACACCCCGATCACCGGCGGCGTCGACTGGGTGGACCTGCCGGTATCGCTGGAAGACATTGCCCGCATCGAGGTGACGCGTGGCCCCAACGGCGTGGCCTACGGCGCCAACTCCTTCCTCGGCGTCATCAACATCATCACCTTCCACCCGGCCGATGTGCAGGGTTTCAGCTTCAAGAGCACCCTGGGCGACGACGACTTCCGCAAGGGCACGCTGCGTTATGCCGGCAACAGCGGCGCCCTCGACTACCGCGTCACCGTGGAACATCGCCAGGACAGCGGTTCGCGTGATTACGACTGGGACAACAATGGTGCCCACACGAACTATGACGCACAACGCACCACCGCCCTGACCCTGCGCGGCGACTACCGCGCCACGGTCAACGACTATCTCACCTTCCAGTGGGGGCACAGCGAGGGGCCGCGGGGGCGGGGGCGCGATGACCAGGTGGAGAATCCGCCCCGCTGGCAGGAGTCCCACGGGAATTTTCAGCAGCTGGGTTGGAAGAGCATCCTCAGCTCGATCGAGGAACTCAGCCTGCAATTCTATCGCAGCTACCAGAAACATACGGATGAGTATGCATTGCTGGGGTTTCCAGTAGACATACCGCCGTTTGGTATTGTGCCGCTGGATATTGACGTGAACAACAGCATCGAAACCGAGCGCTACAATCTGGAGTTTGCGCACACCTTTGCCCCCGCTCTCGACTGGCGTTTCGTCTGGGGCGCCGAGGCCCGCCTGGATCGCAGCCGGGCCGCAGGCTATCTGGGGTCACCTGACACATTCGAGCACAGCCTTTACCGCCTGTTTGCCAATACTGAATGGCAGCCGACGGCACGCTGGACGGCGAATGTCGGCGCGCTGGTGGAGCACAACGAGTTCAACGGCACCCGCACCTCGCCCCGTCTGGCGCTGAACTACAAGCTGGAGCAGGGGCGCTATCTGCGCGCCAGTTACACCGAGGCCTATCGCACGCCGGCGCTGTTCGAGGAGAAGGCCGACTACGCGGCGCGTCTGGCGACCACCGTCTTTGGCTTTCCCGAAGGTACCGTTATCCGCCAGCTATATTCCAGCGACGGCAACCTGAAGCCAGAACACATGACGTCCTTGGAACTGGCCTTCGGCGCGCATGCGGCGGAGCAGCGCTACAATTACGAGATCAAGCTGTTTCATGAGAAGTCGCGTGATCTCATTGGCCTCTATCAGGATGGCACGGCTTACAAATTTACCAATGACGGCCACAACACCCTCACCGGGTTCGAGTTGCAGGCCCGCCTGGAGCCGACGGACAGCAGCCTGATCAGCATCGCCTATGCTCATGCCAAGGCATCAGGCCGTATCGTTGGAGAGGGCGACCTGTCGACAGCGACGCCGGAAAACACCCTGAGCCTGCTGCTGGCCAACAGCTTTCCCGGTAACTGGCGGGCCAGCCTGGGGCTGTACCATGTCACTGATGTCGAGTGGATAGGTGGCGATACTACCAGCTACACCACTGCTGACTTTACCCTGCGCAAGCAGTTGCGCGGCACGGGCGCCGAGGGCGCCGTGTTCTTCACCGTGCGCGATTTCCTGGGCGCGTATTTCGATTACACCAACGATGTGTTCCAGGAACGCCGTTTCTATTTCGGGCTTGAATTGCGCTTGCCCTAAAGGGAGAGGATTGCTGCCGGACGCAGCCAACCAGCCATGCGACTGAACAGGGAAAGGATGCCGCCAACAGGTACGGGCAGGAGGCTCGTGCTGGCGCTGTTGCTTTGTCTGACGCTGCTGCCGCCGGCATTGGCGGCGCCGCCGCGGGTGATCGTGGTCGGTGGTGACAGCGCCCATCACCGTGCCGTGTTCGTGGCCATGCGCCAGACACTGGAGCGCGGACGCTCAGGCCATGAACTGATCTACCGCACCTTGGAACAACACCAGGCCGATGCCGGCCCCGCGCCGGCCCTGCTGGTTGCGGTAGGTACCGCAGCGGCGCAGGCATTGGCCGCAGCACCACGGACAGCGCCGCTGTTGTGCGTGCTGCTGCCACACGGCGAGTTTGCCGCGCTGTCGCAGGGGACGGCGGGACTGGGCGCCCTGTACATCGATCAGCCGGTACGCCGCTATCTGTTACTGGCGCGCCTGACCTTGCCGGAGCGCCGCCAGGTGGGTGCGGTCCTTGGGCCTTTGTCATCGGCCCTGGAGGGCGAGTTGCTTGCCGAAGGGCGCCGCCTGCAACTGGAGGTGAAGACCGCAACGCTGGATGACGGATTGGCGCTGACCGGTGCGCTGGAGCGGGTGAGCCGCCCGCAAGGGGTAGTGCTGGCCTTGCCCGATCCCTTGGTGGTCAATGCCGATACGGCGCGCACCCTGATTCTCGATGCCTATCACCGCGGTATAGCCCTTATCGGTTACTCCCAGGCCTTGGCCAAGGCCGGGGCACTGATGGCCGTGCACTCGACACCGGAGCAACTCGGCCAGGAGGCCGGCGAGATGGTGCTCGCCGCCTTGGCCGCCCAGCCGGTGACGTTACCGCCGCCGCGTTACCCTTCCTATTACAGCGTTTCCGTGAATTATCAGGTGGCGCGTGCCCTGGAAGTGAATCTCCCGACCGAAGAGCGCTTGCTGCGGGAGCTGCGGCAACTGGAGGGGGCGCCATGAAGTCATGGAGCATTACGCGCAAGGTGCTGTTGCTGGCGCTGCTGCCCGGCACCGTCATTGCCCTGGTGCTGTCGGCCTATTTCACCAGCTTGCAGCTGGGTGCGCTGGATCGCGCCTTGCGCGAAGAGGGGCAGATCATCGCCAGCCAGTTGGCGCCGGCGAGCGAGTATGGTGTCGTCACCGGTAATCACGAGATGCTCTCACGCATCGCCACCTCGGTGTTGCAGCGTGAGGACGTCTCCTGGATCGGCATCCGCGACGAGGCGGAGGATTTGCGCCTGCAGGTAGGCCGGATACGTGTCGACTGGGATCAGTCGCCCACCGTGCCCGATGCCGAGGGTGTGTGTGAGGCCAGCAGGATGGCTTTGCTGTTTTGTGCGCCGATCCTCAAAACCCGCCTGCAGGTAAGCGATTTTCCCGACGCCGAGGATGGCGGTACGCAGGAGCGGATCGTTGGTTGGGTGTTCGTGGAAATGTCCACCCTGGCCAATGCGCGCCGCCGCATAGAAGTGATGGCGAAATCTCTGGTGATCACCAGCCTATTGTTGTTCGTCACCAGCCTGTTTGCCATCTTTATCGGTTACCAGATCTCGCGTCCGGTTGTTGCCATGACGGATACCGTACAACAGGTGGCGCGCGGCAATCTCGATGTCCGGGTACAGGCGCGCGGTGGTGGCGAGATCGACTCCCTGGCGCAGGGTATCAACAGCATGATCGCCGCACTGGCGGCGGGGCGTGAGGAAATGCAGCGGCGCATCGATGCCGCCACTGCGCAACTGCGCGAGACGCTGCTGACGCTGGAGCAAAAGAACCGTGCCCTGGATGAGGAGCGGCAGCGCGCCCAGGCGGCCAGCCATGCCAAGGGCCAGTTCCTCGCCAACATGAGCCACGAAATACGCACGCCGCTCAGCGGTATTATCGGCATGCTGGCCTTGTTGGATAAGACCGACATGCAGCCCAACCAGCGCGCCTATGTCACCAATCTGTCGCTGGCGGCCAGCGCACTGCACACACTGCTCAACGATATACTCGACCTGTCGCGCATCGAGGCCGGCAAGCTGCAGCTGATCGAACAGGTGTTCTCGCCACGCCAGGTATTGGACGAGGTGGCGCTGATGCAGGCCTCGTCGGCCCATGAAAAGGGGCTGGACCTGATCTGCCACTCCGGCCGTGATGTGCCGGAGTGGGTCAAGGGCGATTCGTTGCGGCTGCGCCAGGTGCTGATCAACCTGGTGTCCAACGCCATCAAGTTCACGGAAACCGGTTCAGTGGTGGTGCGCGCGTTCTCCCTGCCTGTGACAACCGGGCAGGACGGCCGCTGCTGGGTGCGTTTCGAGGTGGAGGACACCGGCATCGGCATTCCTGCGGATCGGCAGCAGACCCTGTTCGACAGTTTTACCCAAATCGACTCGTCCAACACCCGCAAATACGGCGGCAGCGGCCTGGGCACGACCATTGCCCGTGATTTGGTGCAATTGATGGGTGGGCGTATCGGTTTGCACAGCAGTGAAGGTGCAGGCAGTCTGTTCTGGTTTGAACTGCCTTGGGGCATCGAGACAGCGGCCTTGTCTCCGGCCATCGCCGATGGCGCGGCACTGCTGGGCCGGCCGCTGCTGATCGTGCAGCAGGATGACGAAGGGCGCCGCGCCCTGCGGGATCTGGCGGAGCGGCTCGGCCTGGTGGTGCAGGAAACCGCCGATGCGCAAGCCGTGCCGGGGTTGGTCGCCGCCAGTGCCGAGCCGCTCATGGTATTGCTGGTGGAGCAGGGACGTGAGGCCTCCTGGTTGAACCTGGCGCGTACTCTGCGCCGTCAGCAGGGCGCTGCGCGCCCCTTGCTGTGTCACGTCACGTTCTTCAATGGTGACACCGATGTCTCTTTGTTCGATGGTCACATGAACAAGCCGGTAACGCTGGAATCCCTGTGTGATGGCCTGTTGACACTGAGCCGTCTGCCGCACGTTTCCAACGCCGGTACAGCGGCGGAGACAACGACGGAACAAACGCCCCCGGCAACCAGGCGGCGGCGCATCCTGGTGGCGGAGGACAACCGCATCAATGCGCTGGTGATCAGAAGCTTTCTGGAGCAGGCCGGGCATCGGGTGGTGCTGGTGGAAAACGGTGCCGATGCCCTGACCATGCTTGCGCGCAGTGAATTCGATGCCGTTCTGATGGATATGCGCATGCCGCAAGTGGATGGGCTGGAGGCCACACGACGTTGGCGTGCGCAGGAGGCGGCAGGGCACCATACGCCGATCTTTGCTCTTACGGCCAATGCCACCGTGGAGGATCGGGAGCACTGCCTGGCGGCCGGCATGGATGACTTCCTGCCCAAGCCGGTGGAGCAGGCGCAACTGCTGGAGTTACTGGCGAAGCTTGGTTGAAGCCAGGGCTGGCTGGGCGTATTCAGTTCTTCGGAGGTTGTTCGTCGCTAGCGACGACGGCGTCCGCCACCACCGCCACCGGAACGGCGCGGTCCGCCGCGCTGATCGGGACGTGGACGGTATTCCGATTTGACCGGCGGCTGCGGTTCCAGCAGGAGATCGTTGCTGATGCTGGCAACCGGGATTTTGTGACCGACGTAGGTCTCGATATCCATCAGGGAGAAGGCGTATTCCTCGCAGGCGAAGCTGAGCGCTTCGCCGCTGGCGCCGGCGCGTGCGGTGCGGCCGATGCGGTGCACGTAGTCCTCCGCGTCCTGCGGCAGGTCGTAATTGAACACATGGGTGACGTCCGGGATGTGCAGACCGCGTGCCGCCACGTCGGTGGCGACCAGCATGGGGAAGGCACCGGACTCGAACTGGGCCAGCAGGTGCTGGCGCTTCTGCTGCGGGACATCGCCGGAGAGGATGGCGGTCTTGTAGCCGTTGCCTTCCAGATAGCCCCACACCCGGTCGGCGGCGCGCTTGGTGTTGACGAAGACGATGGCGCGGGTGGGCTGCAGTTTGTGCAGCAGGCCGAGCAGCAGCGGGATCTTTTCGTTGCTGGCGGGGAAATAGACTTCCTGCTTGACCCGATCGGCAGTGACCTTGTCCGGCTGCACTTCCACCAGGGTGGGGTTGTTCATGTGTTCGTAGGCCAGTTCGGTCACGCGTAGCGACAGGGTGGCGGAGAACAGCATGCTCAGGCGCTGCTCCGGCGCTGGCATGCGCCGCAGCATGTAGCGCAGGTCGGCGATGAAGCCGAGATCGAACATGCGATCGGCCTCATCCACCACCACCGATTGAATGGCCTTGAGGTCAAATACATGCTGTTTGAAATAATCGATTAGGCGGCCGGGTGTGCCGATGAGGATGTCGACACCCTGCTCGATGGTGCTGCGTTGCTGTTCGTAGCCCGTCCCGCCGTAGGCGAGGCCGAGTCTGAGACCGGTGTGGCGACCGAGAGTTTCCGCATCGCGGTGGATCTGAATCGCCAGTTCACGCGTCGGCGCCAGTATCAGCGCGCGCGGTTGATTGATGCGGCGCGTCGGTGCGCCGGGGTCGCGCAGCAGGTGATTGTAGAGCGCAACGAGGAAAGCGGCCGTCTTGCCGGTGCCCGTCTGTGCCTGACCGGCCACATCCATCCCCTGCAGGGCCAGGGGCAGGGTATTGGCCTGGATCGGCGTGCAATTTGAAAAGCCTGCCTCTTCAATGCCTTGCATCAACGATGCCGGAAGATCGAAGTCCTTGAAGCGGGTGTCCGTGAGATGCGTTTCGCTCATGGGGCAAGCAGCATACCAAAAACGCGCCGGTTGTGGGCTTGCAATGCGGGACGGATTCGGCTCAAATGTGGGCCCAAGGCTCAACAACAAACAAGCCCGACCGCCTTGCTTGCGGTCACGGGCGCGATGGAGGCAATACCCTTGAGCGACAAAATCGTTTACGTAACCGACGACACCTTCGAGCAGGAAATCATCAAGGCCGAAGGCCCGGTGCTGGTGGATTACTGGGCCGACTGGTGCGGTCCGTGCAAGATGATTGCACCGATTCTCGACGAGATTGCCGAGGAGTACAGCGGCCGCCTCAAGGTGGCCAAGCTGAACATCGACGAAAACCCCAATACGCCGCCCAAGTTCGGCATCCGTGGCATCCCCACCCTGATGCTGTTCAAGAGCGGCAATGTCGAGGCCACCAAGGTCGGCGCCGTGTCCAAGTCGCAGCTGACCGCCTTTATCGACAGCAATCTGTAAGTACCGCGCGGCGTCCGGCAGGGGCTGGACGCCGTGTGCAGATAGTGGTAGATTTCCCCGCAGTTCCTCGAAGATATAAGAACTAGCACCGGCCGGACGGCCATTCCCCTAGACAGAATCAACAGCCCGACGCGGCTTCCCTGTCGTTCCCGAACACCCCCATTGCCACGTTTCCATCCACGCTCCATCCAACGGCTTGACCATGAATCTGACCGAACTCAAGAGAAAACCCGCAGCTGAACTGATCGAACTGGCTGAGTCCCTCGGCATCGAAGGCGCCTCGCGCTCACGCAAGGAAAACGTCATCTTCTCCCTGCTCAAGGCCACGGCCAAGGGCGGCGAGGATATCTGTGGCGATGGCGTGCTGGAAATCCTGCAGGATGGTTTCGGATTCCTGCGTTCCGCCGACAGTTCCTACCTGGCGGGCCCGGATGACATCTACGTCTCGCCCAGCCAGATCCGCCGTTTCAATCTGCGCACCGGCGATACGGTGACCGGCAAGATTCGGCCGCCGAAGGAAGGCGAGCGTTACTTCGCTCTGCTCAAGGTCGACACCATCAACTATGAGCCGCCGGAGAACGCCAAGAACAAGGTGTTGTTCGAGAACCTGACACCGCTCCATCCCAACGAGCGCCTCAACCTCGAACTAGGTAACGGCAGTACCGAAGACATCACCGCCCGCGTCATCGACCTGGTGGCGCCCATCGGCAAGGGCCAGCGCGGCCTCATCGTCTCGCCGCCCAAGGCCGGTAAGACCATGCTGTTGCAGAACATCGCCCACTCCATCACCCACAACCATCCCGAATGCTTCCTCATCGTCCTGCTCATCGACGAGCGCCCGGAAGAAGTGACGGAAATGGCGCGCTCGGTGCGCGGCGAGGTGGTGTCATCCACCTTCGATGAGCCGGCCAGCCGCCACGTGCAGGTCGCTGAAATGGTGATCGAGAAGGCCAAACGCCTGGTGGAGCACAAGAAGGACGTGGTGATCCTGCTCGACTCCATCACCCGCCTGGGCCGCGCCTATAACACCGTGATCCCGTCATCCGGCAAGGTGCTGACCGGTGGTGTGGACGCCAATGCGTTGCACCGTCCGAAGCGCTTCTTTGGCGCCGCGCGCAACATCGAGGAGGGTGGCTCGCTCACCATCATCGCCACCGCCCTGGTGGAAACCGGTTCGCGTATGGACGACGTGATTTACGAAGAGTTCAAGGGCACCGGCAACATGGAGATCCATCTGGATCGCCGTATCGCCGAGAAGCGCATCTATCCTGCCATCAACATCAATCGATCCGGCACGCGCCGCGAAGAGCTGCTCACTGATGTGGATGAGTTGCAGAAGATGTGGATCCTGCGCAAGCTGTTGCATCCGATGGATGAGCTGGCGGCGATGGAGTTCCTGTTCGACAAGCTCAAGGCCACCAAGACCAATGGCGACTTCTTCGATTCGATGAAGCGCTGATTTCCCACCGGCCGGCCACTCCGCGGTAGGGGGTGGCCGGCTGGCTCAGTTCCCCAGTTTCACACCCCATACTTCGCTGGCATATTCGCCGATGGTGCGATCACTGGAGAAGCGGCCCATGCGCGCCACGTTGAGGATCGCGCGGCGCGTCCATTCCTCGCGGTCGCGATACAGCTCGGCCACCCGCTCCTGACACGCTACATACGAGGCATAGTCGGCCAGCAGCAGATAATGGTCGCCGCCCTGCAGCAGAGCCTCGACGGTGGGGCGGAAACGATCCGGCGCATCGGGCGAGAAATAGCCGTTGCCGATCATGTCCAGCACCTCGCGCAGTTCGCCGTTGCCGTGATAGTAGTCCCACGGATTGTGGCCGTGCGCGCGTGTCTCCTTCATCTGCGGCACATCGAGGCCGAAGATGAAGATGTTGTCGTCCCCCACGGCTTCGCGGATTTCGATGTTGGCGCCGTCCAGCGTGCCGATGGTCAGGGCGCCGTTCAGCGCCAGCTTCATGTTGCCGGTGCCTGAGGCCTCGGTGCCGGCGGTGGATATCTGTTCCGACAGTTCCGCTGCCGGGATGATCTCGCCAGCGGAGCTGACATCGTAATTGGGCAGGAATACCACCTTGAGCAGGCCGCGCACCTGCGGGTCGTGATTGACGATGTCGGCGACCGCATTGATCAGGTGGATGATGCGTTTGGCGGCGACGTAGCCTGGCGCCGCCTTACCGCCGAAGATCACGGTGCGGGGCACGATATCCAGTTCCGGATTGCGGCGGATGCGGTTGTACAAGGTCACGATGTGCAGCACATTGAGCAGCTGGCGTTTGTATTCATGGATGCGTTTGATCTGCACGTCGAACAGGGAGTCGACATTCACCTCGATGCCGAGCTGGCGCGCAATCCGCGCGGCCAGCCGTTCCTTGTTGGCGTGCTTGACGGCACGGAATTCGGCGCGAAAGGCGGCATCGTCCGCCAGCGGCTCCAGTCGGCGCAGTTGCTCCAGATCGGTCTTCCAGCCCTCACCGATGCGGCTGCTGATCAGCGCGGACAAGCCACGGTTGGCCTGGTTCAGCCACAGGCGGGGGGTAATGCCGTTGGTGATGTTGATGAATTTGCCGGGAAAGTGGCGGTGGAAGTCGGCGAAGATGGTGTCACGCATGAGTTGTGAGTGTACTGCGGCCACACCATTGACACGGTGGCTGCCGACGATGGCCAGGTGCGCCATGCGAATGCGCCGTTCGCTGCCTTCGTCGATGATCGACATGCGGCGCAGCAGTTCCACATCTCCCGGATTGTTGTGCATCACGTCCTGCAGGAAGCGGTGGTTGATTTCGTAGATGATCTGCAGATGGCGCGGCAGCAGTTCTTCGAACATGGCCACCGGCCAGGTCTCCAGCGCCTCGGGCAGCAGGGTGTGGTTGGTATAGGCGAAGGTGCCGACGGTCAGTGCCCAGGCCTTGTCCCAGTTGATGTGGTGCACGTCGAGCAGCACGCGCATCAACTCCGGGATGGCGATGGAGGGATGGGTGTCGTTGAGCTGGATGGCGACTTTGTCGGCCAGCAGGTCGAAGTTGCCGTGTACCTTGCGGTAGCGGTAGAGAATGTCCTGCAGTGAGGCGCTGACGAACAGGTATTGCTGCCTCAGGCGCAGTTCGCGGCCGACGCTGGTGGTATCGGCCGGGTAGAGCACCTTGGACAGGTTTTCCGAGCGGGTCTTGTCCTCCACCGCCTTGATGTAGTTGCCTTCGTTGAAGTATTTGAGCTCGAAGTCGCGGGTGGCCTTGGCCGACCACAGGCGCAGGTTGTTGACGGTATCCACGCCGTAGCCGGGGATGGGGGTGTCGTAGGCCATGGCCATGACCTCGTCGGTGTCCACCCAGCGGTGGCGCAGTTCACCACGCTCGTTGGGATATTCCACCACGCGGCCACCGAACTTGATGGGATAGAGCACCTCCGGGCGGGGAAACTCCCAGGGATTGCCGTAACGCAGCCAGTTGTCCGGGTGTTCCACCTGACGCCCGTTCTCGATGCTCTGGCGGAACATGCCGTATTCGTAGCGGATGCCGTAGCCGTAGCCGGGCAGGCGCAGGGTGGCCATGGAGTCGAGAAAGCAGGCAGCCAGGCGGCCGAGGCCGCCATTGCCCAGGGCGGCGTCGTACTCCAGTTCCACCACCTCTTCCAGGTCTAGCCCCAGTTCCTGCAGGGCGCGGGCGCATTCCTCATAAAACCCCAGGTTGAGCAGGCTGTTGGTGAGGGTACGGCCGATGAGGAATTCCATCGACAGGTAATAGACGCGCTTGGAGTCCGCCGTGTAATAGCTGCGCATGGTTTCCATCCAGCGCTCGATGAGGCGGTCGCGCACCACATAGGCCAGGGTGTGGAACCAGTCACGGTCGGTGGCGGTGTAGGAATCCTTGCCGACCGAGAAAATCATGCGGTTGGCCAGTGAATGCTTGATGGAGGCCGCATCCAGTCCCTGATAGTCGTACTTGAAGCTTTGCGAGGACGGCTTGTTGGGCATAATCGGCTCCAGTGCCTGGGTGAGAAAGGTTGTGGGCGTAAGGATAACCCGTGTGGACGTACCTTATACACCGTGGTTGGCCGCCAGCTTGCCCGTAACGGGGAATTTACGTATGATCGCCAGCCTTTTCGCGTGCGGTGCCTGGCTATAGGAGTCCGGGTGGCGGCACGCATGGAATCCCACACAGAGGTTGTGACCATGAAGCAGGCTATCCACCCCGAATACAAAGAGATTACTGTGACTTGCAGTTGCGGTAATACCTTCCAGACCCGCTCCACCGTGGGCCGTAACCTGAACCTGGACGTTTGCTCCGCCTGCCACCCGTTCTATACCGGCAAGCAGAAGATTGTCGACACGGCCGGCCGCGTGGATCGCTTCCGCCAGAAGTACGGCATGAAGAAGTAACAGTACCGGTACCGGCGCTGACGCGAGGGGTGTCCACCGGACACCCCTCGTCGTTTGCGGCGGGCATTCCTTGGCCGCCAGACCCCGCGGAGCGCAAGTCACATGACGACACCGACCCTTTCTGCGCGCGATCAGGCCGCGCTCGATTATCACGCCCAGCCGATGCCGGGCAAGATTGCCACCGCCATCACCAAGCCCTGCGCCACCCAGGCGGAGTTGAGTCTGGCCTATACGCCGGGCGTCGCCGTGCCGGTATTGGCCATCAAGGACGACCCCAGTGCCGCCTATCGCTATACCGGCAAGGGTAACCTGGTGGCGGTGATCAGTGACGGTACCGCCGTACTGGGGTTGGGCAATGTGGGGCCGCTGGCGGGCAAGCCGGTGATGGAAGGCAAGGGTGTGCTGTTCAAGCGCTTTGCCAATGTGGACGTGTTCGACATCGAGGTGCAGGCGGAGTCGCCGCAGGCCTTCATTGACACCGTGGCGCGTATCGCCCCCACCTTTGGCGGCATCAATCTGGAAGATATCGCCGCCCCGCACTGTTTTGAGATCGAGGCGGCCTTGCAGGCCCGGCTGGATATTCCCGTTTTCCACGACGATCAGCACGGTACCGCCATCATCATCGGTGCCGGTCTGCTCAATGCCCTGGAATTGCAGGGCAAGAAGCTGGCCGATGCCCGTATCGTCTGCCTCGGTGCTGGCGCCGCTGGCATTGCCTCCATGCGCCTGCTGGTGGCGCTGGGCGCGGCGCGCGAAAACATCATGCTGGTGGACCGCAAGGGCGTGATCCACAGTGGGCGTGATGACCTCAACGTCTACAAGCAGGAGTTCGCCGTCACCACCGAGCGCCGCACCCTGCTCGACGCCATGACCGGTGCCGATGTATTCATCGGCGTGTCCGGTCCGGACCTGGTGAGCCGTGAGGCACTGGCGGCGATGGCGCCGCGGCCGGTGGTGTTTGCGCTGTCCAACCCGGTGCCGGAGATTCGGCCGGAACTGGCGCGCGAGGTGCGCGATGACCTGATCATGGCTACCGGCCGCAGCGACTATCCCAACCAGGTCAACAACGTGTTGGGCTTTCCCTTCATCTTCCGTGGCGCCCTCGATGTGCAGGCCAAGTGCATCAACCAGGAAATGGCGATCGCGGCGGTGGAGGCCTTGCGTCAGCTGGCGCATCAGCCGGTGCCGGCCGAGGTGTTGCAGGCCTATGGTGTGGACCGCCTGAGTTTCGGGCCTGAATACATCATTCCGAAACCCTTTGACCCGCGCCTGATCGCCCATGTCCCGCCGGCGGTGGCGCGCGCTGCCGTTACCACCGATGTGGCCCGTGCGCCGTGGCCGGCGCATTATCCGGCGCTGTAGTTTTCTCGGGGTTGATAGATACCCAGGCCGCGGAGTTGTCGACTCCGCGGCCTTTGTGTTTCTGTCGCCATCAGGGTAAGGGTGGTGCCAGCAGCCGCTCCACCTCTGCCACGCCGGCGCGCGGCATGGGCCGGTGGTCCACCGGGCTGAGCGGCCGGAGGCGTAGCCCGCCGGCCGGAAAGACCGTCAGTTCCAGGGTGATGTCGCCGGCGACGAAGCGATACAGCGGCAGGGTCTGCCACGTGTCCATGGTGTAGCGCACGCGGCGCTCATCCTGTTCGCAAGGTATGCGCTGATCGTGCAGGAACAGCGCGACCGCCTCGGGCGTATCGGCAAACAGATGCAGGTGCACCGGGGTGTGGGGCGGTGCGATCCCTGTCAGCACCGGGCCGACCAGGCGGGGCTCGAAGCGCGCCAGCAGGCGCATGGCCTTGAGAGCGGTCTGGCGCAGCTCGCGCAGTTGTGTGGTCTGGCTGTCGGCCTGGAACAGGGCACGGTATTGCAGCAGGGCCTGTTCGATGGCGGCATTGTCCGGCAGGTGGCGCAGGGACACGCCGAGGCGGGCCACGGCCTTGCGCCGGGCCTCGTCAAAACCCGCCGCCTCGCCCTGGGCCAGCAGGCGTGCGGATTCCTGGACGACCTGCTGATATGGGCGGGACTCACTGTCCGCGCTGCCCGAGCCGCGGCGCCGCTTCATGGCTAGAACAGCTGCTCCGATAGATTGCCGCCATCACCACCCGGACGCGCAGCATCACCCGCTGGCGTGACGGGTTGCGCCGTAACATCCTCGCTGCGGAATACTTCGAAGATGGCATTGGGATTGGCGCCGCTGGTGAATTCGCCGGTCTCGGGATCAATCCGCGCTGAAACCAGTCCAGCGGGCTGTTGCAGGGGCTGCTGTGGCACACCGCGCAGTGCCTCGGCCATGAAATCCACCCACATGGGCAGCGCGGCACGCGCGCCGGTTTCCTGATTGCCCAGCGGGCGTGGCGTATCGAAACCCAGCCAGGCGGTGACAGCCAGATGGTGGTTATAGCCGGCAAACCAGGCATCGCGCTGCTCGTTGGTGGTGCCGGTTTTGCCCGCCAGATCGTTGCGGCCCAGTGCCAGTGCCTGGCGGCCGGTGCCATGGCGTATCACATCCTGCATCATGCTGGTGCTCAGATAGGCGGTACGCGCATCCAGGACCCGCGGTGCGGCATTGATGCTGGGGCTGGCCTGTGGCACTGCTTCCGCCGCGCCCGCATCGGGCGTGGAAACAAGCGCATCCTGCTCGCATTCGGCACAGGCCTGCACCGGGTTCGCCTGATAGATGACATTGCCGGCAGCATCTTCCACACGGTCGATGAAGTAGGGTTCCACCAGGAAGCCGCCGTTGGCGAAGACGGTGTAACCGCGTGTCAGCTCCAGCGGGGTGAGGCTGCCGCTGCCCAGGGACAGTGATAGATCCCGCGGCAGCTTGCTGCGCGTGAAGCCGAACCGCTCCAGGTAGCCGATGGTGTAACCGATGCCGATGGAGCGCAGGACGCGGATGGACACCAGATTGCGCGAGTTGGTCAGTGCCACGCGCAGGCGGGTGGGGCCGTAGAATCGGCCACTGTAGTTTTCCGGGCGCCAGGCGCTTTCCAGCTCCGCATCCTCGAACACCACCGGCGCATCGTTGACGACGGTAGCGGGGGTAAAGCCCTTGTCCAGTGCAGCGGCATAGATGAAGGGTTTGAAGCTCGAACCGGGCTGGCGTTCCGCCTGGGTGGCGCGGTTGAATTTGCTGTGAAAGAAGTCAAAACCGCCGGTCAGGGCCTGCAACGCACCATCCTGAGGGCGCAGCGCCACCAGGGCGGCGCTGGCGTTGGGTACCTGGGCCAGGCGCCAACTGCAATCGCTGTGCAACTGGATGCGGATGATGTCGCCGACCTTGAGTATGTCTGCGGCGCGGCTGGGTGCGGGGCCAAGGGTGTTTTCATCGATATGGGCGCGCGCCCAGGCGAGGCCCGGCCACTCGAGGAGCACCATCCCGACAGCCGGATGGTAGGCGATGGCCGATTGTGCCTCCAGCGCCACCACCAATGCCGGACGCAGGCCACCAACGGTGCCATAACCACTTAGCGCCTGATCCCAGTCATCGAAGGTCGCATTGGCGGCCTGCGCCACATGGGCTTCGGCACCCCGGTAGCCGTGGCGCTCGTCGTAGCCCAGCAGTGCGTCCCGCAGGGCCTTGTTGGCGGCACCCTGCAGTCGGGTATCTATAGTGGTGTAGACCTTATAACCCGCAGTGTAAGCGTCATTGTTGTAGCGCTCGACCATCCAGGCACGTGCCATTTCAGCCACATAGGGGGCCTCGGCATCGGTAGTGATGGCATGCAGGCTGGCGGTGACGCCGGAGGTACGGGCGGTGTCGTACTCATCTTGTGTGATAAAGCCTAAAGTAAACATGCGGCCCAGCACGTAGTTGCGCCGTGCCAGGGCACCGGAGGGATTGCTCACCGGATTCATGGTGGACGGGGCCTTGGGCAGGCCCGCGAGCATGGCATACTGGGCCAGGCTGAGCTCACGGATGTCTTTGCCGTAATAGGTCTGGGCGGCGACCGCTACGCCGTAGGCGCGCTGGCCAAGAAAGATTTTGTTGAGGTACAGCTCCAGTATCTCTTCCTTAGTCAGCTCACGATCGATCTTCAGTGCCAGCAGGATTTCCGTAATCTTGCGGGTATAGGTCTTCTCGGGTGTCAGGAAGAAATTGCGTGCCACCTGCATGGTGATCGTGCTGCCGCCCTGACCCTTCTCGCCGGTACGCAGCAGATGTACCGCGGCGCGCAACAATCCTTGGTAGTCGACACCGGGATGCTCGAAAAAGCGATCGTCCTCTGCCGCCAGCACCGCCTTGATCATTAGATCAGGTATATCCTTATAGGCGAGCGGCGTGCGCTTCATCTCGCCATACTCGCCAATCAGCGCACCATCGCGGGCGTAAACGCGCAACGGTACCTGCATGCGTACGTCTTTCAGTACCTCGGTGGAGGGCAGGGTGGGGGCCAGATGGAAGTAGATGGCCACGGCAGCGAGGCCGCCCACCAGTGTGACGGTGAGGGCTGTCCACAACAGCAGACGCAGGAGTTTCATCAGGGGCTTCATCAGGGGTTGGCTTTGCGACGGGTTCAACACACCGTAATAAAGGCCCGGAGTATAAAGGTTTTGCCGGGCGTGAACTATGAGACCGTTGGCGAAATTATTTGTTGACCCGCAGTTGACACTGGTATTTAATGTAGTAAAACATATATATCTCCTAACATAGGGGTTTATAAAGGAAAAATGGTCTCGCTAGCTCAGCTCTTGCAAGGAAGTAAGCCATCGATACTCGGGCTCGATATCAGTACGACTGCGGTCAAGCTGTTGGAGCTGAGCAAGAGTGGCGAACGTTACCGGGTGGAAAGCTATGCGGTTGAGCCGCTTCCGCCTAACTCCGTGATTGAAAAGAATATTTCAGACGTCGAGGCCGTTGGTGAGGCCATTCGTCGTGCCGTCAAACGCTCCGGCAGCAAAGCCAAGCATGCCGCCGCCGCGGTCGCCGGTTCGGCGGTCATCACCAAGGTCATCTCCATGCCCGGCAACCTCTCCGATGCCGAAATGGAGAGTCAAATCCAGCTGGAGGCGGACCAATACATCCCCTATCCGCTGGAGGAAGTGAATCTCGATTTTCAGCCCTTGGGCCCCTCTGACAACGACCCCACCCGCGTCGATGTACTGCTGGCGGCGTCCCGCAGCGAGAACGTGGACGTGCGCGTGGCGGCCATCGAACTCGCCGGCCTTGTGGCCAAGGTGATCGATGTAGAGGCCTATGCGATGGAAAACGCCTTCACCCTCATCGCTGCCCAGTTACCGGAGCGCGGAGTGGACAAGACCATTGCGGTGGTCGATGTGGGCGCCACCATGACCACCCTCAATGTGTTGCACGACCTCAAGACCATCTATACCCGCGAGCAGGTGTTCGGCGGCAAGCAGCTGACCGAAGAAATTCAGCGCCGCTACGGCCTCTCTTACGAGGAGGCCGGTATGGCCAAGCGGCAGGGCGGCCTGCCGGACAACTATGTGCCTGAAGTGCTGGAGCCGTTCAAAGAGGCGATGGCGCAGCAGGTGAGCCGCTCGCTGCAGTTCTTCTTCTCCTCCAGCCAGTTCAACAGCGTAGATCAGATTGTGCTGGCCGGCGGTTCGGCGTCGATTGCAGGCATAGATGAGCTGATTGAATCCAAGCTGGGGGTGCCGACCATGGTGGCCAACCCCTTCACCAATATGAGTATCGCGCCCAGGATCAAGGCGCAGGTGCTGAGCAATGATGCACCGGCCCTGATGATTGCCTGCGGCCTGGCCCTGCGGAGCTTCGACTGATGGCGCGCATAAATCTACTTCCCTGGCGTGAAGAGCAGCGCAAGGAACAGCGCAGACAGTTCTTTGTCGTGTTGGGCGGCTCGGCGATCCTGATGTTGCTGGTGGTGGGGTATGTGCATCTGCACATCAACGGCATGATCCAGACGCAGGAGTCACGCAACAATTACCTGCAAACCCAGATCAAGGACGTTGAATCCAAGATCAAGGAAATAGACAACCTGGAGCGGCAGCGCCAGCAGTTGTTGGCGCGTATGCGTGTAATCGAGCAGCTGCAAGGCGATCGCTCGGTGATCGTGCACCTGTTTGAGGAGTTGGCCAAGGCAGTGCCGGAGGGTTTGCACCTGGTCAATGTGAAACAGACCGGCCGAAATCTGACTGTGCAGGGTGTGGCGCAGTCCAATGCCCGTGTGTCTTCATTCATGCGCAATCTGGATGCTTCCCCCTGGTTTGAGAATCCGGTGCTGGAAATCATCCAGGTCGACAGCAAAGGGGAGCGGGGGACCCGTACCTTTACCCTCCGAGTCAACCAGTCAGTGGACAAGGACAAGGGGTAAACAATGGCTCTGGATTTATCACAGTTCAGGAATCTGGACCCGAACAATATCGGCAGCTGGCCCCCGCTTGCCAAGGGTGGCGTGATCGCGCTGGTCTGTGCCGCAGTGTTGGGCCTGGGATACTGGTTCGATACGCAGGAACAATTGGATGTCCTGGAGCGGGCTCGCCAGAGCGAGGAGCGCCTGAAAAAGGATTTCGAAACCAAGCAGGCCAAAGCGGCAAACCTGGAGGCTTACCGCCAGCAGATGGTCGAAATGGAGGAATCCTTTGGCACCATGCTGCGGCAGTTGCCCAGCAAGACCGAAGTGGCCGATCTGCTGGTTGATATTACCCAGACAGGATTGGCCAGCGGCTTGGAGTTCGAGTTGTTCAAGCCTGGCAACGCCAGTCCCAAAGAGTTCTATGCGGAGCTTCCGATTGAGGTGAAGGTGGTCGGTAGCTATCACTCATTCGGAGAGTTTGTCAGCGGCGTCGCTGCGTTGCCCCGGATTGTAACGTTGCATGACATCAGTATTATCCCTGCCCAGATTGCTACCGGTACCCTGACTATGCAGGCGAATGCAAAGACCTACCGCTATCTGGATGAAGAAGAAATAGCCGTGGTACGCAAAGCGCAGGAAGCACAGAAGGCACAAAAGAGAAGGTAGCTGGTGAGACCCTGTGGGAACGGGCCGGCTGCAATAGGATAAAATAGTGATGCCAAGGTAATGCTAAGGCACAGCAAAGGTGGCAACTAGATGTCGATAATGGATGATACCGGGCTTAGCTACATAGAACCCCCGACTGTGTCGGTGTGGCGGGTGGCGGCGTTATTATTTGTTTCGCTGTTGGCGCTGACTGCATGTACTGGTGAGAATCATGGTGATTTGGTTACTTACGTAAATGAAGTAAAGGCGCGCAAGGCAGCTCGTATTGCGCCTCTACCGGAAGTTAAGAGCTATGAGTCCTATCACTACAGCAAACTCGATCTGCGCGACCCCTTTAAGCCGGCCGTTGCCGAGGCGATAACAGACGCAGTGACAAGTGCGGGTCTACAGCCGGATGTACAACGCAATAAAGAGCCCCTGGAAGCATTCCCTCTGGATTCGTTACGTTTCGTTGGGCACCTCGAACAGGAGGGCCGGGTCTGGGCCGTGGTTTTTGCCCCCGACTCTTTGGTCTATCGAGTCGAAGAGGGCAATTATCTGGGGCAGAACTACGGCCGGATATCGTTGATTAGCGAGAGCCAGATCAATATCAGAGAAATCGTACCTGATGGTCTGGGCGGCTGGACAGAACGTGACGCCACATTGATGTTGGCAGAATAATCCCATGGGGTGCTCAAGAATGAATATCGGTACTATGCTACGGGCAGGCAGCTGGTCACGGGAGAGGCAGATGCAAAGCATGAAGGGAATGGGATATCGGCAGGTGCTCCTCGGAGCATTGATACTGTTGTTTGCAGGAAGCGTGTATGCCGCATCTCTCTCGCTAGATGACGTCAGCTACGCCGCGCTGCCGGGGGATAATGTGCAGGTGCGGTTGACATTGTCCGGCGACGCACCGCAGCCGGGTACGTTTACCATCGACAATCCCGCACGTATTGCCCTTGACCTGCCGGACACGACCCTGGGTGATGCCCGGAAGAGCCAAACCATCGGCATTGGTGTTGCGCGTGGCGTGCAGGCTGTGGAGGCGGGTAATCGCACGCGTGTGGTTATCAATCTCGTGCGCTTGGTGCCTTACCAGGTGCAGACGGAAAAGAATGTCATCATCGTTACCTTGGGGGCTGCAGACAGCAGTAGCAAGTCTGCTGTTGCAACACAAACTTCCGGCACGGCTTCCAGCAAGGTGGTGCAGAAAAATCATCTGAAAAACGTCGATTTTCGCCGTGGTGAACGGGGTGAGGGCCGCGTCATTGTGGACCTCTCCAATCCCGGTATCGTGGCAGATATCAATGAAGAAGCCGGCAAGATTGTTGTCGAGTTTTTGTCCACTAACCTGCCAGAGGCACTGGAGCGCCGGCTCAATGTTGTCGATTTTGCCACCCCGGTGAGCGTCATTGATACCTTGGCGCGCGGCAACAATGTGCGTATGGAAATCGGTGCGCAGGGGCTTTTTCAGCACCTTGCCTACCAGGCAGGAAGTAGCTTGACCATAGAAGTGTTGCCCGTCACGAAGGCGGAAGAAGAGGCGGTGCGCAAGGACAAAGATGGGTACACGGGCGAGAAGCTGTCGTTGAATTTCCAGAATATCGAAGTGCGGGCGGTGCTGCAGTTGCTTGCCGATTTTACCGGACTCAATTTGGTTACCAGCGATTCGGTGAAGGGTAATGTGACCTTACGGCTCAAGAACGTCCCCTGGGACCAAGCCCTCGATATCATCATGAAGGCGCGCGGCCTTGCGATGCGCAAGACGGGTGATGTGATCATGGTCGCACCGACCGAGGAGTTGGCTGCGCGTGAGAAGTTGGAGCTGGAGGCGCAAAAGCAGCTGACGGAACTGCTGCCGCTGTATAGCGATAGTATTCAGGTCAATTATGCCAAAGCTGCAGATTTGGCGGCGCTGCTCAAGTCACAAGAGAATTCGCTGTTGTCCGAACGAGGCAGTGTAACAATTGATGAGCGCACTAATAAGCTATTGGTGCGGGATACTACAGATAATCTAACGGCAATCCGTCGGTTGGTGGATGAGTTGGATGTGCCGGTGCGGCAGGTCTTGATCGAGTCACGTGTTGTCCTGGCTACGGATAATTTCAACAAGGAGCTGGGCGTGCGTTTCGGTGTCACCAAGACCCCTTCATTCCCGCCCACTGGGGATGCGACCGTGGTGTCCGGTAGCCTTTCCGCGACGACCAATGTGTTGAATGGAGAAACTATCGAGGCCCCGGCACGTTATAACGTAAATCTTCCCTTGAGCAACATGGCCGGAAAGGGAGGCACGATAGGTTTGGCGCTGGCGCGCTTGCCGCTGGGTACATTGGTTGAGCTGGAGCTGGCCGCTGCGCAGGCGGAAGGTCAGACCGAAATTGTGTCGAGTCCTCGGGTAGTTACCGCGAATCAGAAAGAAGCCACCATTGAGCAGGGTGTGGAAATCCCTTACCAACAGGCGAGTTCCAGCGGTGCTACCAACATTACCTTCAAGAAGGCTGTGCTGAGCCTGAAGGTGACACCTCAGATCACGCCGGACGACCGCATCATCATGGATCTCAAGGTGAACAAAGACAGCCCGGATTATGCCCGTTCTGTATTGGGCCAGCCACCCATCAATACCCAAAATGTCTCGACCCAGGTTCTGGTTGATAATGGTGAAACCATTGTCTTGGGCGGTGTGTATGAGCAGAACAAGCAACACCAAATCAATAAGGTGCCGTTCTTTGCCGATCTGCCCTTGGTTGGTGCCTTGTTCCGCAACAAATACCAGAAGGACGAGAAGTCGGAGCTGCTGATCTTCGTTACGCCGAAGATCCTCAAAGAAGGTACTGCCATTCAATAATGGGCGGAGCTGTTGCAACACTCCGCAGTGATGGCGTGAGTACCAAGCAAGTAAACCTCTTTCTTGTCGGCCCCATGGGGGCCGGCAAGACGACCATCGGCCGGCAGTTGGCCAATGTCTTGCAGCGGGAATTCAAGGACAGCGATCACGAGATCGTGCGTCGCACCGGTGCCAGCATTCCGCTGATCTTCGATGTCGAGGGCGAGGAAGGCTTCCGTAAGCGGGAGCGGGATGTCATCGCCGATCTGACGCAGGAAAAGCAGCTCGTTCTGGCTACCGGTGGCGGTGCGGTGTTGTCGGAAGAAAATCGCCGCCATCTGCGCGAGCGCGGCGTCGTCGTCTATCTGTACGCCTCTATCGACCAATTGCTCAAGCGCACGGCCCGTGATCGCAATCGCCCGCTGTTGCAAACCGCCGATCCGCGCGCCAAGCTGGAGGAGTTGATGCGGGTGCGGGATCCGCTCTATCGGGAGGTGGCGGATATGGTGCTGTATACCGATGATCGTTCTGTGCGCAGTGTCGTCAAGGAAATCCTGATCCGCCTCGACGAGCTGGCCGCTGAAGCTCGTTAGTCAGCATTGCCCTGTACCGGCGCTTTCAGGGTCGAAGTACCACCTTCAGACGTAGATACCCCAAGGCTTCGTAGTCCCTGATTTGGATTGGCCCGTGGGCGGCCACGTTCACAAAGCTGACAAAATCCTCCGCTGATCGGCCGGCGCGCTCGGCATGGGCGCCACAGACATGCACGTTGACCTGGGTGTCTGCAATCAGTTCTCGCATGCTCCGCTGTATGTCGGTGAATTCTTCCGCGCCTTCAAGCAGGGCGAACTGTTCGCGCCCATGACTGACCAGCGCAATGTCGATGCCGGGAAAGCGCTTCCTGATTTGCCCAATGACGTCGCGTAGCAGTGGCACGCCCTTCCGCAATCCGTCATCTCTTCCCACCACCTCGATCACCACGCCAGGCGGGCGAGCCCCGGAGAGCACCTGCTCCAGTGTCGCTGCGCTAGCGGTGGCATGGCCTGTCAGCAGCAGGATTAGAAGGGGGGAAAACAGGCGCGTCAGGCGCATGGTGCTCTCCAGGGCCGGTGGCATGATAAAGTGCGGGCCCGATACTCTGACGAGAATAGCATGCGATGAGTTCACCCCGTGGCGGTGCCCATGAGCGGCACTTGAAGAGGCGGCAGGATAACCCATTGTTTCCGCCCCCGATTCGTAAGGTCGATGGCACTGCAGTGAAGGAGGCGCGGCGGCGTGATGTCGACGAACGCACGGCCTTTGATAAGCAGTTCCTGCGCCTGTTGGAAGAGTCCCTCCGGCTCAAGCCGAATGAGACGAGCGAGAAATTATTAGACCTGAAGGGCCGATTGGATCAGGCCTACACTTTGTTGGCCTCGCTCGGCGGGGAGCATGAGCCCTACAGGCAAGGGTTGCGCCGTCTGACCGATACGCTAGTTGCTGCCATACGCCGCGCCGCCGGCGGCGATCCTACAGCTGTGGCAGAATTGGCCCAGGAGCAGCTTGCCCGGGAACAGCACTATCGTTTGCTGGAGTTTCCATTGGTGGCCGATCTGATGCGTCCGGACTCGCCGGTAGCGTCGGACGAGTTGGTGGCCACCCTGCTGTCGGTGCAGGCCGACGAGTTAGAGGCCGCCCTGTGGCTGTTCGATGCCGAGCAACTGGCCGCCATCTATCGTGAAGCGTCCGTGTTGGTGGAGGCGGTGGGCACGGTGCAAGCACAGACGAATCTGGCGGTACTCCGCGTCCACCTACAGGATGCGGGCTGATCGTCTATGGGCGGACCCTGTGACGCACCATGGTGGTGCAATAATGTGGTTGCAAAGGATTAGAGACTGCTAATTGACGAGCGAATTGGCTATAGTGTCTGCCTTGAATCTCCCCAAATTCTCCTTGGAGTCCGTTGATGTCTCATATTTCCGGCGATGAATTCCAGCCCGGCAGTGTCCTGACGGAACTGCCCGCCCGCGGCCTTGCGGCGGATGAGTTGGCTTCCGATTTGCGTCGCCATTTTTCCCATACGCTTGGCCGCGACAAATATTGCCGCGTTCCGCACTACGCCTATCATGCACTGGCGCTGACTGTGCGCGACCGGCTCATGGATCGCTGGAAGAACACCAATTATGCCTACATCGAGCAGGATAGCCGTCGCGCCTGTTATCTCTCGCTTGAATACCTGATGGGGCGTGCGCTGGGTAACGCCATGCTCAATCTCGGTGTGCAGGATGCGGCCACAGAGGCGCTGGCGGGGCTCGGGTTGGTGATGGAGGAGTTGGCCGAGTGTGAGCGGGATGCGGGCCTGGGCAATGGTGGTCTCGGCCGCCTGGCGGCCTGCTTTCTGGACTCCTGCGCCACATTGCAGTTGCCTGTCATCGGCTATGGCCTGCGTTACGAGTACGGCATGTTCCGCCAGGAAATCGCCGATGGTCATCAGGTGGAAGAGCCGGACCATTGGTTGCGTAACGGTCATGCCTGGGAACTGGAGCGCCCCGAATACACCCAACGCGTGCAATTCGGTGGACACACCGAGAGCTGGACCGATGAGCAGGGCAAACTGCATGTGCGTTGGCTGAACACCCATGACGTGTTGGCAGTGCCATACGATGTGCCTGTTCCCGGTTACCGCAATGGCACGGTTAATACCCTGCGTTTGTGGAAATCAGCCGCTACCGATGAGTTCGATTTGGGCGAGTTCAACGCCGGTTCCTATACCGAGTCGGTCCGTGCCAAGAATGATGCAGAGCATATCACCATGGTGCTCTATCCCAATGATGCCTCGGAGAGCGGCAAGGAGTTGCGTCTCAAGCAGCAATATTTCCTTGCCTCGGCCTCGCTGCAGGATGTGCTGCGCCACTGGATCAAGTTTCATGGTACCGATTTTAGTCAGTTCGCTGCCAAGAACTGCTTCCAGCTCAACGACACCCACCCCACCATCGCCGTGGCTGAGCTGATGCGGTTGCTGATGGACGAGCACAACCTGGAATGGACCGAGGCTTGGGCCATCACCAGCCGCACCATGGCCTACACCAATCACACCCTGCTGCCCGAGGCACTGGAAAAATGGCCGGTACGTCTGTTCCGCCGCCTGCTGCCGCGTCTGCTCGACATCATCTTCGAGATCAACGCCCGATTTCTCAAGCAGGTGGCGCAGCGCTGGCCGGGCGATGCCGAACGCTTGGCGCGGATGTCCATCATCGAAGAAAATCATGAGCAAATGGTGCGCATGGCTTATCTCGCCATCGTCGGCAGTTATTCCATCAATGGTGTAGCGGCGCTGCATTCGCAGTTGCTGACAGAAGGGCTGTTTCGTGATTTTCATGAGTTGTGGCCCGAGAAATTCAACAACAAGACCAACGGTGTTACCCAGCGCCGCTGGCTGGCGGCATGCAATCCCGGTTTGAACCAGTTGATCACGCAAACTATCGGCGGCGACTGGGTGGCCGATCTCGCGCAGCTGCGCCGCCTGCTGCCGCTGGCGGATGATGCGGCGTTCCGTGAGCACTGGCGTGCGGTTAAGTTCGACAACAAGGTTCGCCTGGCGGCGCTGGTGCAGGATGATTGCGGCGTCGGTTTCGATCCGGAGATGATGTTTGATGTGCAGGTCAAACGCATCCACGAATACAAGCGCCAGCTGCTCAATCTGTTGCATGTCATTCATTTATACGACCGCATCAAACGGGGTGACACCCGGGACTGGACTCCGCGTTGTGTGCTCATTGGTGGCAAGGCAGCACCGGGTTACGCCATAGCCAAGCGCATCATCAAGCTGATAAACAACGTGGCCGATGTGATCAACAACGATCCGGATACGGCAGGTCTGCTGCGCCTGGCCTTCCTGCCGGACTACCGTGTGTCGGCCATGGAGGTGATCTGTCCCGGTACCGATCTGTCCGAGCAGATTTCTACCGCAGGCAAGGAGGCCTCCGGCACCGGCAACATGAAGTTCATGATGAATGGCGCGGTTACCATCGGCACGCTCGATGGCGCCAACATCGAGATTCGCGAAGAGGCCGGTGCGGAGAACTTTTTCCTGTTCGGCCTGACAGCGACCGAGGTGGAGCAGAGACGCAGCCACTATGACCCTAATGGCATCATCGCTACAGATCAGGATCTGGCAAGGGTTATGCACCTGATCGAGTCAGGTCATTTCAGTCAGTGCGAGCCCGGTATCTTCGAACCCATCGTTCATGCGATCCGCAGCCCACACGATCCCTGGCTGGTGGCGGCGGACTTCCGCAGCTATGTGGATGCGCAGCGCGCGGCGGCGGCCGCCTATCGCGATGTGGAGCGGTGGACGCGCATGAGCATCATCAACAGTGCCACCAGCGGAAAGTTTTCCACCGACCGTACCATCGGTGAATACGCCGACGACATTTGGAAGTTGAAGCCGGTGCCCGCCTATCCCGTCTAGGAAAGGTCTGAATAACTCAATCCTGGACTTCTCAGCGGCACATCCCTGTGCCGCGGAAGCTCTGAACTTATTCAGTGTTTCCCTAGACCCCGGGTAGCGCGGGGGAAGCTGTCCACCGCCAGCCGCGTTCAGCATTCATTCAGCCTGCCTCCCTACACTGTGGCCCTGTGTCCATAGCCAAGTGTTCAGGAGGCGACGATGAACAAGAAACTGATCCTCGTACTGGCCGCGCTGGCGACCCTGACGGGTTGCAAGAGCGTTACCGTACGCCACACCGTGCCGGTGCAGGTGGTCGAGACGCACCCTGTCCACCATCATCCGGGCCCGCGTCCGGTGCAGCAGCCGGTGATCGTGCAGCAGCATGTGCACGTAGAGACCAAGGTGGCGGAGCGGACACCGCCTCCGCGGTACACGCCGCCGCACGCAGCAGCACCTCAACCCAAGCCGCCGGCCTTGCCGGTGCCGCGCGCGCAACCGCGACCCGCGGTAGCGCCGGAAAAATCACCCGCCCCAGTACGGCTGCCCCACAGCAAGGATGCGCACTCCGCCCCGCCATTCCAGGACAAACCCGTGCCCGTCATGCCTCAGCCGCGCGGCAATGCCACAGCGCCGCGCGAGGAACGCCAACGGTTGGCGGAGCGTGACGATGGCGAGTCCCGCAAAACGCCGCCACGGGCAGAAACGCCCCCCGGGCCAGGCCGCGGCGCTGGTCGCTGATGCCGGAACCGCCGTAGCCAATTTCGTTGACAGGAGGATTTTGGATCATGAACACGAAGACATCGATTTCCCTGCTGGTACTCGCGGCTTTGGTCGCCACACTGTTCACGACGCCGGATGTGCGCGCCGAGCCACGGCGCGATGCGATGCCGATGATGGTGATGCTGGGAACAGTGCCGATCCATACCAAGCACCCGCACCGCCAAACTCCGCGCCACGTCATGGCGCGACCCCAGGGCTGTCCAGTGTGCGTCACACCACCCCACCGTCATCCGGCGCGCAGCGGTGCGCCGCAGTTGCGCATCGAAATCGTGTTGTAGCGGCGTGACTGGCAGCGCGGGTTGCGGATACCATGTGGGCAGATTGAACCGGTCCGGAAAATGATGCGTCTTTGCTTGCTGTTCCTGTTGCTGATTTTGGCATGGCCCGCAGCCGCGGCACCGGCCATGCATGCAGCCACCGTGAGTATCTCCCTGGAGCAGGCGGTGGCGCAGGTGCGGCGCGAAACCGGGGGGCGCATCCTGGCGGCGGAAACAGTACAGCAGAATGGCCGACGCGTGCACCGCATCAAGGTGCTGGCCCCGGACAATAGCGTGCGGACGCTGTCCATCGATGCAGGCAACGGACGCTGAACCATGCGCATACTGTTGATCGAGGATGAGGCGGTGCTGCGCGAACAGATCGCCGAGCGTCTGCGCGCCGCGGGTTATACCGTGGACGGGTGCGGTGACGGTCGTGAAGGGTTGTATCTGGCGCAGGAGTATCCGCTGGATCTCGCGGTGATCGATCTGGGGCTGCCCGGCCTGTCGGGGCTGGACCTGATTCGTACCCTGCGCGGCAACGGCCGCACCTTTCCCATTCTGATCCTCACGGCACGCGGCAAGTGGGAAGAAAAAGTGACAGGTTTGGAGGCGGGTGCCGACGATTACCTGGTCAAGCCGTTTCATATGGAGGAACTGCTGGCGCGCATCAAGGCGCAGTTGCGCCGCGCCGCGGGAGGCAAGGAGGTGCTGCATTGTGGTCCCCTTGACATCGACATCGCGGCGCAGAGCGCACGCCTAAACGATGTTCCCCTGGAACTTACCTCGTACGAATATCGCCTGCTGGAGTATCTGGCGCGGCATCGCGGCAAGGTGATCGGCAAGATGGAATTGGCCGACTATCTGCATGACCATGCAGAAGAGCGCGACAGCAACGTGGTAGAGGTACTGATCGGCCGGTTGCGCCGCAAGCTCGATCCGGACAACCGCCTGCAGCCGATAGAGACGGTGCGCGGGCGCGGCTATCGCTTCAATCCGGAGTTGGCATGATGTCGCTCACTGCACGCGTTGGCTGGAGCGCGGCTCTGGTGCTGGCGATCTTCGTTGCGCTCACCGCCCTGGGGCTGGAGCGTGCCTTCGCCGAGAGTGCCGCTGCGGCGATGCGCGAGCGTCTGCTGGCGCAGCTGTACCTGCTGATGGCGGCCACCGAGGTGTCCGGCAACGGCGCGGTGCAGCCTCCTACGGCACTGGGTGAGCCGCGCTTTGTCTTGCCCGGTTCCGGCCTCTATGCGCGCATCGACGACGCGGAGGGGGCGCCGTTGTGGCGTTCGCCGTCGGCCCTGGGTGTGGTCTTGCCGGATAGGGCGCTCACGCAAGGCGAGTATCACGGGCGTCTGACCGTGGCCGGAGAGAGTTACTTCGTTGCGGCGATGCGCATCCAGTGGGAGACCGCCGTGGGCAGCCTGCCGCTGACCTACAGCGTGTACGAGCATCCGGCGGTGTATCACCAGCAGATGGCCAGTTATCGGCGCAGCCTGTGGGGCTGGCTTGGCGCCATGGCGGTATTGCTGCTGGGAGTGCTGGCGGCGGCGGTGATCTGGGGCCTGCGGCCGCTGCGTGCGGTGGCGGCGGAGGTGCGCGCCATCGAGGCAGGCGAGCAGCTGATGCTGCAGGGCGATTACCCGCGCGAGATACGCCTGCTCAGCGACAACATCAACACCCTGCTGCACCATGAGCGTGCCCAGCAGGTGCGCTACAAGCATGCCCTGGCCGATCTGGCGCATAGTCTCAAAACGCCGCTGGCGATTCTGCGCGGTATCGACGCGGGCGCGCAGGCGCCGCTGCTGGAGGAACAGGTGGCGCGCATGGACGCCATCGTGCAGCACCAGTTGCAACGCGCCGTTACCGCCGGGCGCGCCGTCCTTGTGCCACCGCTGGCGCTGGCGCCGCTGCTCCAGCGCCTGCTGTCCGCGCTGCACAAGGTCCATGCCGGTAAGCAGGTAGTGGTGCAGCAGACACTGGATGAGCATGCCTGCTTCCGCGGCATGGAAGGGGATGTGTTGGAGTTGCTGGGCAATCTGCTGGAGAACGCCTTCAAATGGTGCCGAGGCGAAATTCGCATTGGCGCAATCATGCGGGGCACGCTGCTGCACATCACCATCGAAGACGACGGTCCCGGTATCGCACCGCAGGCCGTGGAGCGGGTGCTGCAGCGCGGCGCGCGACTGGACGAAACCACACCGGGACACGGCATCGGTCTGGCCATGGCGCACGACATCGTCAGCGCCTATGACGGCGAACTGAAGATCGGCCGTTCCGCGCTCGGCGGTGCGATGCTGGAAGTGTTCCTACCCGGTTGAGTTTACAGCCGCCCGCTGTAGCGCAGGGTGTAGTAGCCGCGGCCGTCGGGGCGGCCGAGCAGCTGCAGGTTGGTGGCGAGAGCAGTGTCGGCCTCGGGGCGGGCGCGCAGTTTGGCGTCGAGACGGTAGCTGCGGTTTGGTTCGAGGATGAGGGTGCCGTTGATCTCCAGCGGGCCGCCGGCATCGCTGAGGGTGCCGCGGGTGCCACCGTTATCTCCGGGTTGCAGTACCAGGCGCAGGTCGCCCAGTTGCAGCGGCTGGCCGGCGACGAGCAAGGCGCGGTTCCATACCACGGTGCCGCGCAGCGCGGGCGCGCCCTGCGGCGGTAGCAGGGCCTCATCCAGGCGTACGGCGAGGCTGCCGTCGGTGGCGATGGGCAGGCCGGGGTTGAACAGCATCAGGTGGGCGGCGGGCAGGCGGGCATCGAAATCGCGCAGGGTGACGTTGCCGTCGCGCGCGACGTCGATGCGGCTGGTGAGCTGTCCCTCCTTGTTCTGCAGGTGCAGTTCCGCCGCGACTGCACCACGTAGCAGTGCCCAAGGGGAAATGCCCCACTGCAGGGTTCCCAGCGGTGTGCTGTGCCAGGTGGCACCGGCGGCGCGCCCGCTCCAGACGCTGCCGCTGAGGTCGTGCAGGGTGAGCGGTGCGGCCTTGGCGATGTGGGGCTGGGCCAGGTTGTAGGCGTGGCGGGCGGGGAACAGCGCCACCAGGGCGACTGCGTAGGCCAATACGCCGAGCAGGATGAATTTCAGCCAGCGCTTCACGGCGCGTTCTCCAGGGTAAGGCGGGCGTTCACCTTGCCGGGGGTGTTGGGCAGTTGCTCGACGTTGAGGGCGCCGACGCGTATGCCGTGTCGTCCCGACAGGGTGTCGAGCCAGCGCAGCAGATCATCGAAGGCGGCGCCCTCGAGCCAGACGCGTACGGTGTGCTGACCGTCCGGTTGCACACGCTTCACTGCCGCGCCGAGGCCGTGGGCCTTGGCCGTCTCATCGCTCAGCGCAAGCAGGGAGCGCCCGCTGGTGCCGGCAGCGGCGCTGCCGCGCAGGCTGCGCGCCTCCACGGCCGCCTGCTGCATCCAGGCCAGGGTGGCGCGCTGGGCGCTGACGCTGTTTTCCAGCTGTGCAATACGGCTGGTGAAGGGATCCCATACCAGGGCATACAGCAGCAGCACGGCGGCCGCGGCGCCGCCGAGGGAAAGTATGCGGCGTTCGCGCGCCTGCAGTTGTTCCCAGTACTGGCGCAGTGCGTTCATGCCATGCCCTCCCATGCGCCCCGACTCATTTTCCTTCTCCGCGCAGCGTGATGCGACCGGCGACCGCGCCGCCGCTGCTGTCGGCGGCGCTGATCTCGGCGCGCAGCGGAGGGCTGTCCAAGGACTGTTTGAGACGGTCCAGGGTTTGCAGATCCGGCGCGCTCAGTTCGATGTCGAGCAGGCCCGGGTTGTAGTTCAGCGCGCGCAGGCTCACGCCGCCATCGCGCAGTCGGGGGGCGGCGTGCAGCAGCAGGCGGTGCAGCTCCTGGCCGCTGCTGCCGCGGCGCAGCTCGGCCAGCTTCTGCTCCATCTGCACCGGCGCATTGACCACGCGCTGCGCCTCGGGGAAGGTGTCGCGGTACACCTGTTCTATCTGCCGGGCCAGACGCTGATCTTCACGGGAAAGCTCCAGGTAGCGGGCGCCGGCCATGCCGCCCTGCAACAGCAACAGTACGAGCAGCAGCGCCGCCGCCGCGCGCCATGGCCGCCACAGCTGGCGGGTCTGTTCACGCCGGCTGAATTCGCCCTGCAACAGGTTGAGGCTGTCAGGGGGGAGGGGCTGCGATGCCAGCAGCGCCAGCGCATTGCCATCTATCGGCTGGTGTTGCAGCTCGATGCCGTGAGCGTCGCACCAGGTTTGCACGGTTGCGCGCACCGTGTCATCGGCACCGGCGGCGTACAAGCGCAACCGCGTGGGGGCGTCGCCCTGTTGCTGCAGGAGCAACGGCAGCAGGTGCGGCAGGGCGGTGGCGTCGCAGGCCAGGCCGCGGTGTTCGCCATGGCGCAGCAGCACGCCATCGGGTTCGGCCAGTACGCTCCACTCGCCGGCGGCGCGCGGCAGGGCGAGCACGTCCGGCAGCGCGCGTTCGGCCTTGATGCCGGCCTCTTCCAGGGCGGCAAGCCAGCCACGCAGGAGATCGCGGTCGACGACGGCGCAGGGCACCTCATCACCATTGCCGCGGCCTGCGGCGAAGTGCAGAGTTTCCACGTCCGCCGCCAACTGCTCTTCCAGGGCATAGGGCAGGGCCTGGCGCAGGCGTTGCCGCTGGCGCGTGGGGATGCGCGCGGCGAGCAGGGTGATGGCGGCGGTCGGCACCAGCACCGTGACGCGCTGGCCGACCGCAGCGCGGCCGGCGTCGGGTAGCGTGCCGCGCGTCACGCGCGCCGGCGCGCCTGCCGCACACCAACTGGCGGTTACGTCCTGGTTCAGCCGCAGCAAGAAGTTTTCCATGGCTAGAGATAAAGTTGATAGCGCATCAGTACCGTCACGGCGCCATTGGCATGGCGTGACAACAGGCTGGCATGGCGCTGTTGCAGGCGTCCGACGCTGACGTCCGACATTACCACAAAATGCTCGCTGGCCACGCTTAGGCCCTCGGCCGCGATGCCATGACGGGCGAGGGCGGCATGCTTGATGGCGTCCTCGACCTTGTCGAAATGGCGCCCCTCCCGTTCGGCCACGAAGCGCTCGGCGTCGGCGCGGCTGATGCCGTCGGCGAGGGCCATGATCACCTCGGCAGCGGCGCTGTTGAGGTTGATCGCGGTGCGGCCGGGAAGGGCCGTGACGTGGGGCGCGAGCAGGCGGTAGCTGTCGGCGTCGAAGCCGGCGATGAGGCGCAGTTCGCTGACGTCGGTCATGGGACGGTTGGCGGCGCGATAGGGTGGTTCGCGGCCCAGGTAGGTGGTGTCTTCCGCGCCGTGGGGCGGCCAGGGTTCCAGGTTGGCGTCGATCCAGTCGACGACAGCGTCTGCCAGATTGGGGGACAACTCCAGCGCCGTCAGCAGCCGGCGCAGCCGCGCCAGGTCTTCCGGGCTGGTCTTGCCGTCGAGTAATAGGTTGTTGAGATTGAAGCGGCCCTGCAGGTCTTCGATATGGCCGCTCAACTGGCCGTTGTCCAGCGGGATGGGCGGCAGGCGCGTGGCCCAGTCCTCACCGGGATGATCGATGGCGTTGTCCTTGCGATCCTGCTCCAGCACCTTGCCGGCCCAGGCCTCGATGCCGTGGAGATAGAGGCGCAACTGCTCTGCCTCCAGCACGTTCTGGGTGCGGCGGATGTCCACCTGTTGGCGCGCGGTCATGGCCACGGCGGCGATGGCGGCCAGCGCCACCACCAGCAGCGCGGTGATCAGGGCGACGCCGTGTTGTGTACGGTTTCTGTTCATCATTGAAGCCGGAATACCCGCGTCACCGTGCCCCAATGCTCCAGCTCAACGGTGAACTCCACGGCACGGGGCGGTGCGGCATCCCCTGCCACCACGTCCTGCTGCAATGGCGGCCAGGTGTCCTGCCATTCGTTTTGGGCATCGAGAAAGCGCACGCGCAGGAGCCGTACCTGATCGAGCAGCTCCGCCTCGAACGGCGCGCTGTCCTGGGCGCGATCGAGCACCTGCCAGTGGGCGCGCACCAGGCGCTGCTCGCGCAGCGCGTAAGCCACGCGCTGCAACTGACTGCGCGGCTGCTGTGCCGGGTTGGACCAGCCGCCGCGGGTGAACTCGAGCCAGTCGCTGTCGCCGTGCAGCGCCGGTTTGGCATCGCCGTACTCGTCGCGGATACCGCGCGGCGCCAGCTGATCCAGATCGCGCTGCAGCATCAGCATGGTCTGCTGCAGGGCGCGCAGGCGCGCGGCGCCCGCCGCCGTGTCCTCGCGTGCATCGAGCACTGTCGCCAGGCCACCGTAGGCCAGCAGGGCCACCACGGCGAAGATGGCGATGGCCACCAGCAGTTCGAGCAGGGTGAAGCCATACGGGCGCGTGATATTCATGGCGGCGGCTGCGGCAGAAAGGCGGAGAGCGTCGCCACGGTGGTCTTGTCGTCCGGCCCCACCTCGATGTCGACGCGGCGCATGCGCGCGTCGAAGGTTTCGCTGACCCGTGCACTCCAATGCCACTCGCGCGGCCCCATGGGCATGCGTCCGCGCTGGGTACCGAGGGCGGGCCATTGCGCCTGCAATTGCAGCTCGACGGCCTTGTTCGCGGCCACGTACTGGGCGAAGGTCTTGTCGCGCAGATGGATGGCGTTGGCGCCGTTGGTGGCGCCGACCCGGATGGCGGCGGCGAGGCCGATGGCGATCACGGCCAGGGCGACCAGCACTTCCAGCAGGGTGAAGCCGCGGGTGGCGGCGGCAAACGGTCCATTCATCGGGTCTGCACCGCTGCGAGTGGCCCCGCTGCAATCTCGCGCGCGATGCGCCCGTTATCTGCCGTCAGACGCAGCACGAAAGGCGTGCGTTCGCCGCTCGACAGCAGAAACAGTTGCGGGGCGCCGCGTTCGGGAAAGCTTTCCGTCAAAGGCTGCGGCAAACCTTCCAGCAGGAGCTGCGGCGCGGTTTCGGGGTGGAAGTCCCGTGGCCGCAGCAGTCGATCGCGTTCCAGTACCAGCCACTGGGCCGGGCCGTCCTCCTGGGGGGCAAGAAACATGAAGCGGTAGCCGCGCTGGGAAATCTGCAAGCCCAGCTCACGGCCTTGCAGCACCGCCTCTTCGCCGGCGGTCTCCAGCAGGGCGGCGATGCGTCGCACCTCGTCCTGCACCAGGCGTTCGCGGTCATCGCCGATGGCAAGCGTGGCGAAGGAAACGACGATGCCGATGAGGACCAGCACCACCAGCAGTTCGATGAGGGTGAAACCGTTGCAGAAGGCAGAAGGCGGCCGGCGGAAGGTGGCAGCAGCGGTCCACGGAGCCGGCCCTTTTGCGCCCGCTGCCTTCACCGGTCAGTCCAGATTCCAGTTACCGATGTCCGCGTTCATGCCGTCGCCGCCGGGGCGGCCGTCGGCGCCGAAGGTGAACAGATCGACTTCGCCGCGCACACCCGGTTGCAGGTACTGGTAGTCGTTACCCCAGGGATCCTTGGGCAGGCGATCGAGGTAGCCGCCCTGTTTCCAGTTGCGCGGCTCGGGGTTGCCCGAAGGTTTGCGCACCAGCGCCTCCAGGCCCTGATCGGTGCTGGGATAGTTGAAATTGTCCAGCTTGTAGAGATTGAGGGCGCTCTCCAACGCACGGATGTCCTGCTTGGCCTTGGTGATGCGCGCGCTGTCGGGGCGGTCCATCACCTTGGGCACCACGATGGCGGCCAGGATGCCGAGGATCACCACCACCACCATGATTTCGATGAGGGTGAAGCCGCTGGCGCGGCGGCGCCGTGAATGCGACGTGGATGGCTGCATATATTTTTGGCCTTCGGTTGCGTTGCTGATGGCCGATTATAGCCCGAATATATGAAGGGATTGTGTGCGGCCTGGGCGGTGGGGTATGGCATTGCCCGCAGGCAGTGAGTGAATGTTAACCTTGGCGCCATCATGAACAAATACAGCGATTCGATTAAGCGATGGTGGCCGCCCCTGCTGCTGGCGGCCGTCTGCCTATTGGTGCAAGCGCTGGACTGGGTGGATGCGCTGCGTTATGAGCGCAGCCTGCTGGCGGCGGAGCCGTGGCGCCTGTTCACCGCGCATGTGGTGCACCTGGGCTGGGTGCATCTGGTGTTGAACCTGGCGGGCCTGCTTCTGATTTGGGCCTTGTTCGGTCGGGCGCTGCGGCCCTGGGCGTGGGGCGCGGCCCTATTGGTGTGCGCGCTGGCGGTGAGCCTGGGGCTGTGGTGGCGCGACACGGACCTCGCCTGGTATGTGGGATTGTCCGGTGTACTGCATGGATTGCTGGTACTCGGTGCATTGGCCGGCCTGCCTACGGAGCGGCGTATGGCCTTGCTCGTGTTGGTGGGCGTGGCGGCCAAGCTGGCCTGGGAGCAGTACAGCGGTGGAGACACCGGCACGGCGGCGTTGGTCGGTGGTGCGGTAATCGTGAATGCCCATCTGTACGGCGCGTTGGGCGGGTTGTTGAGTGTGCCGTTGCTGGCCAGCGCGCGCCGCGGCTGAACTATTTCACCAATTGATTCAAGTCGAAGATCGGCAGCAGGATGGCGAGGACGATGACCATCACGATGCCGCCCATGGTGACGATGAGCAGCGGTTCGAACAGGCCCATCAGGTAGGCGATGGTGGTCTCCAGTTCGCGCTCCTGATTGGTGGCGGCGCGCTCCAGCATGGCGTCGAGCTGGCCGCTGGATTCGCCGCTGGCGATGAGCTGCAGGGTCATGGCGGGGAAGTAGCCGCTGTGTTCCAGGGCGTGGTGGATGCTGGAGCCCTCGCGCACGCGGTGGGCGGCGTGCTCCACCGCCTCGCGCATGGGCAGGCTGCCGAGGACCTGGGCGGCGATGCGCATGGCATCGAGCACCGGCACGCCGCTGGCGGAGAGGATGCTGAAGGTGCGTGCGAAGCGCGCCGTGTTGACGCCGCGGCTCAAGCGGCCGACCAGCGGCAGGCGGTGCAGCAGGCGATGCCAGCGCATTTTGTATTCCGCGCGGCGCAGCAGGCGTGTGAGCAGCCACAGCGCGGCGCCGAGCAGGATGGCGATGAGCACGCCCCATTCACGCAGGAAGTCGCTGACGGCGATCAGGCTGCGCGTGAGCCAGGGCAGTTCCTGGCCGATGTTGTCGAACACCTGCACCACCTGCGGCACCACATAGGTGAGCAGGGCGAGGGTCACGGCCAGCGCCATGACGGTGAGGATCGCCGGATAGAACAGGGCGAGCTGGATCTTCTGGCGCAGTTGCTGGCGTGCCTCGGTGTAGTCGGCCAGACGTTCCAGCACCACGTCCAGATGGCCGGAGTGTTCGCCCGCGGCGACGGTGGCGCGGTACAGCTCGGGGAACACGTGAGGAAATTCCGCCAGGCCCTCGGCGACGGTGTGGCCCTCCAGCACCTTGGAGCGCACCGCCATCATCATGTTGCGCAGGCGCGGCTTTTCGCTCTGCCGCGCCACGGTATGCAGCGTCTCTTCCAGTGGCAGGCCGGAGCGCACCAGGGTAGCGAGCTGACGGGTGATCAGGGCCAGATCGGTGGCGCCGACGCCGCGGGTGAACCAGGTGCCGCGACGCCGTTCCTCGCGTGCCGCCACCTCTTCGACGCTGAGCGGCGTCAGGCCCTGCTCGCGCAGGTTCTGTCGCACCTGGCGCGCGGTGTCGCCTTCCAGCACACCCTTGCGGGTGCGGCCGGCGGCGTCGATGGCCTGGTATTCAAAGGCGCCCATGAGCTCAGTGGCAAGCGGTACAGGGACAGGCGCGCCGCGTACGCCATGTCTTGCAACGCGCGACGTGCAACCTGTGACTACTCTTCATGTGTCACCCGCAGCACCTCTTCCAGTGCGGTGTCGCCGGCAAGGACGCGGCGCAGGCCGTCGTCGCGGATGCTGGCGGTGTGTCTGCGCGCGTGGGTCTCCAGGGCATGCTCGCCGGCGCCGTCGTGGATCAGGCCGCGCAACTCGCGATCCACCACCACCAGTTCATAGATGCCGGTGCGGCCGATGTAGCCGCTGCGGTTGCACTTGGGGCAGCCGACCGGATGGTACAGGGTCGGGGCCTGTTCGGCGGGGACGCCGAGCAGTGCGCAGTCGGCGGCGTTGGCCTGGTAGGCCTCCTTGCAGTGCGGGCAGAGCAGGCGCACCAGGCGCTGAGCCAGCACGCCGAGCAGGGTGGAGGAGAGCAGGAACGGTTCCACGCCCATGTCGCGCAGGCGGGTGACGGCACCGACGGCGGTGTTGGTGTGCAGGGTGGACAGCACCAGATGGCCGGTGAGCGAGGACTGCACGGCGATCTGCACGGTTTCCAGATCACGGATTTCGCCCACCATCACCACGTCCGGGTCCTGGCGCAGGATCGCGCGCAGGCCGCGGGCGAAGGTCATGTCCACCTTGGTGTTCACCTGGGTCTGGCCGATGCCGTCGAGGAAATATTCGATGGGATCCTCCACCGTCATGATGTTGCGGTGGCGATCGTTGAGACGGGTGAGCGCCGCATACAGCGTGGTGGTCTTGCCGGAGCCGGTGGGGCCGGTGACCAGGAAGATGCCGTGCGGCTCGTGGATCAGTTGATCGATCTGCCGGCGCGTCTGTTCGGCCATGCCCAGATGAGTGAGGTCGAGACGGCCCGCCTGTTTGTCCAGCAGGCGCAGCACCACGCGCTCACCATGGCCCGAGGGCAGGGTGGAGACGCGCACGTCGACGGCGCGGCCGGCGACGCGCAGCGAGATGCGACCGTCCTGTGGCAGGCGCTTTTCGGCGATGTCCAGCTTGGCCATCACCTTGATGCGCGACACCAGCAGCGGCGCCAGATTGCGTTTGGGCTCCAGCACTTCGCGCAGCACGCCATCGACGCGGAAGCGCACAGCAAGGCGGTGCTCGAACGGTTCGATGTGGATATCGGAGGCGTTCTCGCGCACCGCCTCGGTGAGCAGGGCGTTGATCAGGCGGATGATGGGCGCGTCGTCCTCGCTCTCCAGCAGGTCTTCCGGTTCCGGCAGACTCTGGGCCAGGCGATCCAGGTCCATCTCCTCGTCCATGTCTTCCATGGCCTGCATCGCGCCGCTGCTGGAGCGCTCATAGCATTGCCGCAGCAGGCCTTCGAAGGCGGCGTTTTCCAGCTTCTCCAGCGGCACCGGGCAGGCGGCGACGCGGCGTGCCTCCAGCAGGGACTGGGCGTCGGCGCCGTCACGGTAATACAGACGCAGCGCGCCGTCCGCGCTGGGGAACAGCAGCACGCCGGCACGCTTGACCCAGGCGTAGGGCAGGCGCGGCGCGGCGTCTTCCGCCGCAGGCGTGGGATCAGCCGGGATGGTCGGCGGCATGGGGTTGTTCCGGTACGGTGACGGGTGCATCGGGGTCGAACGGCGGCGGCAGCGCCAGGAAGTCGTTCCACTCGGGCAACAGCGGTGCGCTGTCGTTGGACATAAGTTTCACGCCGCGTTCACGCACCGCCAATTGCTGGTTGCGCATGTAGTTGTACTTGTCGCCGACGATGGCGAGGCTGTCGCGCTCGCTGCGCAGGATGGTGGGATGGATGAACACCATCAGGTTGCGCTTCACCAGGGTGGTCTTCTTGTAGCTGAACAGATAGCCGAGGATGGGGATGTCGCCCAGTCCCGGCACTTTCTGATCGTTCTGCACCTGCTGATCGTCGATGAGACCGCCCAGCACCAGCACCTGGCCGCTGTCCACCAGCACCGAGGTCTTGATGGCGCGCTTGTTGGTGACGATGTCGGCGGCGCCGGTGGTGGCGGAGCTGATGCTGGACACCTCCTGCGCGATCTCCATGCGCACCGTGTCACCTTCGTTGATCTGCGGCTTGATCTTGAGGCTGAGGCCAACGTCCTGACGCGAGATGGTCTGGAAGGGATTGGTCGGTGTCGAGCCGCCGGTGCCGGTGCTGGTGTAGGAGCCGGTGATGAAGGGAACGTTCTGGCCCACCACGATCTCCGCCTCTTCGTTGTCCAGGGTCACCAGGCTGGGGGTGGAGAGGATGTTGGTGTTGACGTCGCCGGATAGGGCGCGCAGCAGGGCGCCGATGCGCGTGCCACCCGAGCTGGCGGTATCACCGACGACGGCGAGCAGGCCATCGCCTACCTTGGGCGGCGTCGCCGCCAGATTGGTCAGGCCGGAACCGGAACCGGCGAAGTTGACGATACCCACCGGGGCGTTCTTGGCGGAGCCGTCGAAGGCCCACTGTACGCCCAGCTCGCGCGCCTTTTCATCGGTGACCTCGGCGATCACCGCCTCGACGAAGACCTGGGCGCGGCGGATGTCGAGACGGCGGATCACCTGTTCCAGGTTGCCCATGATGTCGGGCGGCGCGCTGATCACCAGGGCATTGACGGCTTCGTCGGCCTGGATGTTGAGCGCCTCGCCGGTCTTGTCGGGGGTAGCGGTGCCGCTTGCCTTCTTGGTCATGCCGCCGGCGATGCCGGTAAGCACCGGCGCCAGCTCCTTGGCCTTGGCGTAGCGCAGATAGATCACCTGGGTGTTGCCGCTGCGCTCCATGGGTGTATCGAGATGGGCGATGAGGGTGCGCAGGCGCAGGCGGCTGCCGCGATCGCCGGACAGCAGCACGCTGTTGGTGCGCAGATCAGCCCCCAGTTTCGGGGTCTCGCCCGGCTGCTGCGCCGCCTTGGCGGCGTCGGTGATGAGCGAGGAGAGGATGCGCACCACCTCTTCCGCCGAGGCGTGTTGCAGCTTGATGAATTCGATCTCCGAATCGCCGGACAGGTCGATGCGGCGGATGAGCTGGATCAGGCGCTCCAGATTGACGGCCGTGGACGAGGCGATGAGTACGTTGCTGCCGGGATAGGCGGCGAGGTGCGCCTCCTGCGGCAGCAGCGGGCGCAGGATCGGCACCAGTTGCGCGGCGGCGACGTTCTCCACCTGAATGACGCGGGTGACATATTGATCACCACGCCCCGGCCGCTGTTCGTCGGCGTTGGGGATGGGGTTCTGCTTGGCGGTCACCTCGGGCACGATCTTGATTACGTTCTTGTCGGGAACGGCGGCGAAGCCGTGCACGTTGAGCACCGACAGAAACACCTGATACACCTCGTCGGCGGCCAGCGGCCGGGTGGAGACGATGGTGACCTTGCCCTTGACGCGCGGGTCGATGATGAAATTACGGCCGGTGATCTCCGCCACCGTGCTGATCACCGAGCTGATGTCGGCGTCCTTCAGATTCAGGGTGACGGTTTCTTCGGCGGCACCGGCCAGGTGCGGCGCTGCGAGCAGCACACAGGCGAACGCCGCATGGCGCAGCGGGCGGGGAGTATGGCGCAGGAGGGTGAGCAAGGGTGTGTTCCTCAATTCAGGTCCAGGCTGATGTCTTCGCGCACGCCGCTGGGGCGTTCCACGGACAGCCGCAGGGAGGAGGCGGAGGACAGTTGCGCATTCAGGGCGGCGAACTGTGCCGGGTCGGTGACCGGGATACCGTTGACGGCGGTGACGACGTCGTTGGCGGTGAGTCCTGCGGCGTTGAACAGCTCCAGAAAACGGCGCGGGCGGATGCGGTAGCCGCGCAACTGGCCGCCCTGCATCACCGGTTGCAGCTCGGCGAGGTTGAGCAGTTCCTGCGGGTTGTTCTTGATCGATTCGCGCAGATCGCGCAACTGGCTGCCCATGGCCGGCGTCAGGCCCGCGCCGCCCGATGTAGCGGCGGCGGGCGCGGACAGCTCCAGCCGTTCCTTGGGCAGGCGCAGGGTTTCATAGCGCCCGGAACGCTCCAACACCACGCGGTCGGGCAGGATGTCGTGCACCACGGCGCCGCCACCCAGTTTGCCGCCGATGCGGTAGGGCCGTTCATTGCCGGCGCCCTCGGCGATGATGGCGAAGGCCGATTCCTTGCGCGCGGCGGCGAACAGGCCGCGCAGGGTGAGGTTGAGCGAGGTCTCCGGGGCGTTGATTTGGGCCGCGGTCGGCTGCGGCGTGGCTTGCAGCGCGCCGAACAGGTGCATTGCGGCCACGGCATCGAGCCGGGGAGTGGTGCCGGCAGAGGCGGCCTTGGCGGCGGCCAGCGGGGCCGGGGGCAGCTCCGGGGCCGGCACCAGCCGCCAGGTGAGCTGGGCCAGACTGCTGCCGAGCGCCACCACCAGCAGCGCCGTGGTCCAGCGCGCTGCCGCCGCTGCATCGGGACGCCATGCAGCCAGGGATGTGGGCACAGAAATCCGTTTCACCATGGGCTCGGGGCAAGGGTAGGGCCGCAGTCTGCGGCAGTAGGGTGTCGGGGGATTCTAGCGGTTAAATGCCTCATGGCTCAATGTCGGCAGGATTCAGGCTCCCAAGCCTGATCCATGCGTGTCACACCCAGAAGGACCGACGATTAGCATGTTGATCATCCTTCCATCGCTCCCAAGCCTGATCCATGCGTGTCACACCCAGAAGGGATGCTCCTGGTTCAGGAACTCATCCACCGTCAGGTAATGCGAGCCGTCGCAGGAGAAGGTGAGGCCGACGATGCCGTTCATGACATTGAGTGAGCCCGAGCGCAGGTAGATATTTTCGTCCGATTCGCGCAGGGCACGGAATTTTTCCAGCACCGGGCGGATTCTTGCTGCCGGCACCTTGGCGTTGCGCGGGTAGGGGCGGCTCGGGTAGGCCAGCCAGATCTCCGGGTCGAGCATTTCCTCCACGGCGTGGAAGCGGTAACTGTAGGGATCGTCGAATACCCAGAAGATGGCACGTGAGCTGGAGAAATGCAGGATCACGTGATAGATGCCGTGGGTGCGCATCAGGCCATCGAGGGTATCCACCACGTCGTCGATGCGCTGATCGAGCCGACTCTTGCTGCGACGCTGCTCGAACACCGATGCGCGGATCGCCGGGTCGCCCTTGTACTGGGTCCAGGTGGTGCCGGTGAAGGCGCTTTGCGGCAGCGGTATGGCGTCCAGCTCGAATTCCGCCACCAGAAAACCGAGCAGCATGTCATTGCCGGTCACCGCCTGAATGGCGGCAATGCTGCGCTTCATGGTGTCGTCATCGAGAAACACCGAGGTCAGCGTCATGCCGCGAAATGGCAGGTTGCCCGCATCGTAGGGTTGTTCGCTGAAGCGCCGGTGGCGGCGGTGCTCCTCGTACTGTTCGGCAGTGACGCCGGCGGAGAGCTGGCGCGTGTCGGCGTCGCACACGTACAGGCGCCGTGCATGGGGCACGCTGCCTATCTGCGTGCGTAGCAACGTGTCCAGGGCGGCGGCAGCGGGCCACACGGCGGCACATTGCGCCGCCAGCGCTGCCAGCGGCGCCTCCAGCATGCGCGTCAGCTCGGCCTTTTTATAGAGGATGGCTTGTTTGAACCACATTTCTTGACGGTGAGTTTCCAGTTTCGGCGTTCAGTGTATCTCTTCTACGTTACAGCACGCCGCTACCGGTGCCGCATTGTGGCTGTCTGGCACCTGCCAACCCATCTGTGCAAACAGCGTTGCCACCTCCGGCGGCAGCGGCGCGCGTAGGGCGACGGTTTCATTACGGTAGGGGTGGACGAAGCAAAGTTCCGTTGCCATCAGCAACAGACGGTCGATGCCGAACTGATCGCGAAACAGACGGTTGTGACGCCCCTCGCCGTAGGTGGTATCGCCGACGAGCGGGTGAAAGATATGGGCGAAGTGTTTGCGTATCTGGTGCATGCGGCCGGTTTCCGGCCGCGCCTCCACCAGGGAATAGCGTGCCTTGGGATAGCGGCCGATGGGGATGTCCAGCTCCACCGTGGCGAGGCGGCGGTAATGGGTCACCGCCTGCTGCGCCTCCTTGTGTTTTTCCTCGCGCAGCGCATGGTCGATGGTGCCGTTCTCATCGGTCCAGCCACGCACCACGGCGAGGTAGCGCTTTTCCACCTGGCGCGATTCGAACACCGCGCACATGGCGCGCGCGGCCTCCGAGCTGAGCGCGAACAGCAGCACGCCGGAGGTGGGCCGATCGAGGCGGTGGATGATGAACACGTGCTGGCCGAGCTGGTCACGCAGGCGCTGCATGGCGTATTCGGCCTCTTCGGCGATGCGGGTGCGGTGCACCAGCATGCCGGCGGGCTTGTCGATGGCGACGTAGTGTTCGTCCTGGTAGAGGATGGTGAGCGGCTGCATGGGGGCACTTTACCAGTGCCCCCGGCGGCGGCAAGCCTTTATTGCGGTGTGGAGGCTTGCTGCTCTGTGGAGGCGCCTCGCTGTGGCGTCATGTAGGGCAAGCGGGCGACGAGCTGTGTGCCGCGGCTGCGCAGCCGCCGCAGCCAGACGGGTTGCGGCAGCGGCAGCGCGGTGCTGAGCGAGACCAGACCGGCGGCCAGGTAAGGCAGTGATTGCACGGCAAGGATCGCCAGCCACAACGCGGCTTCGCCGTTCTCCACACCGTAGCGGGTGGCCACGCCGCTGGCGAGCAGGAGCAGGCCGCCGAATACGATCAACTCCTCCCGCGCCTGCAGCAGGGCGCGTACCCAGGCCGTTTTCTCCGCGGCCTTGGGGGTGCGCAGGAAGGGTTGGCTGGAGGTGAACACACCCTGGATGATGGCGCGCGCCACGGTGTGGGTCAGGCTCATGCCGGCCAGCGCCGCACCGAGGGTCTGACGCCAGGTGCAGGGAACGCGGGCGCGATACAGCCACAGCGAGTGCAGCAGCTTGAAACCGAACAGCGCCAGCACCGGCAACAGGAACTCCGCCAGTGGAAAGGCGAAATACTGCGGCAACAGAATCAGGCCCAGGCTCCACAGCAGCGCCGCGCCGGTGAAGATCAGGTGCAGTGCATCGGCAAACCAGGGCAGCCAGCCCATGGCGAAGTGGTAGCGCTGCGCCAGCGTCAGTGGATTGTTGTCCCACGGCAACAGCGAACGCCAATGGGTCTTGAGGATCTGCACGGCACCGTAGGCCCAGCGGAAGCGCTGACCCTTGTAGCCGGCAAAGGTGTGGGGGGTGAGGCCGCGGCCGAAGGGGTGGTTGACATAGACCGCATCAAAGCCGGCCTTGAACATGCGCAGGCCGAGTTCCGCGTCCTCACAGATGCACCACTCCGGCCAGCCCTGTTGTTCTATGAGGGCGCTACGGCGCACCAGGGTCATGGTGCCATGCTGGATGATGGCGTTGCGCTCGTTGCGGTGCACCATGCCGATATGGAAGAAGCCGGCATACTCCCAGTTGATGATCTCCTCGAAGGGCTTGTCGTCCCAGTCGCGGTGATCCTGCGGCGCCTGGACGATGGCCACCTTGGCGTCGGCGAAGTAGGGCACCATGGTCTTGAGCCAGTAGGGCTGCACCACATAATCGGCGTCGATGACGCCCACCACTTCGGCGCGCGCGTCGGTTTCGCGCAGGGCGAAGTTGAGCGCGCCGGCCTTGAAGCCCGGCCACTTGCCCAGCGAGTAGAAACGGAAACGGGCGCCCAGTTTTTCGCAGTGCGCCTGTACCGGTTGCCATAGCGCCGGGTCGGTGGTGTTGTTGTCCACCACGATGACCTCAAACTCCGGATAGTCGAGTTGCGCCAGCGAGTCGAGGGTTTCGATCACCAGTGCCGGCGGCTCGTTGCAGATGGCGAGGTGCAGCGACACCATGGGCAGCGGCTGTCCCGGCGTCGGTTCCTGCGGGCGGAAGCCGCGGCGCAGGCCGCGCTGCCACAGCAGTTCCACCAGCTCCAGGCTGTTGATCAGCACCACTGCAAGCAGTGCCAGCTGCGCCGGGATGAGCAGCGCCCATAGCAGGGTCTCGGTCCAGTCCAGGCCGCGGGTGTAGGGCAGTGCCAGTGTCCACACCAGCAGGGTGACGCAGAACTGCACTACGAAGGCGAAGAACAGGCGGCCGCGGCGCCGCAGCGTCTGCCAGCGGCGCAGGAACCACAGCATGGGAACCAGCGCCAGCAGCATGGACAGTCCCGCCTGCCAGGGCCAGCTTGGGTTCTTCCATACCGCGCCGGTGAGCGGCAGTTTCATGTCGCGCTCGACATTCCACAATCCCCAATGCGGTCCCACGCTGCCTTCCTCGGCACGTTTCCAGGGCTGGTCGAAGGCCTCCATCACGAAATAGTCGATGTGGTGCTCATGGGCGGCGTTGAAGAACTGGCGCAGGAACTGCGCCTCATGGGTGAGTGAGGGTTGTGCCGACTTGAGTGCGTGCCCGGCGCTGGGCCAGCCCACCTCGGCGATCAGTACCGGCTTGTTCGGAAAGGCACGGGTCAGCTGCTGATAGCGGTGCAGCACGTAATTGACGGCGTCGTCGGCCGGCACGCCTTCCCAGTAAGGCAGGATGTGCGCGGCGATGAAATCCACTTCCTCCGCCAGCTCCGGATGGTCCAGCCAGATGTGCCAGGGTTCGGCGGTGCTGATGGGCAGTTGCACCTGGCGCCGCACCTGACGCAGGTAGGCGGCCAGCTCCACCACCTCCAGATCGCCGCGCAGCAGGCTTTCATTGCCGACGATGAGACGGTCGATGTTGCGGTAGGTGCGCGCATTGCGGATCAGGTTGAGCAGTTCCTCGGCGTTGCGCTCGTGGCGTTGGTCGAGCCATGCGCCGGCGGTGACGGTGAGGCCATGTTTGTGCGCCAGTGCAGGGATGCGCTCCATGCCGTTGAGCGAGGAATAGGTACGGATACGCTTGACATGCCCCGCCACCAGGTGCAGATCGGCGTCGATGGCGTCGGCGTCGGGATGGCGCTCGTGACGCGGATCATCCCCGCTGCGGTAGGGATTGAACGACACGCCGCTGACGGCGCCGTTCCAGCCCACCGGCGTCTCCGGCTGGTTGAATGCGGCCCAAAGGCCAAGATTCACACTGATCACGGTCAGCGCGATGGCGACAACGGTACGGGGGAACTTCATTGCTGCAGAACCTGCATCAACCGGACGGGGCCGGCAACAGGAAGGGGGATGACCTCACCGGAAAACAGCCCGGGATCGGCGCGGGATTCTAGGCCTGCCGCGGTTCCCTGTCGATGGGGGGGCGAAACAATATTTTTCATGCCGCTGCCTGCTGCGTCCTTGCCGAGGGAGTGGCGATGGTAAGGCAAGCGGCGTTGGGAAAACGTAACCGGGGTCACAGGGTGACCCGCCTCAAGGAGCGGCTACTGCGGAAGCGGCGTCAATGCAGCTTGATCTGCGGATTAACCGCCCGGCGCAGGAAATGGGCCAGGGTGAGCAGGGCGGTGCGGGTCCAGCCGTGCAGGGCCACCTGATGCATCTTGTACAGCGACAGATACACCACGCGGGCAATGAAGCCGGTGACCATCAGGCTGCCGCTGAGGCCGCCCATCAGGCTGCCCACGGTGCTGTATTTGCCCAGCGTGACCAGCGAGCCGTAGTCGGTGTAGCGGTAGGTGGGCAGGGGCTTGCCCTTGAGCTGGCGCACGATGGACTTGGCCACCAGGCTGGCCATCTGGTGGGCCGCCTGGGCGCGTGGCGGCACGGTATCGCCGGCCGCATTCATGGCGCAGGCGGCGCAGTCGCCGATGGCGTAGATGTGGTCGTCGCGCGTGGTTTGCAGCGTCGGGCGCACCACCAGCTGATGGATGCGGTTGGTCTCCAGTCCGGCGATGTCCTGCAGGAAGTCCGGCGCCTTGATGCCGGCGGCCCAGACGCGGAACGCCGCCGGGATGAAGTGGCCGGTGGCGGTGCGGATGCCCTCGTGAGTTACCTCCACCACCCGTTCGTTGGTGTGCACCACCACGCCCAGGCGCGCCAGGTCGGCGGTGGCGGCGGCGGAGAGCCTGGGCGGCAGCGCCGGCAGGATGCGTGGTGAGGCCTCGATGACGTGCAGTTTGATATGCCGCTCCGGGTCGATGGTGTCGAGGCCGAAGGCGGAGAGCTGACGGGTGACGTGGTGCAGCTGCGCCGCCAGTTCCACGCCGGTGGCGCCGGCGCCGACGATGGCCACATCGAGCTGGCCCGGGCGCACCGGTTCGCCCTGGGTGTGGGCGCGCAGCATGCAGTCGAGCAGGCGGCGCTGGAAGCGTTCGGCCTGGGCGGTGGTGTCGAGGAACAGGCAGTGTTCCTTCACGCCGGGGATGCCGAAGTCGTTGGACAGGGAGCCGACGGCGAGGACCAGGGTGTCGTAGCGGAAGCGCCGCTCGGGGACGATGACGTGGCCGTCGTCATTGAGCGTGGCGGCGAGCAGCACCTCCTGCTTTGCGCGGTCCAGCCCTACCATGCGTCCGAGGCGGAAGCGGAAGTGGTGCCAGCGCGCCTGCGCCAGATATTCCAGCTCGTCTTCGTGGGAGTCCAGCGTGCCGGCGGCCACCTCGTGCAGCAGTGGTTTCCACACATGGGTGCGGCTGGTGTCGATGAGGGTGATGTCGGCCTTCTTGCGTCGGCCCAGCGTGTTGCCCAGGGCGGTGACCAGTTCCAGGCCGCCGGCGCCGCCGCCGACCACGATGATTTGCGGGCGTTCACTCATGAGCGTTTCCCTTCTTTGCACAGGCGCAAAGTATGTCAAAAAGTGCAACAAAAAACCGTGGTCGCAATGACGAGGCTTATAGAGGGGCGTGGCGGAAGAACAGGCACAACTGCTGGTACACCGCCGGATAGGCGGCGCGCAGTTGCGCGGGGATCTCGAAAAATGCCTCGCAGGCCACGGCGAAGAATTCCTCCGGCGCGTCGGCGGCGTAAGGGTCGAGCGGTGTCTGTGCGCCGGCCTCGTCGCGTTGCACCATGTCGTCAAAGGCGGCACTGAAGGCGGCGTTCCAGTCGGCATGGCTCATGCCGCGCTGCAGCGGCGGGTGGCCGTTGGCGTCGCCGTTCTGCATGTCCAGCTTGTGGGCGATTTCGTGCACCACCAGGTTGAAGCCATGGCCCTGACCGCTGGTCTCGATCTCGTGCCAGGCCAGCACCACCGGTCCCTGCTGCCAGGACTCGCCGTCCAGTTCGCGCCGCTCGCGGTGCATCACGCCGAACTCGTCCTCCCATTCGTGCTCCTGCACGAAGGTGTCCGGGTAGACCACGATCTCGTGCCAGTTGCCGTACCAATCCAGGTCCAGGCCGAGCAGGGGCAGGGCGGCGAGCGCGGCGATGCGCACGCACATGGCGGCGTCGGGCTCCAGCCCGCCGGCGCCGCTGATGGTCTTCGTGGCGAGCAGCAGGGTGGCCTGCTCGCGCAGGCGGACCTGTTCCGCCGGGGCGAGCGCGGTAACGACGGGCAGGCGGCTGAGCGCCGCCTGCCACAGTGCGTCGGGGATGGGGTGGCGCGCCAGCGTGCGCCGGCGCCGCCAGTCACGCAGGCTCCACATCGTGGTGGAGTCAGGCCGCCTGGTTTTCGCGCGGCTTGCGCTCGTTGCCCTCGTTGACCTTGAGCTCGCGGCCGTGGAAGTCCTTGCCGTCCAGGGCCTTGATGGCGGCGAGGGCGCCGTTGGCCTCCATCTCCACGAAGCCGAAGCCGCGCGGGCGGCGCGTCATGCGGTCGGTCATGATGCGCACCGAGCGCACCACGCCGTACTGGCCGAACAGCTGCTCCAGGTCTTCCTTGGAGGCGCGATAGGCCAGATTGCCGACGAAGATGGAGCGGGTTTCGCCGCTGTCCGCGGCGCGTACCGGGCCGCTTTCGGCGCGCAGGCCGGCGAGGGGCACGGCAAGCATGGCGCCCACGGCGATGCCCAGGGCAAACAGCGCGGCGCCGCTCATCTCCAGCGCCAGGAGGGGAAACAGGATGAAACCGATGACCGCCAGCACCACGGCGAGGACCAGGGCAGTGCCATAGGCGGAAGGATGTGGAAAATGAAGCTTCATGGTGTCGATTACCTTTTTGTAGTGGTTATGGCAAAGACCGGCCGTGCCCGGTGGGGTCGTGTTTCCTGGAGAAAATTGCGGTGCGCCGTTGTTATTGGGTTTCCGAGGACGCTATCGCATGGCCGGGAGCCGCAACGCCGGTGTGGGCGGCGGCGACTCCCGGCCATTCTCCAACGACGGCGCGCCGGATTCAACGCATCATTTGTGCTGGCGCAATAAGCCTGCGATTTGTGGGGTCGGTGGGCATGGCCGTTATACTGCGGCCCTGCACAGGACCGGGCCATGACTGAAAACAAGCAACTGCTGATGATCGTCGAACTGGGTGGCTATCCCGACTTCACGCCCCTGTACCGGGCGCTGGGTTACGCGGTGGAGGTGGTGACCTCAGGGCGCAAGGCGATCAGCTATCTGAAGACGCACCGGCCGGCGGCGGTGGTGGCGGAGTTCAATTACATGCCGGATTTTCGTGACCGCACCGGCTGGCTGGAATCGGTGCTGGCCACCCTGCAGCACATGCCGGAGACGCGCATGGTGGTGTTCTACCAACCGGAGGAGCAGGAGCCGTTCAACCGGTTGTGCCAGCGCTTCACCCACTTCACGGCCTTGCCGCAGCCCATCGATGCGACAGCGCTGGAGGCGGCGCTGCGCTGACGCCGGTCAATCGCGTGGCAGCAGGGCGCGGCGCAGCTCCGCGCTGTTCTTGTGGATGCTGTGACAGCGGCCGCAGGCGTAGGCGCCGAGGGTGCCGAGGGCCTCGTCGGTGCCCTTGCGGTTGTTCTGCTGCAGTTCCTTGTCCAGTGTCGTGAGCGCCTGCTGGATGGCGGGGCCGAAGATGCGTTCGCGCGGCGCCTCATCCTTGTGGCAGGCGCCGCAGCTGTTGGACAGATCCTTCACGCCGGCGATGAACGACCGGCCGGCCGTCTGGGCCACGCCGTGTCGCCCATCCTCCTGCGCGATCTTCACCCGGTTCATCAATGTGCCCAGCCGCTCCATGTGTTGCGGGTAGGGCAGTTCTTCCATAGTGTCGCTGTTTTCCACCGTGATGTCCCGGTAGTCGGGCATGCGGTAGACCAGCGTGACGATGGCGCGGTTTTCGTTGTGGCAGGAGCGGCAGGTGGTGCCGAGGCGTTGCAGGGCGCGGGTCATGCCGTCGCTGTCGCCCTGGCGGGCCGCGGCCACCAGTCTGTCGGCCTGCGCCTCTTCGATCTCGTCCTGCCACTCCGGCACCATCGCGGCCAGGCGCTTGTAGTCCTGGGCGAAGCGTTCGGCCCAGCGTGCGGCCAGCTTGCTGTCGCCCAGGGCGTTGTATTCGCCTACCGCCTGCATGGAGCGGCGCAGGGAGAACATGGTGTGCAGCCACACCTGGCGCTGATTGGCCGGCGGGTACCATTGCGCGAGGGAATCGGGGGGCAGCGGCAGGGTGCGGCTGGTGTCCTGCGCGAGCGCAAGGCCGCTCATCAGCACCAGCAACAACATGAAGTGCAATTTATGCATGACCACCTCCCGAGCTTGGCAGCATTTGCCGTCAGCGCGGCAGATACACAATCATCACGGCGCAGAACAAGGTGACGATGATGACGAAGATCAGGAAGCGACGCTGGCGGCGCGGATTTTCGCCCTGCTGCTGGAAATGCGACGGCGCGCCGCAGTGGGGGCAGTCGGCGCTCTCGGCGGGCACGTCGCCGCCGCAGTACAGGCACTTGACCTGATCCTGGCGGCTCATTGCATGTCGTCCTCGTCGAATTGCAGGCCGAGCCCCTGGTTCTCGACGCGCAC
>NZ_JBLJDO010000016.1:0-58079 GCF_059410345.1 Sulfurivermis sp. | reverse complement strand
GCATCACGCAACAATTGCACATCGGCCACCTTCCACGGCGACCGCAATCCAAGAATCTGGGCGTACAGGTCTATGTCTCTCATGGTTCAACAGGCTAAGCTACCCACTCGATCCGGGGAAGAGCCACAAGAATAAATACAAAACTAGTCTGAGGAGATCATGACCACAGTCGTGCTGGGCGTGGGCAATACCCTGTTGAGCGACGAGGGGGTGGGGGTGCATGTGGTGGAGCAACTGCGCCGCGAGCATCCCGATCTCGAGGCCGTCGAGTATCTCGATGGCGGCACCCTCAGTTTTACTCTTGCCGGTCCCATGGCCGAGGCCGATCAACTCATCATCATCGACGCCGCCGAACTCAAGGCGGCGCCCGGTACCGTCACCCTGTTCGAAAACCAGGCCATGGATGACTACCTGGGGCGTGGCAAGCGCCGCAGCGTGCACGAGGTCAGCCTGCTCGACCTGCTGGCCATCGCCCATCTCACCGATTCCCTGCCGCCGCGGCGTGCCCTCATCGGTATCCAGCCGCAGGCACTGGGCTGGGGCGATGTCCCCAGCCCTGTGGTGGCGGCGGCCATCCCCCGCGCCTGTGCGATGACCTTGGATTTGATACGGAAATGGCAGCAATGAATGGCTTGAAGAATATCGGCGTCAAGGTGGTGCAGGTGGGTGGCAACGGCAACGCCCGGGCGGTATTGCGCGAGGTGGAAAACCTGCTGCAAAAGCTGGTGGAAGAGGGTGAGGAAAGCAGCATCGACCTTTCCGGTCTGCCGCTGACGCCGGAAGATTACGACCTGCTGGAGGAAACCCTGGGCGAGGGTGAGGTGGTGGCCGAGGTGCACAGCCTGGGGCCGACCCGCATCCACGAAACCGGCATCCCCGGTGTGTGGTGGGTGACCCATTACAACGACGAGGACGAAGTGCTGGCGGAGTTCATCGAAGTGGCCTGGTGCCCCGAGATCCTGCTGGCACCGGAGGATGACGTGAAGGACGGGCTGGAGGCCTTGCGCGCCCGTCTGTTTGAACTGAAACAGGAGGGTGGTCATGGCGGATGAAACACTGTTGGACATACTGAAACGGCGCGGTGTCAGCCGGCGTGGTTTCCTGAAATTCTGCGCGGCGACCACCTCGTTGCTGGCGCTGCCGCCGTCCATGGCGGCGGCGGTAGCGGAGTCCCTGGGACGGGTGCGGCGCCCGGCGGTGATCTGGCTGTCGTTCCAGGAATGCACCGGCTGCACCGAATCGCTGACCCGCGCCCATTCGCCCAGCATCGAAAGCCTGATCTTCGACGCCATCTCCCTCGACTATCACCACACCCTGCAGGCGGCCTCCGGTCATGCCGCCGAAGAGGCGCGCGAGCACTCCATGAAGGCGGACTGGGGCAACTATCTGCTCATCGTCGACGGCTCCATACCGCTCAAGGACGGCGGCGTGTATTCCACCATCGCCGGCATCAGCAACCTGCAGATGTTGCAGGAGGCCGCCGCGGGTGCGGCAGCCATCGTCGCCATCGGCACCTGCGCCGCCTATGGTGGGCTGCCCCATGCCAAACCCAATCCCACCGGCGCCGTGGCAGTGTCCGACATCATCAAGGACAAGCCGATCATCAACGTGCCGGGCTGCCCGCCGGTGCCGGCGGTGATGGTGGGCGTGCTGGCCCATTACCTGACCTTCGGTTCGCTGCCTGACCTGGATGGGCTGGGACGACCGCGCGCCTTCTACGGCGAGTCGATCCACGACCGCTGTTATCGCCGCCCGTTCTACGACCAGGGCAAGTTCGCCAAGACCTTCGACGACGCCGGCGCGCGTGACGGCTGGTGCCTGTTCGAACTGGGCTGCAAGGGACCGACCACCCACAACGCCTGCGCCACCACCAAGTGGAACGGTGGCACCAGTTGGCCGGTGCAATCCGGCCACGGTTGCATCGGTTGTTCCGAGCCCGACTTCTGGGATGCCGGCGGTTTCTACAAGGCGCTGTCCACCCCCGTCGATTCCGTCACCGGTGCCGCGGCGGCAGCGGTGGCCGTGGGCGCTGCGGCGGGCGTCGCCATCGGCCTGGCCAACCGCCAGCGCAAGGCGCGTGCGCGGGCCGAGCACCAAACCGTCACCCTCGCGGACCTGGAGAAGTAGCCATGACCGCTATGGAACTGTTGTTGTGGGCGCGCGGGCCGGGACTCGGCATTGCCGTGGCGATCTTTTTGTTCGGCATGACACTGCGCCTGTTCGAGATCTACAGCCTGGGCCGCAAGCGCGACCTGTCTACGCCGCGCAGCCATAGTCCGGGATCCGGCTGGCGCACCATCGTCACCCGCTCTCTGCCAAGCGACGGCGGCTGGCGCCGCTTCTCGCTCACGGTGGTCACCGGCTTCGTGTTCCACATCGGCCTGTTCATCGTGCTGCTGTTCCTGTTGCCGCACATCGAACTGATCCGCTCGCTCACCGGCCTGAGCTGGGCGGCGCTGCCGACGCCGCTCATCGACCTGGTGACGGTGATCACGATGATTGCCCTGATTGTCGTTCTGGTGCATCGCCTGATGGACCCGGTGAAGCGTTTTCTCTCCGGCTTCGGCGACTATCTGGCCTGGACGGTCACCTTTCTGCCGCTGCTCACCGGCTATATGGCCTACCACCACCTGTTGCTCGATTACACCCTGCTGCTGGCGCTGCACATCCTGTCGGCGGAACTGCTGCTGGTGGTGTTCCCCTTCACCAAACTGACCCACACCTTCACTCTATTCATTGCCCGCTGGTACAACGGCGACATCGCTGGGCGTAAAGGAGTGGCATCATGAGCGCGACCCTGGAAAAAGGCTTGAACGCCTTCCGCGAGGTGATGGACGCGCCCATCGCCAGTTTCTTCTCCAGCTGTGTGCACTGCGGCATGTGCGCCGACGCGTGCCTGTTCTACACCGAGACCGGCGATCCGAAGTACACGCCGATCCACAAGCTGGAGCCGCTGCGCCGCCTGTGGCAGCAGGAATACACCCTGACAGGGCGTCTGGGCCGCATGCTCGGCCTGAGCAAGCCAGTGAGTGACGACGATCTCAAGAACTGGAGTGAGCTGGTGTACGACAGCTGTACGCTGTGCGGGCGCTGCTCCATGGTCTGCCCGGTGGGCAACGACATCACCTACATGGTGCGCAAGATGCGCGAGGGCATGTCTGTCGCCGGCCATGCGCCGGAGGGCATCATCGGCGCTACCAGGCGCACCATCGAACTGGGCAGCCCGATGGGCGTGAAGTTGCAGGCCTTGCAGGCGCAGATCCGCGGCCAGGAGGCGGAGACCGGGTTGACCATTCCCATCGATGTGCCGGGCGCTGACTATATGGCGCTGCTGTCGTCCATGGAGATCATCAACTTCCCCGAGTATCTCGGCGCCCTGGCGCGCATCTTCAAGCAGGCCGGTGTGAGCTGGACGCTGTCGTCGGAGGCCTTCGAGGCCACCAACAGCGGCATCCAGTTAGGCAGCAGCGATATCGCCCGCGAGATTGTCGCGCGCATCGTCACGGCCGCGGAAAAATTGCAGGTGAAGAACGTGATCAGCCCCGAGTGCGGTCATGCCTTCACCGCGTTGCGCTGGGAAGGTCCCAATCTCATCGGCCGCCCCTACCAGTTCAACGTGGTGCACATCCTCGAGCTGCTCGATGAACTGCGCCGCAGCGGCCGTTTGAAAACCAGCGGCAAGGAGGACGCGGCACTGACCTTCCACGACCCCTGCCAGATCGTGCGCCGCGGCGGCGTGGTGCAGCAGCCGCGCGCGTTGCTCGGCGCGGTAGCGAGCGATTTCCGTGAGATGCGCGACCACGGCGTGATGAACTGGTGCTGCGGCGGCGGTGGCGGCGTCAGTGCCAACGAGCGTGCCGAGGAACTGCGCCTGATCTCATTCAAACGCAAGAAGGCGCAGTTGGATGAGCTGGGTGTGGAAACCATGGTGACCGCCTGCGCCAATTGCCGCATCGTGCTGGAGGAAGGGTTGGAGCACTACAACATGAACGTCAAGGTGGTTGGACTGACCGAACTGGTGGCCGACCATCTGGCGGAACAGGAGACCGGCAAATGAACCAGCGTGTGGTAGTCGACCCCATCACCCGTATCGAGGGGCATCTGCGCATCGAGGCGGAGACCGATAACGGCATCATCACCCAGGCATCCAGTTCGGGCACCATGGTGCGCGGTATCGAGATCATCCTGCGCGGCCGCGATCCGCGCGATGCCTGGGCCTTCGCCCAGCGCATCTGCGGTGTGTGTACTCTGGTGCACGGCATCGCCTCGGTGCGCGCGGTGGAGAATGCGCTCAACTATCCCATCCCGGCCAATGCGCAGCTGATTCGCAACCTGATGATCGCCGCACAATACGTACACGACCATGTGATGCACTTCTACCACTTGCATGCGCTGGACTGGGTCGATGTGGTGTCGGCGCTGAAGGCCGATCCCAAGGCCACCTCACAACTGGCGCAGTCGATCAGCAATTACTCCAAGTCCTCGCCCGGCTATTTCGCCGACATGCAGAAGAAGCTGAAGGACTTCGTCGAGGGCGGCCAGCTCGGCATCTTCGCCAACGGCTACTGGGGCCATCCGTCCTACAAGTTGCCGCCGGAGGCCAACCTGATGGCGGTGGCGCACTATCTGGAGGCGCTCACCTGGCAGCGCGAGGTGGCCAAGTTGCACGCCATCTTCGGCGGCAAGAATCCGCACCCCAATTTCCTGGTGGGTGGCGTGCCCTGCGCCATCAGCGTGCACCCGGATCATCCGGGACGCGGCAAGGGGCCGCACTTCCGTGGTGGCGCCGGTGCCACCGCGGTGGACCTCACCGGTCTGCAGAAGGTGAAGGACATCATCCAGCAGATGCGTGACTTCGTCGATCAGGTCTATGTGCCGGATACACTGGCCATCGCCTCGTTCTACAAGGACTGGACGCAGTACGGCGAGGGCGTGGGTAACTTCATGACCTACGGCGACTTCCCCGCCAACGGCATGGACGACCCGAGCAGTTTCCTGATCCCCTCCGGCGTGATCCTCAACCGCGATCTGTCCACTATCCACGAACTGGACATGAACGCCGCCGATCACATTCAGGAATACGTGTCCCATTCCTGGTACGACTACAGCGGTGGCAAGGACCAGGGCCTGCATCCCTACGACGGCGAGACCAAGCTCAACTACACCGGCCCCAAACCACCCTACGAACACCTTGATGTGGAACAGAGCTATTCCTGGCTCAAGTCGCCGCGCTGGAAGGGCAAACCGATGGAAGTGGGGCCGCTGGCGCGCGTGCTGATGCTGCACGCCCGCGGCCATGCGCAGACGCATGAACTGGTGAACATGACGCTGCGCACCCTGGACATTCCGGTGCAGGGACTGTTTTCCACCCTGGGCCGCACCGCGGCGCGCACGCTGGAGACCAAGGTCATCGTCGACGCCATGTCCGGCTGGTACAACCAGCTCATCGCCAACATCAAGGCCGGCGACCTGCGCACCTTCAACGATACGCTGTGGGAGCCGTCCACCTGGCCGAAGCAGGCCAAGGGCGTCGGCTATATGGAGGCGCCACGCGGCGCGCTGGGGCACTGGATCGTGATCAAGGACCGCAAGATCGACAACTACCAGGCGGTGGTGCCGTCCACCTGGAATGCCGGGCCACGCGATGCGCAGGGGCAGGACGGTCCCTACGAGGCCGCGCTCAAGGGCCAGCCCTTGCACGACGCCAAGCAGCCCATCGAGATTTTGCGTACCATCCACAGCTTCGACCCCTGCATCGCCTGCGCGGTGCATGTCACCGATCCGGACGGCGAGGAACTGGTGAAGGTCAAGGTTCGCTAAGGAAGCAGGAGCCCGCTCCGCGGGCGCGTCGGTGTCTGACGTAGGCACACATGCGCCAGGAGGACTCGGCGCCTGCGTGGAAATTACAGATTCGTTCTTGCAGCAAGGAGGATAGCTCAGTGAAATTCCGTCACATTGTTGCCGCCATCGGCCTCATCGCACTGCCCGGCCTTGCCGCCGCCCATACCGGTCACGGCACCGGCGGTTTCGGCGCCGGCCTGGTCCATCCCTTCGGTGGTCTCGATCACCTGCTCGCCATGCTCACGGTAGGCCTGTGGGCCGCCACCCTGGGCGGCAGTGCCGCCTGGAAGGTGCCCGGCGCCTTTGTCGCCATGCTGGTGACCGGTGCCGTGTTGGGACTGGGCGGCGTACATCTGCCGCTGGTCGAGTCGTTCATCGCGGTATCGGTGCTGGTGCTTGGCCTCAGCGTCACCCTGGCCTGGCGCGTACCGGCTGCGGCGGGTGTGGCGCTGGTCGGTCTGTTCGCCCTGTTCCACGGCCATGCCCACGGCGCCGAGGTGCCGGCAGAGGCGGTGGGCTATCTCTACGTGTTCGGCATGACCCTGGCCAGCGTGACGCTGCACCTGACCGGTTTCGGTGTCGGCCATGCCCTCAAGCAGCGGCCCTGGCTGTTGCGCAGCGGCGGCGCGCTGGTGGCGGGAGCCGGTGCATGGCTGGTGGCGGGTGTGTTGTTGCAGGGGTGATAACAGCGCGGATGCGGTGACTGGCCGCCTATTTTTTGTCAGGGACGCGACGTGTCGTTCAAGAAACAATTGCAGCAACGCCTGCCGCACTGGGTCGAGCAGGGCTGGGTCAGCGCCGACAATGCGGCGCACATCCTGAATGACGCCGCGGCCGACGAGCGCCACGGGCCGCGCTATCTGGCCCTGGCCTTCAGCCTGCTCGGTGTGATCCTCATCGGTTCCGGCATCATCACCTTCTTCGCCGCCAACTGGGCGGCGATGCCCAAGCTGCTCAAACTCATCGTGCTGTTCGCCGCCCTGTGGGGCAGCCATGCCTTGGCCGGCGTGTGCGAGCGGCGCAATTTGCCGCTGCTCGCCACGGCCTTCCTGCTGCTCGGCGTGATCCTGTTCGGCAGCAACATCATGCTCATCGCGCAGATCTATCACATCAGCGCCCATTACCCCGACGGCGTGCTGGTGTGGGCCCTCGGCGGCGTATTGACCGGCTGGCTGATGCGTTCGCAGCCGGCCATGGTGGCGGGGCTGGGCCTCGGTGTGCTGTGGACTGGTCTGGAGTCGCAGGGCTTTGGCCGCGCGGTGCACTGGCCCTTCCTGCTGTTCCTCGCCCTGGCGCTGTGGCCGGTGATGTGGCAGCGCTGGCGCATCGCGCTGCACATTGCCCTGGCCGGTTTGTTGCTGTGGAGCTGGTTTTCCTTCCTGGCCATGAGCGGCTGGGGGCGCGGCAACGGCGCCGAACTCTATCTGGTGCAGGTGTATTTCCTCGCCTATCTTGCCCTGTTCATCGGCGGCATGGTGTTGCACGGCCATGACGGCTGGCAGGATCTCGCCCGTGTACTGCAACGCTATGCCGCCTTCGCTGCGCTGGGCTGTTTGTATCTGCTCACTTTCCCGCAACTGCTGCGCCACGGCCGCCCCGACAGCGGCCTGTGGTGGCTGGCTACACTGCTTGCGCTCTTGCTGGTCGTCGCCCTGGCGGCCTGGCATTACCGTCGCAGCCAAGCCGGGGGGCGGCCGCCGTTTCTCAACTGGGGGTTGGGACTGCTCGGCGCCGTGATGGTGTTGCTGCTGGTCAATCTGGCGGCGGAGCCGCCTATGGCATCCTTGCTGGCACTGCTGTTCAACCTGGCGTACTTCGCCGGCCTGCTGTGGTTGCTGCAGGCCGCGGTGCATCTGGAGAATCGCGCCCTGGTGAACATGGCGTTCTTCTTCTTTGCCATCACCCTGCTGGCGCGCTATTTCGACACCTTCTGGACTTTGATGGACCGCTCGCTGTTCTTCATGGGTGGCGGCCTGCTGCTGCTCGGCGGCGGCTACTGGCTGGAGCGGCAACGGCGCCGACTGACGCGGCGCATCACGGCGCAGCGGGAGGGCGTGCTATGAGCCTCGGTTCGCGCCTGCTGATCATCGTCGTGCTCCAGACCCTGGTGCTGGCCGGGATGATCGCCAAACGGCAGTGGACCCTGGCGAGCGGTACACCGGTGGTGCTGGAGACCCAGCCCATCGATCCGCGTTCCCTGTTCCGCGGCGACTATGTCACCTTCAACTACGACATCAGCCGCCTGCGGCTGGATGAACTGGAGGGCGATGACGAATTCCGTCAGCACGATACGATTTATGTGGCGCTGGAGCCGGGGACGCCCTATTGGCGCGCGCGGGCCGTGTACCGCGCGGCCCCGGCAGGGCAGCTGGCCCTGCGCGGCCGGGTGCAGTATGTGAGTGAACACTGGTGGAACGCAGAAACGCAGACCAGTGAAGAGGTGCGTCATGTCAGTGTGCGCTATGGCATCGAGGATTACTTCGTGCCGGAGGGTGAAGGACGTGTGCTGGAGCGGCCGGTACCCGGTGAGGTGGTTTCCTTGCGCATCGCGGTGGACCGATTTGGTAACGGAGCAATTCAGGCTTTGCTAATAAACGGTGTGGAACGCTATCGTGAAACACTGTTTTGACGACGCCGTCACACTGTTTTGCGGATGATGGCTAGTGCCAAAAAACAGGGCTATACTTGGGCGCGCTGCAGGTTGAAATATGTCTTTCTGCTTGTCCGCCGGAGAACAGGCAGTTCATCTTCAACAGCTGTGGTTGGAACGCATCAGAAATTTATTTTGAGGTGATTTGCATGGCTACAGGTACCGTGAAGTGGTTTAACGAATCCAAGGGCTTTGGTTTCATTGCGCCCTCTGACGGCAGCGAAGATGTGTTTGTGCACTTCTCCGCCATCCAGGGCGGCGGCTTCCGCACCCTGCGCGAAGGTCAGGCCGTGACCTTCGAGACTGAAAAGGGACAGAAAGGCCTGCAGGCACGGAACGTGGTTCCCGCCTAAGTAGACTTGCAGCGACATAGAGCTGATTTGAGAAACCCGCCGTAGGCGGGTTTCTTTTTGTTGGGTGGTGGTTGTGCGCTGCACGGATTGATTTTGATGGGGGATTCCGTCCCCCCAAGCCGGGTTTGTTGCGCTGTCGCGCGGATTGATTGGGTCGGGGTTCCGCCCCGTACGACGTGTTATTTTCCTTGCTCCGCCAAAAGAAAGTAACCAAAGAAAAGGCCGCCCGATTGCCGTGCCCTGCGGGTTTAATCCGCTTCGGGCTGCGCTACTCGGCGCGGCAGACGGGGGAAAGCCCGAAAGTCAAAATCCATAAAGACAAATCTGTGTGCGCGAAGCGCACACCGCACAGCGCGATGCCGTAGGCGAGCCTGTCTCCAATCCCCTATGTCTCGCCGAGTAGCGCAGCTCAAAACGGTTAAGGCCCGAGAGGGGACGCGCCAAGGAGGGCGCGTCTTTCGCCGTCAGGACAGGGACGTCCTGTCGGCGAAACCCCGTTTTGAGCGAGCAACGCAGGGGACCGCGACAGCGGCGGGACATCGGGGCGGCGTTTCTTTTGGTTACTTTTCTTTGGCCGTTCAAAGAAAAGTAACCCGCGCGCGGGGCGGCTCCCCGCACCTAATCAATCTGCGCGCAGCGCGACCACATCCATCCAGGACAACCCCGCCTACGCCCTGATCGCCCGCGGCCAAATCTCCTGCGGCGCGTCGCCACCCAGCTGCTCCAGTCGTGCTGTGTCGATGATGCGCAGCAGGCGCCCCCCCGGCTGCATCCAGATGATCTTGTCGCGGGTCATGCGCGACAGCACACGACTGACGGTCTCCAGGGTGAGGCCCAGCATCTCCGCCATGTCGGTGCGCGACAGGGGCAGGGGGATTTCGCGCACGTCGGCGGATTCCGCTCGCAGGATGGATAGCAGGAAGGAGGCGACGCGTTCGGTGGAACTCATCATGCCCAGGTTGCGGACCATGGCGTTGGAGTGTTGCAGTTCGCGGTTGAGGGCGTTGATGACGCGCAGCGACAGTTGCGGATTGTTCTCCAGCAGTTTGAGCATGTCCTTGTAGCGCACCATGCAGACTTCGATGGGCGTGATGGCCTCGGCGGTGTAGGGATAGCGCTCGTCGCTCAAGGCCTCCAGGCCGATGAACTGCCAGGCGGCGCCCAGGCGCAGGCCCTGGTTACGGCCATCGGGCAGAGCGGTGGTGAGTTTGACGTAGCCGGACTTGAGCAGGAACAAGTGGGTGGTCGGCGTGCCTTCGCGGAACAGCACTGCCTTGGGATCGTAGGATTTCTTGTGAATCACGCCGTGTAAGCGGCATACCTGGGTGCCGGTCAGGCCGGAGAACAGCAGGGATTCACACAGCAGGCATTCATCTTGACGGCAGGGGCAGGCGCTCATGGGTCGTTTCACTGGGCTAGATGTCGTCGTTGAACACGCGGTTGGCGACTCCCTTCGAAACTACCTCCATGGAGGTATCAACCTTCGGAACGTGGCCCAATGATAGGCGCCAGACAATATGAATGCACCAATTATTTTTGGTAAAAAATAAATAAAAACAACCGCTTATTGATTTATCGCAAAATTGCGCATGGTCTTCCGGACGGCGCTGTCCGACACTATGCCGCCTGTTGCTTGGCGGGCTATTGGGGAGAAATGAGGATGGATGCGGCAAATCTGCTCGGCCTGCTGGCCGGTACCCTGACTACGGCGTCGTTCCTGCCCCAGGTGATCAAGACCTGGCGCAGCCGCTCTGCCGGCGATATTTCGCTGGTGATGTTTGCGCTGTTCAGTCTGGGCGTATTGCTATGGATCGTTTATGGTTTCACCGTGGGCGCGGTGCCGATAATCGTGGCCAACGTGATCACCCTGCTGTTGTCGATGACCATCCTGGTCTTCAAGATTCGCTACAAATGAGCGCGAGGAAAATCATGCCGCAGAGCAATGCAGTCAACGAAGAGCGCATCGCCGAGATGAAGTTGCTGGCGTTGTACAACCTGGAGTCGATGCAGGAAGGCTTGAAAGTCCATCACAGCGCCGGCGACGCAGCGGTGGCCGCGGCACAGCGTCTGCACGCCAAGGGACTGGTGACACAGGCCGATGGCGGTTATCTCACCGACCTCGGTGTGGAGGCGGCGGAGCATTTGCAGGCCGCGCTCACCATCCTGGAGGGGTGAGTCGGCGCGTACCCCGAAGCACTATGCTGCGGAAACAAGTTGGTTACGTTCTTTGCACTACCGCTGGTCATAGTCGATGCGCACCCGCACGGCCTCTTCCTGATCCAGTTCCTCCAGTCTGACCGTGATCTCGGTCAATGCCTGCTCCAGTTCGGGCAGCAAAACGTCCTCCAGGGCACGGGCGCGCCGCTCGGTGCGGCGATACTCCGTCAGCAGACGCTCCAGGTTGCCGCTGATGGCGGCCAGCGGGGCGCTGCGCAGGGTCAGTTCACGAAATAGACGCGCGCAGCGGCGCGCCTCCGGCGAAGGATCGACGGCGTCAGCCGCCGGTATATCGTGCAGTGTCAGCGCGCACTCCATCGTCTGTACGCCTAGAAAGCGGCGGCGTTGCTGGCTCAACTCACTGCCTTCCAGTTCCGGCGCGGGGTATATCTGCAACCCCTGCAGGCCATGGCGTGCCGCGGCGTTCGCCAGCGCAGTGGCGGCCTCGCGGTGCAATAACAGGTAGTCGCGTTGCAACCGTTCATAGTCGTCCAGCTGGCGCAGGATTTCGGCGGCGAGCAGCAGGCGTTTTTCGTCGAGGAAGCGATAGCCGTCCTTCACCACCTGACGTTCCTCGTGCAGTTCCATCAACACCGAGGGGGTGGCGATACGTTGCTCAGACATCGTCGCCCTCCGCGATGTGCGCCGCGATCTGCGCGTCGGACAGACGGTGCAGTTCGCTGCGTGGCAGGCGGCGCAGCAGTTTCCAGCCCAGTTGCATACTCTCCTCCAGCGTGCGCCCTTCCAATTGCTGTACCAATTGCTGTTCGAAGGCATCGCCGAAGTCCAGGTATTGGCGGTCCAATTCCGGCAAGCCGTCGACGCCGACCACGCTGGCCAGCACGCGCACCTGGATGGCGCGGGCATAGGCAGCGTAGAGCTGATTGGACAGGGCCGGATGATCAGGGTCGGTAAAGCCCGCGCCGATGCCGTCCTTCATCAGACGCGACAGCGAGGGCAGTACCTTCACCGGCGGATAGATGCCGCGCCGATCGAGGTTGCGGTCCAGCACGATCTGCCCCTCGGTGATATAGCCGGTGAGATCGGGGATGGGGTGGCTGATGTCGTCCGATGGCATGGTGAGGATCGGCAACTGGGTCAGCGAGCCGGGGCGGCCCTTGATGCAGCCGGCGCGCTCGTACAGCGCGGCGAGATCGGAATACATGTAGCCGGGATAGCCCTTGCGGCTTGGCACCTCGCCGTGACTGGCGGAGACCTCGCGCAGGGCCTCGCAGTAGTTGGTCATGTCGGTGAGGATCACCAGCACATGGCGGCCCTCGACGAAGGCCAGGTATTCGGCGGCGGTGAGGGCGTAGCGTGGGGTGAGCAGGCGCTGGGTACTGGAGTCGGAGGCCAGGTTGAGGAACATCACCGTGTGCGCCAGGGCGCCGCTGTTCTCCATGGCGCGGCGGAAGTTCTCCGCCGTGTGGTGCGGCGCGCCGATGCCGACGAAGACGATGGCGAAATCGCCGCTCTTGCCGCCGCGCAAACGGGCACGGCGCGCGATCTCGATGGCCAGGCGTTCGTGTGGCATGCCGCCGCCGGAGAAGATGGGCAGCTTCTGGCCGCGCACCAGGCTGTTCATGATGTCGATGGTGGAGACGCCGGTTTCGATGAAGTCCTGCGGCTGGGCGCGCTGCGCCGGGTTGATGGCCAGGCCGTCGATGCGCAGACTTTGTTGCGCAGCGATGGGCGGGCCGCCGTCGATTACCTTGCCGACACCGTTGAAGATGCGGCCGAGGATGTCCGGCCCCACGGCAAAGTGCAGCGGTTCGCCGAGAAAACGTACCCGCGTGGTGGTGAGGGCCAATCCGTCGGTGCTTTCCAGCACCTCGACGGTCAGCATCTCGTCGTCCAGTGCGGCGACGCGCCCCTGGCGCGCCTTGCCATCCGGGCCGTACACCTCGACCGCCTCATTGAGGCCGACATTGACCGTGCGGCGCAGGAACAGCAACGGGCCGTGGATGCCGGTGATGTTGCCTTCGGTGTAGAGGTTCGGGCGCATGATTCAGCGGAGCATCCTGTGCAGTGCGTGCAGCATCAGCTCTTCTCCCTCAATCGTGTGAAGGCCGACTCCAGTTCGGTGCCAAGCGCCTCGTAACCGGCGAGATTGTCCTCGCCCAACTCCTCGCCCATGCGGTGCAGGCGGCGCAGGATGGGGAGCGCCTGGATGTCCTCCACCTCGATGCCGGCAGCGAGGGCCTGTTGCGCCAGTTCGGTGAAGCGTTGGATGAGATGCATCATGGCGCTCTGCCGCTTGGGTGAACAGAAGCGGTCCAGGGGCGATAGCGAAGACTGGCGCAGGAAGCCTTCGTTGATCAGTTCCGCGCAGAGCAGGGTGAGTTGCTGCGCCGGCGGCAGTGCATCCTTGCCGACGATGCGCGCCATGCGTTCGAGTTGGTTTTGCTGCTCCAGCAGATGGAGGAAATGCCGGCGCGTCGCGGCCCATTCGGGATTGCCCGCCGCCTGCCACCAGGCTTCCAGTTCGGCCACGTCTTCCGAATAGGATTGCAGCGGATGAATGGCCGGATAGAAGCGGGCATGGGCGCGCGCGTAGTCCAGCGCCCATAGACAGCGCACGTAGCGTTTGGTGTGGGTGGTCACCGGTTCGGAGAAATCGCCGGAGGGTGGGCTCACCGCGCCGATGATGGTGAGCGAGCCCTCGCTGCCGGCCAGGGTCTGCACCCGTGCGGCGCGCTCGTAAAAGCCGGCCAGCCGGCTCGACAGATAGGAGGGATAGCCGCCCTCGCCGGGCAGTTCACCGAGGCGGCCCGACACCTCGCGCAACGCCTCCGCCCAGCGGCTGGTGGAGTCGGCCATCAGCGCCACATGCAGGCCCTGATCGCGGAAATATTCCGCTACCGTGACGCCGGTATAGATGCTCGCCTCGCGTGCCGCCACCGGCATGTTGGAGGTGTTGGCGATGATCACCGTGCGTTCCATCAGCGGGCGGCCGGTCTGCGGGTCATCCAGTTGCGGGAACTCGTGCAGCACACCGGCCATTTCGTTGCCGCGTTCGCCGCAGCCGACATAGACGATGATGTCGGCGTCGCAGCCCTTGGCCAGCGCCTCCTGCAATACCGTCTTGCCGGTGCCGAAGCCGCCGGGCAGGGCCGCCTTGCCGCCGCGCGCCACCGGGAACAGGGTATCGAGCACGCGTTGCCCGGTGAGCATGGGACCGCTTACCGGCAGGCGCTGGGCGACCGGCCGACTGCGGCGCACCGCCCAGCGATGGCTCATGGCGATGTGGCGATGAAAACCGTCCGGCGTTTCCAGCACGCACAGCGCCGCGTCGTCGGCGTACTCGCCGGCGGCGACGATGGACAGCACCTTGCCCTGCACGTCGGGTGGGATCAGGCACAGTTGGCTGCGGCCCTGCAACGGTGCAACGCGGCCATAGGGCTGGCCGGGGCCGAGGCGCTGGCCTGGCTGCACCAGCGGCTCGAAGGGAAACAGCGTGGCGGGCAGTTCGTACATGCCGGGCTGCACGTAAACCGCATCGCCGCTGCGTGCCAGCGGACGCAGCAGACCGTCGAAGATATTGCCGAGCAGTGCCGGTCCCAGCGGCACCGCCAGCGGCAGGCCGCTACCTTCGACGCGATCGCCGGGGCGTAGGCCGCTGGTGTCCTCGTATACCTGCACCACGATCTCATGCTGTTCGATGCGAATCACCTCACCGAGCAGGCGGCGCTCACCCACCGCCACGGCTTCGTTGATGTGAAACGGCCCTTCGTTGCGCGCGCGCAGCACCGGTCCGCCGATCCAGCTGAGCACGGCGCTACTCATGCGCCCTCCCCATGGGTGGCTGATTGACATTCAGCAGGTTGTGCAGTTGTGCCAGCAGCTGTGCCTCGATGGCCTCACGGTCGGCCAGCAGACCCTCCAGCGTGCCGTCGAGGCAGGCGCCTGCGGCGCAGATGCGCAGGCCGGCATCGAGTTGATCATTCGCCTGCAGCTGCGGCAGAGCGCCGCAGTGGGCACGCAGCGCCTCGTGCAGTTCGGCGCACTCGGCGGGGTCCCAGCCGGGCGGATGTTCGATGACCCAGGAACATCGCGGCAGCAGGTGCAGCGCCTGGCGCAGCAGCGTGCCGACCCATAGCCGCCGCTGCGGTGCCGATTTCCAGCGTTGCAGCACTGCCTGGCCGAGCAGTTCCCAGCCCTGCTGCAACAGCAGCAGGGCGGTCTGGTGTTGCTGCGCTCGGGCACGGGTTTCCAGTTGTGCCCGGGTGGCATCCAGCTTGTCCTTGCCGCGGCGCCGTTCGGTGAGCACCGCCTCGTGCATGCGCGAGCGCGCCTCGCCATAGGCCTCGGCGAGCAGGGCATGACGCCGTTCCTCCGCCTGCGCCAGCAACTGCGAGCAGCGTTCGGCGCGGTGTTGTTCCACCAGCGCCAGCAGGGCCTCCATCTGGGCATCGAGCACGCTGTGCGGATTCATGTCCGCATTCCCAGTTGCGTGCGGATGCGCAGCGGCAGATCGCGCATTGGTATCTGTTGCCGGATATCCGGCACGATGAGGATCTGTGGGTGCAGCCTGTGCAGCGCCTGCGCCAGTTCCGCCGCCGGCAGCTGCCGCGCCTGCTCCACGCCGAGCAGCAGCAGATCCGTCTCGGTGCAGGCCCAGCGGAATACCTCCAGCACCTCAGCGGCGCGCGGACTGCGCGTGCGCAGCCCGGCGAGGCGGTAGCCTGCCGCGCTGATTTCATCGCCGATGAAGATGGGGATCATGGCTGTCGCCGCGCGCCGGGGCTGGCGTCACACCAGCCGGTTGAGGATCAGGATCGAGATGATCAGGCCGTAGATGGCGATGCCCTCCGCCAGCCCGACGAGGATCAGCACGCGGCCGAGCAGTTCCGGCTTTTCCGCCAGGGCACCGATGGCGGCGCTGCCGACCATGGCTACGGCGTAGCCGGCGGCGAGCGACGACATGCCGGTGGCGATGGCGGCGGCGAGAAAGCCCCATTGCAGTACGCCGGGCGGCAGGTTGCTGGCGGCGACTGCGGTCTCTGCGGCGCGGGCCGGTGCGATGCCGAGCAGTGCCGTGGCACCAAGGGCGATGACGGCGGCCAGGGCGACCATGAAGGCGGCGATCTTGGTGCGCGGATTCATATGGGTCTCCTTTGGGGTGATACAGAACGAGTCCGCAAATGAACGCGAATGTACGCAAATGTTTCCGTGTGGAGATGACATGTTCGCATGTTCGGATGTTCGAGTTTCATGGGCGGACTCCCTGGGTGTTGGGTGTGTCGTATTGATTAGCATGGGCCTCAGGAGTTTTGTGGCCCATTGCGCTGTTGGTGTTTTTGCATTGAGGCGCGCTCATTTTTGTCCGTCCGTCGTGGTGGCGCCGGCAGCGGGCGGAAACGCCGTCCCTCGCCGCGCAGGAAGCGAATGAAGAATTCGAACAGCACCAGGCGGGTCACCTGTATCGACACCACCAGGCCTTCCAGAATAATGATCACCACGTTGCCCAACAACAGAATGATGGCGTACAGCAACGGGTGGCCGCCGGCCTCGGCCAGGCCCACCACCGCCACCGACAGGCCGGCATGGGCCAGGCAGAAGGCACCGACGCGGGTGAAGGACAGGGTGTTGACGATGAGCTGCATGGTGTATTCCAGCAGCCGGCCGATGGCACCGCCGAGGGCGCGCAGGTCACCCTGTGCCTGATGCAGGCGGCCGCCCAGATACCACATCAGCCCGGCGAGAGCGATGAGCGCGGCATAGGGCGTGAGTAACAGGGCGAGCAGGCTGAGATAGGTGAGCAGCAGGGCGGCGTCCAGCTCCAGCCACCAGCGCAGCTGGCCGCGCCACCAGGCCTCGATGCCGTTGAGCAAAAGGCCGAGCAGGAGCAGCAATACGCCGCCGAGCAGTGGGATGCCCAGCACCAGCAGCGGCTGTTCGAGGGGATGCAGCCACAGCGCCGGGAGGATGTCCTCGCGGCTGAACACGCTGCCGAATAGTAGGCCGAACAGCATCGAGGCCAGGCCGCCGGCCACCAGCAGGCGCAGGGCGGGGACGCGGCGGCCGAGCAGCAGGCCGGCCAGGAACAGCACGAAGCCCTGGCCCACGTCGCCGAACATGTAGCCGAACATCAGCGGCACGATGAACACCAGCAACCGGCTCGGGTCGGCCTCGTCCTTGGCCGGGGTGCCGAGCAGGCGCGCGAACAGTTCGAAGGGCTGTGCCCACCAGGGGTTATGGAACACCATCGGCGGGGTCTTGTCGCGGGGCGGGTCGGGAAAGCGGAGCAGGGCGCGGGCCTGGGCGCGGCCGAGGGCCTGCTGTAGCACCTTGCCGTCCAGGTCCGAGGTCCAGCCGGTGACCCAGGCGAAGGTCTCGCTCACCGGCAAGGCTTCGACGTGGGTGAGGAACCACTCCAGGCGGGCGATATTGCCCAGGGCCTCGGTCAGGCCGTGTTCCTGTTGCAGGGCGGCAAGCTGTGTCTCCAGGTCGCGTTGCTCGGCGGCGATGGCGTCGCTGCGCTGGTTGAGGGCCGCCAGCGAGGCGGTGGTGTCGCGTCCCAGCCAGGCCGGCAGGTGCATGGGGCGGCCCTTGAGCAGGGTCAGCTCCTGCTCCAGCAGGTCGACCTCGGCGGGCGGACCCACCACCAGCAGGAAGTCATGCACCTTGCCGTGCACGGTGGTGCTGAGGATGGCGGCGGGGAGTTGGGCGATGCGGCTGCGCGGTGGCAGCACGAACAGCCGCGCCGCCAGGGTTGGGCCGGCACCGGGCAGCAGGCCCAGATTGAGCCGGGTGTCCGCAGGCATGGCCACCAGCATTTCGCGCAGCATCTCCAGTTCGTACAGCTCGCCGCGCAGCGCTTCGCTGCGGCGTACCAGGCCATCGGCGGCATCGCGCCAGGCGTAGAGGCGGCGCAGGGCGTGGTCGAGGGTGTCCACCGGGCGGCCGGGCAGGTCGGAGGGGCGCAGTTCATCCTGTGGCCAGTAGCGCTGGTAGTGTTGGGCGAGGCGGTTATATTCCTCCAGCCGCCCGCGCAGATCGGGCAGCACCAGCGGCGTGGCGGTTTCGCTGTGGGTTTCCAGTTCCACCGCGCCGGTGCGGGCCAGGGTTTCCACCGCCAGCGTCAGGTCCTCGCGCGCAGTGAGCAGCTCGAACCAGCGGGCTGGCTGTGGGCGCAGGCTGAAGCTCACGAGGTACGCTCCAGCGGAAACAGGATCAGGCGGGTGAGCAGCCCGCGCAGCCGCTCCAGGGTGAGGCCGGTGAGGGCCAGATAGTAAAAGGCGGCGGCCGCCTGGCGGGGATGGCGCCGAAAGCCGCTGCGCAGGCGTTGGTCGAGCTGGTCGCGGCTGCGCTGGCTGTCCTGGCTGAGATCACTGCGCAACGCGGTGTAGTGAGCGTCGAGCAGCGTGGCCAGGCCCTCCAGGGCGGCGCGGTCGCTGCCGTCGGTCTCGTCGGGCCACAGCGTGCGCCAGTGGTCCGCCCAGGTGCGCGCCAGACTCACCGTGCCGTTGCCGGTCTTGAGCAACGGCGCATAGGGGGAATCACGCAGGGCCTGCAGGCGCAGGGCGAGCAGGTCATGGGCATAGGGCTTGAGGCGCTCGTCATCCAGCAGCCAGGCTGGGGCGGCGGCGCCGCCGCGCAGGTGGTGCAGTGCCGGCAGGTCAGGCAGCAGGCGGCACCAGGCAGCAGCAGGCTGCCAGGGTACGGGCAGCCAGCGGGTCACCTCGTCGATGTGCAGCAGCAATTGCTGCCGCAGCGAGCGCTCCATGGCGTGGCTGTCGCCGGGGGCGGCGATGGTGATCGGCACCAGCCCTGGCGCCGCCCCGGTGGGCGCACTGCGTGCGTCCCATCGCGTTCCCGACGCGATGGTCAGCAGCCAGGGGCGCAATCCGGTGGTGCGCGCCGTCTGCAGGAAGTGCGACAGCGCGGTTATGCCTTCGAGTCGGCGCCACACCGTGTCATCTGGCAACTGGCCATAACGCGCCTGCAGCCGCACCTGGACGTAGGCGAACTGGCTAAGCTCAGTCATCGGCGGTAGAGGCATTGGTGAGGGACTCGGCCAACCGTGCGATGGCTGCGGTCAAGAGTTCGCGCATTTCATCGTCGAGAGCGGTGCTGGCTGCGCCCGCGGGATCCTGCTGTAGCAGTGCCTCTACCTGCTGACTCAGCGCCAGTGCGCAACGTGAATGCACCTGGCCGAGGCGAGCATCGGTGCGGGTGTGGATACGTCGTGCCTGCTGTTGTGCCGCATCGATCAGCGCGGCGGCGCGTGCCTCGCATTCCGCCACCGCTGCATGGGCCGCGCGCTCGGCCTCCAGCACCCGGTTCATCGCCACTTCGGTGTCATTCTTCGGCTGGGCCATGGCGGCTTCCATTACAGTTGCATGACAGCTGCATCCTGCCTGTCGCAGGCCGCATTCAATTCCGTGGGATAGCTGTCATAAAACAAATATCCGGGTTAAGCTTAACCCGGATGTCCGCCAAATGGCACGTATCGGCGTGCCCGCGCAACAAAAATGCAAAGGAATGAAGTCGATGGCCGAATACCAGTTTCTCCCGCGCCAGGAATTGCAGCGTCTGCTCGACCGATTGCGTACGGCCGGTTTCCAGTGTATCGGCCCTCAGGTGCGTGACGGCGCCATCGTTTACGATGCGTTGAATGACATAACGGCGCTGCCGCACGGATTGCACGACCAGCAGGCGCCGGGCAGCTACCGGCTGGAGCGTGTGGAAGGGGAACGTTGTTTTTCCTGGGCCAATGGGCCGCAGGCCCTCAAGCCACTGACCTTCGCGCCACGGGAAAGCCTGTGGCGTGCCGAGCAGGGCGCAGGCTACACCCCGGCAGCACTGCACGATATTCCCACAGCCATCATCGGTGTACGCGCCTGCGATCTCGCCGCGCTGCACATTCACGACCTGCATTTCCGTAACAACGATCCCTACTATGCCGCACGCCGTGAACGTCAGTTTCTGGTGGCGGTGAACTGTTCCCACCCGGCCGCTACCTGCTTTTGCGCCTCCACCGGCGACGGCCCCGAGGCGCTGAGCGGCTTTGACCTGGTGCTGGACGAGCTGGATGATGGTTATATCGTGCGCAGCGGCACGCCGGCCGGTGGCAACATCCTGCGCGAACTGTATCTGCAACCGGCCGATGACGCGCAGCGTGCTGTTGCACAACGGCAGAATGCGGCGGCTGCGGCGCAGCAAACGCGCACCCTGCCCGGGCGTAACCTGCGTGACACGCTGTTTGCGCGGCTGGAGCATGCGCGCTGGGATGATGTGGCGCAGCGCTGCCTGTCCTGCGGCAACTGCACCTCGGTATGCCCGACCTGTTTCTGCCACAGTGAGCGTGACGAACCTGCGCTGGATGGCCGCAGCAGCGTGCACTACCGGCAGTGGGACTCCTGCTTCACCGAAGGGCATAGCTACATCCACGGTGTGGTCATTCGTGCCGAAACAAAATTTCGTTACCGTCAGTGGCTGACCCACAAACTGGGTAGCTGGCATGACCAGTATGGCCGTTCCGGCTGTGTGGGGTGCGGTCGCTGTATCAGCTGGTGTCCGGCGGCCATCGACCTTACCGCAGAGGCGGCAGCCCTTTGTGCCTCCTGATACCTGGTGCCTGACGTATAAGAATTAAAAGGAGCTTTGTCATGCGATACCTGATCTCCCACATCATCCAGCAGATCCTGCGCGCCATCGGCATTCGTAGCCTAGACAAACAGTTTCTGTTTTCCTATGCGCTGATCTTTGTATTTGCCCTGGTGGTCGCCGCCGACCTGTTTTTCTCCATCGGCAACGACGCGACCGGCATCAATGTGGCTGGTGCCCAGCGCATGCTGAGTCAGAAGGTCGCCAAGGAGGCGTTGCTGTCCGGTCAGGGTGTGGAAAGCAAGGATACCGTGCTGGCCACCATCAGGCAGTTCGAAGAGGCCCACCGCGCCCTGCTGGAGGGGAATGCCGAGCGGGGTATCACGCCGGTAAAGGATAAAGCAGTGCGTGAACAGCTGCAGAAGGTGGAGCAGCTATGGAAAGACTACAAGACCGATATCCTCGCCTATGTGGATAATCGCAATGCCGAGCAGATGCGCGCCATCCATCAACGTTCGCCAGTCGTACTGAAGGAGATGAACGCCGCCGTCCTGATGATGGAGGCGCTGGCAAAAAAGGAGGCTGATGAACAGTTGTATGTGGCCCTCAGCTCGACCCTGGGTATCCTGTTGCTGGTCACCTTTGGCCGTATGTTCGGCATGACCGTGCTGATGCAACAGATCGATCGTCTGCGCGAGCATCTCAAGTCCGTGGGGGATGGCGACTTCTCCCACACGCTCGCCGTGGAAAACAAGGAAAATGAAATCGGCCAGATGTTCACTGCCTATAACGACATGGTGTCGCACATGGGCCAGATCGTCGGTGGTGTGACCCAGGGTACGGCGCAGGTGAGCAGTACCATCGATGGCGTGGCACAGCGTCTTGAAGAGACCATGCGTGGTGTGCAGCGCCAGCATTCCGAAATCGATCAGATCGCCACGGCCATGAATGAGATGGCCGCCACCGTGCAGGAGGTGGCGCGCAATACATCGCATACTGCCGAAGCGGCCAGTCAGGCCAAGGAGGAGGCGGAGAACGGGCGCCGTGTCGTCAGCCAGACCATCGACAGCATCGACAGCTTGGCCCAGCAGGTGGAGCAGGGCGCCGCCGTGATGGCACAGCTGCAGGAAGACAGCCGCGAGGTCGGTCAGGTGCTGGAGGTCATCAACGGCATCGCCGAGCAGACCAATCTGCTGGCGCTCAACGCCGCCATCGAGGCGGCCCGTGCCGGCGAACAGGGCCGCGGCTTCGCTGTGGTAGCTGACGAGGTCCGTACCCTGGCGCAGCGTACGCAGAAGTCCACCGAGGAGATCCGTGCCATCATCGAGCGCCTGCAGACCCAGTCACGCAAGGCCGCCGAAATGATGGAGCAGAGCCGCACGCGTGCGCAGGATACGGTGCAGCGCACCAGTGAGGCCGGCAGCGTGCTGGACCGTATCGTCCAGTCGGTGGCGACCATTACCGATATGAGCAACCAGATCGCCACTGCCGCCGAAGAGCAGAGCCATGTGGCGGAGGAGATGGATCGCTCCATTACCAATATCGCCGGTGTCGCCGAGCAGACGACCAATACGGCGGCCGAGACCGTGAAATCCACCGAGGATATCCATGAGCACATGGATAACCTGCGCGCTCTGGTCGCCCGTTTCCGTACCAGTGTCAAGGGTGCCGACCTGTCCGCCGCCAAGACTGCCCATCTGGCCTGGAAGGGCAAGCTGCGCGCCTATCTCGACGGCAAGGGCAGCCTGACTCGTGAACAGGCGGTGTCACACAAGGACTGCGTACTGGGCAAGTGGTATTACAGCGAAGGCATGCAGAAGTACGGCAGCATGGCCGAGATGCGCCAGCTGGAGAAGCCACATGAGGAGTTGCACAAGCTGATTCGCGCTATCATCGACCTGCGCGAATCCGGCAAGACCACGGAGGCCGAGCAGCAGTACCTCAAGGTCGAGCCGCTGTCGCGTCAGATCGTGCAACTGCTGGAAGCCATCGAGCGCAATAGCGCCGAGTCCTGAGTTCAGAGCAGGGAATCGCCATGACCGCACCGCAACCCACATCCTTGAATATGTTGCCGCATGAAGCGGAGATCGTCGAACGTATCCAGGAGTCGCCGACCATCTTTACGCTGCGGCTACGCTTCACCGAGCCGGATGTACACAAGGCCTACGGCTTCATGCCCGGTCAGTTCAACATGCTGTATCTGCACGGTGTTGGCGAGGTGCCCATCTCCATCGTTTCCGACCCTGAAGATGAGCACATGTATGACCACACCATCCGCATCGTCGGCCGTGTCACCCGCGGCCTGGCGGCTCTCAAGGTGGGTGACCGCCTCGGTGTGCGCGGTGCCTTCGGTCGTGGTTGGCCGGTGAAGGAGGCGGAGGGACGCGACGTGATCATCGCCACCGGCGGCCTGGGCTGCGCCCCGGTGGTGTCGGTGATCAACTACGTGCTGCGCCGCCGCGCCCGCTACGGCCGGCTGGTCATCATGCAGGGCGTCAAGCACGCCGCCGACCTCATCTGGCGCAAACGCTACGAGGAGTGGGCCGCGCTGCCGGATACCCAGGTGCTGCTCACCGCCGATCAGGGTGGCCAGGGCTGGCCGTTCCGCGTCGGCCACATTCCCATCCTGTTCGACGAGGCCCACATCGACCCGCACAAGAGCATCGTCATGATGTGCGGTCCGGAGGGCATGATGCGCGCCGTCATCGCCGACATGCTCAAGCGCGGCGTGCCGGAGGAATCCCTCTGGCTGTCCATGGAGCGCAACATGCAGTGTGGCGCGGGCCGCTGCGGTCATTGCCAGCACGGTGGCAATTTCGTCTGCCAGGATGGCCCGGTGTTCTGTTATCCAGAAGTAAAGGAACTGCTCGGCGTAAAGGGATTCTGATCATGAAACCAAAAGTCGCCGTACATAAGTTTTCCTCCTGCGACGGCTGCCAGCTCGCCTTTTTGAATCTTGGCGAGGGGCTGCTGCAGTTGAATGCACTGGTGGACATCGTTCACTTCGCCGAGGCCGGTTATCTGAACGAGAACGCCAAGGTAGATCTGGCCTTCGTCGAGGGCAGCATTTCCACACCGCATGAACTGGAGCGCATCAAGCACGTACGCGAGAACAGCAAGTATCTGGTCACGCTGGGCGCCTGCGCCACCGCCGGCGGCTTGCAGGCGCTGCGCAACATGGCCGACGGCAATGCCTGGCTGGCCGGGGTGTATGCCGGTCCCGAGCACATCCCGTTCCTGCCCACCTCCACGGCGGTGGCGCAACATGTGCGCGTCGATCTGGAGCTGTGGGGCTGTCCGGTGAACAGCCGCCAGGTGGTGTTGGCGGTGCGCGACCTGCTGTTCGGTGTGGCGCCGCGCGAGGAGACGGAAAAGGTGTGTCTGGAGTGCAAGCGCAAGGGCACGGTGTGCGTGATGGTGACGAAGAACGAGGCCTGCATGGGGCCGGTGACACGCTCCGGGTGCGGTGCCTTGTGTCCCAGTTTCGGCCGCGACTGTTATGCCTGCTTCGGCCCGGCAGAGAATCCGGAGACCGCGGCACTGGCGCGGCGCTTCGAGGGCTTCGGCCTGCTGCCCGAGGCCATTGCCCATCGCTTCCTGTTCATCAACAACGGTGCGCCGGCCTTCCATGCCGAAGGCGTGCGCTGGCAGGAGAAGAGTCATGAGTGAACGGCGCGACGTCAGTATCAACGTGCCGGTGCTGGCCCGCGTCGAGGGCGAGGGCGCCATGGAGCTGGAGGTGCGCGATGGTCATATCACCGAGCTGCGCCTGCGTATCTTCGAACCGCCGCGCCTGTTCGAGAAGTTCCTCGAAGGCCGCAGCTACCGCGAGGTGCCGGACATCGTGGCGCGTATCTGCGGCATCTGCCCGGTGGCCTACCAGATGAGCGCGGCCCATGCCATCGAAGCGATCTTTGGCGTCAAGACTACGCCGTGGGTGCGCGAGATGCGCCGTCTGTTCTATTGCGGCGAGTGGATCGAAAGCCATGCCCTGCACATCCACCTGCTGGCCCTGCCCGATTTTCTCGGTTATGAATCCGCCATCGCCATGGCGGCGGATCACCCGGAGGAAGTAAAGCGCGGCCTGCGCCTGCAGGAACTGGGCAACAGCCTGGTGCGCCTGCTCGGCGCCCGCTCGGTGCATCCGGTCGGTGTGCGCGCCGGCGGCTTCTACCATGCGCCGCGTGCCGCCGAAATGACCGCCAAGCTGGAGGAGTGCCGCGCTGCCCTGCCGGAGGTTGAGGCGCTGGTGCGCTGGGTTGCCGCCCTCGACCTGCCCGATGATCCGCAGACCTTCACTTCCGTCGCCCTGCGCCATCCGGATGAGTATGCCTTCAACGAAGGCCGCATCGTCTCCGATGACGGCCTCGACATCGACATCAGCGAATTCCACCAGCACTTCCAGGAAGCGCACATCCCGCACGCCAACGCGCTGCACTGCCATCTGCACGGCAAGCCCTATCTGGTCGGTCCGCTGGCGCGCGTCAATCTGAACTACGCCCAGTTGCCCGCCGCGGTGCGCAGCAATCTGGAGGCCACCCCGCAGCGCTTCCCCAGCAACAACATGTTCCACAGCGCGCTGGCCCGTGCGGTGGAGCTGCACTACGCGCTGCTGGAGGCGATCCGCATCCTGGAGAACTACAGCGTGCCCGACTCCCCCTATGTGGAGGTCACGCCGCGCGCCGGCGTCGGCTACGGCTGCACCGAGGCGCCGCGCGGCATCCTCTGGCACCGCTATGAACTGGACGCGCAGGGCCGCGTGGTACAGGCCACCATCGTGCCGCCCACCAGCCAGAACCAGGCGCGCATCGAGGAAGACCTGCGCCGCTCGCTGGAGGCGCTGGGCCTGGACAAGCCGGATGATGAAATCCGCCTGCGCGGCGAGACGGTGATCCGCAATTACGACCCGTGCATCTCCTGCGCCACGCATTTCCTCAAGGTGAACATCAAGCGGGAGTGATGTTGGAGCCCGATTTATCGGGCGAAGGGCTTTCCGGTGTCGCACTCGTCCGGCAAGCCGGATTCCTGCATGAAACCCATGTCACACAAAGCCATCCTCATCCTCGGCGTCGGTTCCCCCTTCGGCGCCGACCGCCTCGGCTGGCAGGCCGTCGCCGCCCTGGAACGGCAGCCGCTCGCCACGCAGTTTCCCCAATTTGCCATTCGTTATGAACAAAGCGATCGCCCCGGCAGCCGCCTGCTCACGCTGCTGGGCCAGGCCGACGCCGCCATCATCATCGATGCCATGCACGCGGGGCTGCCTGCCGGCAGCGTGCGGCGTTTTTCCGTTGCGGAGTTGAATGCCGAGTCGGGTTTGATGTCGACGCATGGCTTTGGCGTCGCCGATGCGCTGGCGCTGGGGCGGGCCTTGGGGGGCTTGCCGGAAGAGATCGTTATTGTCGGGATCGAGATGGGGGAGGGGGAGTTGGCGGAGGATACGCTGGTGGCGTTGGTTGAGTTGGTGCGGGGGGAGTTGGAGCAAATGTAGCAACTCCTCCCCCACGGATGTGGGGGAGGTTGGGAGGGGGCGCTTGGAGTGGTGCGCTGTCGCGCGCTGATTTTGACGGGGGTTCCGTCCCCCTACGCCGTGTTACTTTCTTTTGTCTCGCCAAAAGAAACTAACGAAAGAAAAGGCGACCCGACTCCCGCGCCCTGCGGGTCCCCTGCGCTTCTCGCCCGAATCGGCGCTCGCCTACGCGCCGTCCTGGCGCGAAGGCGAGGACAGGCCATCCCTGGCCTGTCCCCTGCGGGCTTGATCCGATTCGGGCTGCGATGCTCGGCGCGGCAGACGGGGTTTCAACCCGGCTCGCCTGCGGCATCGCGCGGGTGGCGTGCGCTACGCGCAGGCGGTGTGAAGTAAATAAATCTGTCCCGGATTTTATTCAGAAGAACGGAAAACTGTGGTCTGCCCCCGAGTGAGTGCGAGTGAGGACGGGGTTAGCGCGCACGTTCCGCCAGAACCTTCTTTACCCAAGCATTTAGATGTTCACGCAAGTCCTCTGCGAGTTCGTTAAACCGCTCATCCCCGGGTGCAGTATTTATTTCCCACGCAACGCCGTCGCCTTGTGGCCTATAGCCTACTACCTCTATCCCACTGACCTCACGTTCCTTCAACCAGCGATTTGCTTCAGCAATGGCTTCTTCTTTGCTTATGAGCATGACGTTTCCGCCTTGTTGTGGCTAACGTTGGAGGTAAGGGGCGAGAAGCCGGCTTGACGACTGAGCGTCCCGCTTGACCGAAGGGTTAGGCAGCAACTGCTGCATAGAGTTGGGAAGCAGAGCCCGCGAAGATAAAAAGAAAACCAACAAGCTGTTGCGAATATTGACTAGAAAGCTCTTTAGTCAATGCTTCTATAGCGGGGCTGAACTCGTCAAACATGACCTGTCCTTTGTACTCAGCCAAACTCCGTGCTGTCTTCTTTGCTTGGTAGACCAAATACATGGCCCCGATGAGCTGTAGTGTGATTCCTAAGACGGTAGCGCACGTTGGTGTCATAGATATGCCTAACTACTATTCGGCGAATTATCCGCCGCATATACGGACGGGATGCCCGCGATGAATTTCGATATTACTTTCAACATCAATAGATTGCCATTATTTCCTGTGTGAATTTCGACCGCCGATATGCCGCTGAACGACCGCATAGCAGCGGAAATGGAATATGCGCCGCATAGTGGCGGCCGCGGATGGCGGTTGGTTGCCAGAATTCAATACGTTACATCACATCTCCTGCTGCGCAATATGCCGCGCGGCAGTTACGCACCCAACCAACCCGTGACATGGTTTCCCGTTCCAGATGTGTGTGCAATGCTGGAGGCGAGCCGGGTTTGCGTATTTACCCCTTTGTCTCGCCGAGTAGCGCAGCTCAAAACGGACAGGCCCGTCAGGGGACGCGCCAGGGAGGGCGCGTCTTTCGCCGTCAGGACAGGGACGTCCTGTCGGCGAAACCCCGTTTTGAGCGAGCAACGCAGGGAACCGCGATAGCGGCGAGACATCGGGGCCGGCTTGACGTGCAGGGATGTACTAATGTCGCGGGCGCATGGATGCGCAGGAGCGACGCTTTGGTTACTTTCTTTGGCGGGACAAAGAAAGTGACCCGCGCGCGGGGCGGCTCCCCGCATTAACGTTAATCCGCGCGACAGCGCGCACAATCCCGAAGTAGGGGGACGGAACCCCCGTCAAAACCAGCGCGCGCAGCGCACAACCTGTAGGAGCGCCTATGGCGCGATAGTCGCATAGCCGGGGCAGGCAACCTATCGCGGCAGAGCCGCTCCTACAAGTCAGATCAACAACCCCTGCCGCGCAAACACCCCCAACAACCTCTGCACATTGGCCGCCACCGTCGCCGCCAGCTTTTTCGTATCCGGCTTCTTGCCATCGCCTTCAACCAGCACGTCACCGCGTTCCATCGCCGCCATCATCTCCTGCGTCAGTTCCTCCACCGTGCGCCTACCGTCGAGCAGGCGTGCGAGATGGGAGGAAAATGCATCCAGTTGCACGGTGGTGTGGCGTACGGTGGCGAGGTGGCCGAGGTTCATCGCGGCCTGGGCCTGGGCCAGGGTGTGCAGGCACGGGTGCTCGCGGATCTCCTTGGCGAAGTGCTGCGGGCGTGGGCTGATGCGGATCGCCTGGTGGGCGTAGAGGCTGAACAGTTCGCCGAACAGGTGTTCGACCTGGTCGGCGTATTGGCGGCCGCCGTTGCTGACGGTGATTTGATGGGCGGCACCGACCAGTTCGGCGAAGGGCACGGCGTCGGGGTGGACCGCGCCGAGGTGCAGCAGGGCGGCCTTGGTGAGCGGGTGGGTGACGTCGTAATCGTGGTTGTCGGCGGAGGTGAACTTCTGTTCGCGCGGGCGGCTCAGTTCCACCTTCTTGGGCGGGGTGAGCTGGGCGCTGAAGGCGAAGTTCTCGAACTGCTCCAGGGCGAGGTCGCGGGTGATGGAGCGCTCCTTGCGGCACAGCAGTGAGCGGCGGAAGTTGCGGTTGCGCACGAAGTCCATGTACTGCTCCAGCTCGTGCATGTCGGCGACGTTGTCCAGCGCCTGTTCGGCGGCCTCGCCCAGGGTGGAGGGGAAGGCGGTGCCCAGTTCCACGTCGCAGAGGTATTGCAGGCCGTGACGCTCGGCGTCGGCGGCGAACTGGCTGAACAGGAAGGGCTGGTTAATCTCTTCCATGTATTCGTGATAGATGTAGCTGGGGTGCGCCTTGCGCACGGCGGCGATCTCGCTGCGCAGATATTTGGCGCTGAGGGCGTCGAGACCCTTGGTGGCGCTGTCCATCAGGTCGAACAGTTCGTAGGCCTTGGCCAGGCGCTCGCGCGGCGTCTTGGCATTGCGGGCGTGGTACAGCAGCATGTCGCGCAGCATGCCGCGCATGCGCCAGCCGGGTAGGGTGTTGTAGCTGATGTAGGCGATGCCGTTGTCGGTCAGCAATTCCTGGCACAGGGCCAGCATCTTCTCGCGTACGAAGTCCGGTACCCATGAATAGACGCCGTGGGCGATGATGTAGTCGAACTTCCCCAGTTCCGTGCCCAGTTCCATGATGTCGCCCTGGCGCACTTCGATATTGGTGAGGCCGAGCTTGCCGATCAGTTCCTGCGCCACCGCCACCTGGCCGGCGGAGAGTTCGATGCCGAGCACCGTCGCCTGCGGCAGATGAAAGGCCAGCGGGATGATGTTGCCGCCGGTGGCGCAGCCCAGCTCCAGGATGCGCGCGGTTTCCGGCGCCGGGGCATCGAGGCCGAACAGACGACCGAGCACGCACAGGTGATCGGGATGGGTTTCGGCAAAGGGCGTGCTGTCGTAGGGAATGTCGTCGTAGCTGTCGGCAGTCATGTAAACGTCCTGGCTATAAAACCTGTCGCAGAGACGCGGAGACGCGGAGATTATTGTCGCTGGGCAAGGATGGAGCTTCTTGCATTTTTTCACTGCGTCTCAGCGCCGCTGCGGCAGGGGTTGTGTGTTTAATCTTTTATCCAGCGGATCTCGCGCGCCGTCGCTTCGCCCACCATCACGCCGAGCAGGTGGCGCGGTATCTCCGCCTCGTGCGCAGAAATGGGAATGCGGCCGCCCATGATCTCGGCGAATTGTTGCGGGTGCAAAGGTTGCTTGTCCGGTTCGGCGTAGCCGATGGGGTAATAGGGCCGGTTGCTGGCGAGGTCGTATTTGTCGCTGGCGCCGAACAGGTGCAGCAGTTCGTGGGCGATGATGACGTTGTTCTGCTCGGCGTGCCGTGCATCGGCGAAGGCCTGCACCACGCCGAGCAGACCCTTTTGCAGGCCGAGGGAGTGGTCGAGGCGGTCGCGTTGGGTCGGGTCGTGATAGACCACGAACATCTTCAGGTTGCCCGGGCCGTCGTAGCTGTCGTTGTGCCAGGCCCACCAGCGCATGTGCAGACTCCACAGCGCGACTTCGAGCGGCTGGCGCGAGGGCGGTGGAGGCGGCGGCAGGGCGTGGACCTGCGGGGCGATGCGGATTTCGATGGGTTGTGCCACGTTGATGCCGTAGTGGGTGCCTTCGCGTGCCATGAATTCCTCGATGCTGCGGAAGCTGTCTTCGCCCAGGCGGCGGATGTAGTCATCCGTCGCGGCGCGGCCGTCGCCGTTGATGGGGTAGATCACCAGCCACTGGCTGCGGTTCCAGTCGGTGCTGCGCCACTGTGTCAGCCAGGTGGTGGCGGCGACCATGAACAGGAGCAGCAGCAGGATGAGGATGCGGAGCTGGCGGAACATCGTGGGTCTATTTGTTTTCGCCGCGCGATACGCGGCGCAGCACCCAGTCCAGCCCACGCACCGGCAGCAGGCGCTTCAGGGTGGCGAACAGGTAGGTGGGGAAGGTGACGTAATAACGTGTCTTGGGGCGTGGCGCTTCCAAGGCATGGGTCACCTTGGCCAGCACGGCCTCCGGCGGCAGGGTGAACGGTGCGGCCGGGCCTTCCTTGGTGAGACGGCCTTCCATGCGCCGGTAGGTGTCGCGGAAGTGGCTGTTGCCGGCGTCGATATTCTGCCGGTACTTGAGCATGGCATTGGCGCGGAAGCGGCTGATGATCGGACCGGGCTCGACCAGGCTGACGTGGATGCCGCTGCCATGCAACTCCAGGCGCAGGGTGTCGGTGAGGCCCTCCAGGGCGAACTTGCTGGCGTTGTAGGCGCCGCGGAAGGGCAGCGCGACCAGGCCGAGCACCGAGCTGTTGTGGACGATGCGGCCATGACCCTGGCGGCGCATCACCTCGATGGCGCGGCAGGTGAGTTCATGGGTGCCGAACAGGTTGGTCTCGAACTGCTCGCGCAGGGTGGCGCGGCTGAGGTCTTCCACCGCGCCGGGCTGGCCGTAGGCGCCGTTGTTGAACAGGGCGTCCAGGGTGCCGCCGCTGCGGCGCAGCACCTCGTCCATGGCGGCATGGATGGAGAGGGAGTCGGCGAGGTCCAGCGGCAGCGCTTCCAGCCCGAGCTGTTGCAGTTTCTCCACATCGGCGGCCTTGCGTGCGGTGGCGAACACGCGCCAGCCGCGTTGCTGCAGCCCCTGGGCCACGCACAGGCCGATGCCGCTGGAGCAGCCGGTGATGAGGACGGTTTTGGCGGAGGACGTAGACGTGGGCATGATGCCCGCATTCTACCTCAACCGATGGCATCTTCCTTGAATTCGGCCTGGATGCGCTCCACCGCGGCCATATTGGCGACCAGGGCGGCGACGCAGTCGCTGTCCAGGATATGGCCGCTCATGCATTGCAGCGCGTCCACGGCCTCAGTGTTGCTCCAGGCCTCCTTGTAGGGACGGCGGCTGGTGAGGGCGTCGAAGATGTCGGCCACCGCCACGATACGCGCCTCGATGGGGATGGCTTCGGCGGTGAGTCCGTAGGGGTAGCCGCTGCCGTCCAGCGCCTCGTGATGCAGCTCGGCGATGTTGCGCAGCATCTGGCCGTGTTCCAGGTCGTGCAGCTTGAAGTTCTCCAGCATGGTCTCGATCATGGCGCGTCCCTTGCTGGTGTGGGTCTTCATCAGGCCGAATTCGTCGGCGGTGAGTTTGGAGTCTTTCAGCAGGATGCTGTCGGGGATGGCGATCTTGCCGATGTCGTGCAGCGGCGCAAACATGAAGATGTGTTCGATGAAGCTGTCGTCCAGGCCATACTTTTCTGCCAGGTGCAGGGCGATGAGGCGGCTGTAGCGCGACATGCGATCCAGATGGCTGCCGGTCTCGTTGTCGCGGTGGCGCGTGATGTCGCGCGCGGTATTGATGGCGTCGGCCAGGTTCTGCATCTTCTGCAGCTCGTAGATCACCGTCAGGGACAGCAGGTGGCCGAACAGGTCGAGTTCGTGCAGCAGCTCCTCGCTCATCACGCCGCGTTCGCAGGAGTTGAAGAACACAAAGCCGCGGAAGGCGCCGTTCTGATACATGGGCATGGTGTAGCTGGCGCCGAAGCCGCTGGCCAGCAGGCGCCGGCTGTGTTCCTGCGTGCTGCCGGCAAAGATGGTCAGGTCGTTGACCACCCGCGGTTTACCCTCTTCCACGATATGGCTCAAGGTTTGGCTGGCGGAGAGAGGTGCCTGGTAATGACGCAGCGGCGATTGATCCTCGCTGCTGTAGATGTAGGTCTTCAGCAGGTCGGTCTTGGCGTCATACAGCGCGATGGCGATGCGGTGGATGGATGGGCAACGCGCCGCCACGGTCTGGTGCAATGCCACCAGTTTGTCGGCGAGCGGTTTGTTGTCGTTGAGGAAACCCAACGAGTCATCTCGGTGGTAGATCGCTTGTTGCACGTTGCACCCCGGCAAGTATTGGTCGGCGCGGCTTCCCGGCCCGTTCCGGCGTGTGGTGGGAACGAAGGCGGTGTCTGGGGGCCGCGGCCGGCGCTATTGTTATGTTTTTCTTACACCGTTTATACCAGCACTGGCGTCACCTGTGCCAGCCTCATGCGGCGGACGCGTCGTCAGGCGAGCAGCACGGCGACGATGCCGGTAATGAAGATGCCGTCGAAGGTGCCGGCGCCGCCGATGGAGGCGAGCGGGGCGCCAAGGTGGCGGATGTCTTTCAGGCGCAGCAGGTCGGCGCCGATGAGCACGCCGAGGGTACCGCTGATGTAGGCCAGCGGCGCGCTCTGCTCCGGATTGATCAGGATCGCCACCAGGGCCGCGCTGATGGGGGCGACGAACAGCGGCATGCCGATGCCGAGGCCGGCGATGGGGCGGCTCATGTGGTAGCTCACGGCGCTGATGACGGCGATGCCAAGCAGGGCATGCAACAGGGGTAGCGGGTTGTTGAGCAGCAGGTAGAGGGAGAAGGTCAGTGGGATCAGGCAGCCGCCGGTGTTGACCGCGACGATGGTGCGGCCGGTGAACGGTGGCAGCCTGACCGGCCAGAAAGTGGGCAGTTGCGATGGCTCCGGTGGTTGCTCGGCGCGCACCGAAAACAGCGGCAGGTTGATCAGGCTGCCCGCCAGCGAACTGAACAGCAGCAGGAAGGCCGCTTGCTGCGACAGGCCCAGTTTGTCGAAGGCGATGCTCACCAGCCCGACCTGCAGGATGCCGAGCAGGAAGGCGACGGCGAAGACGAATAGCAGGAATTTGTGGGGGGAGCGGAAGGGCGACATCTCTACCCCGGGCTGGTCAGTGCGAGCAGCATCTGCTGCAGGCGTTCAGGGGGTGAGGCCGCGCACCGCCGCGGCCAGCAGCGGGGCCAGGTGAATGACGTTGCTCGGGTGGCTGATGCTGTCGGCGCTCCAGATCTGTTCGATGCCGGCCTCGTGCAACTGGCGCGTGGCATCGTCGGCGAACAGGGCGTGGGTCACCAGGCAATGGATGGCGCCGGCGCCGCGAAATTTGAGCTGGCTGGCCACGGCGATGAGGGTGCGGCCGGTGCTGGCCATGTCGTCCACCAGCACGATGGTGCGGCCCTGGTAGTCCTGTTCCGGCAGTTTGGTGCGCACGCTGCGATCACCCAGGCGCTCCTTGGTGGCGACGGCGTAATCCAGTCCGGCCGGCTCGGCCATGGCGCGCACCCATTGTTCCGATTCGGCATCGGGACCGATGAGCATGGGTGCCTGCACGTGCCGGGCGAGGAATTCGATCATCGCCGGGGCGGCGGTCAGGGAGACCGCCTGGCCGAGCGGGATGGCCTGCTCCAGGCGCTCGATGCGGTGCAGATGCGGGTCGACGGTGATCACCGCGTCGAACAGCTCGGCCAGAAAGGCGCCGACGATCTTCTGACTCACCGCCTCGCCGGGATGGAAGGCGATGTCCTGGCGCATGTAGCACAGATACGGCGCCACCAGGGTGATGCGTTTGACGCCCATCGCGCGCGCCGTGTGGGCGAGCAGCATCAACTCCACCAGCTTGTCGTTGGGGCGGTCGAGGCTGCGGCAGACGACGATCTGTTCGGGTAGTTCCGCCGGCAAGGTCACCTTGCTCTCGCCGTCGGGAAAGCGGTGCAGCTCCACCAGCGCGAAGGGCAGGCCGAGGGTGTCGGCCAGGCGGCGGCCCTGCGCCTCGTAGTCGTGAAAGCCTAACAGCATGCTTACAACTCCATGTAGGTTTTTGCCACTTCCTCCGGCGTGCCGATGAGGTAGCCGCTGTTCTGATCGCTAAGCGCCTTGGCAAAGGCGTAGTCGGCCTTGTACTCGGCGTACACACGGTACAGTGGTTCGCCCTTGGCCACCGGGTCGCCCAGTTTCTTCAACACGTCGACACCGGCGCCCTTGTCGATGGGTGCGCCGGCCAGGCGTGCCACCTTGGCGACCACGTAGTTGTCGATGCTGGTGACCACGCCGTCCTGCGGCGCGCACACTTCGTAGGTGAGCTTGCCGGGTTGATATTTTTCCGTCTGCCGGCCCTGTGCCTCGATGATCTCCTCCATCTTCTTCAGCGCACGGCCCGAATCGAGAATGTCGCGGGCGATGGAGTAACCATAGCCGCCGCGCACGTCCGGATCGAACTCCAGCAGACGGCCGGCGAGGCGCAAGGCCTTCTGGCGCAGATCGGACGGGGCAGCCGGATCGTTGTTCAGCACCTGCATGATGTCGCGCGCCTCCAGCACCGGGCCGATGCCGCGGCCTACCGGCTGCGAGCCGTCGGTGATGATCACCTCCAGATGGATGCCCATGCGGTCGCCGGTGTACTCGAACAGCTTGCGCAACTGCAGCGCCTCGCGCATGTGGCGCACCTTGGCGGTGGGGCCGACGGGGATGTCGATGAGCAGGTGGGTGGAACCGGCGGCCAGCTTCTTTGACAGAATGGAGGCGATCATCTGGCCTTGCGAGTCGATGCCCAGCGGGCGCTCGACGGAAATGAGGATGTCGTCGGCCGGTGCCAGACGGGCAGTGCCGCCCCAGGCCAGGCAGGCACGGTGACTGCGCACGATCTCACGCAACTGCTTCGGCGACAGGTCGACATGGGCCAGTACTTCCATGGTGTCGGAGGTACCGGCGGGCGAGGTGATGGCGCGGCTGGAGGTCTTTGGCATCAGCATGCCGTGGGCGGCGACGATGGGCACCACCAGCATGGAAGTGCGGTTGCCGGGCAGGCCGCCGATGCAATGTTTGTCGGCCACCACGCTTTCGTGCCAGTCGATGCGTTCGCCCGACTCGGTCATGGCGCGGGTCAGGTGCAGGATCTCTTCGCGGTCCAGGTTGTTCTGTCCGGAGGCCACCAGGAAGGCCGCCATCTCCATCTTGGAGTAGCGGTTGTTGACGATGTCCGTGGTGATGGACTGGAAATCGTGCAGGCGCAGGCGGCCGCCGGCGATCTTGTGGCGCACCGCGTCCATGGACGGCGGCGGTTCCGCCTGGGCCACGGCCACGCTGTGGCCGGCCGGCAGGTCGAGTTGATCGAAGGCCTGCTCCGACAGGCCAAGCTCGCAGGGGTCGACGATATTGTTGTCGTCCACCACGTTGAGCACGGCAAAGATCTTTTTGCCGTTGGCGGTGATTTCGATCTTGGTCAGGGCCTGAAAACCCTCGGCGCGGTAGATCTCGCACTCGCGGTGCATATAGGCCACGTTTTCACGGTAGGTGTCGATGGCGACGCGGCGCAGCTTGAGGGTGTCAGCGTTGGGGGCGGTTTGTTTCTTGGTCATGGTTGAACGATATCACAAGGTTTCATGGTTGGGTGCGTGCGACGCCGCCGCGGGCTCGGGCAGGGCCTCGCGGGCACGCTCCTCCTGCTGTAGCGCCCACAGCCGGGCGTAGCGGCCCTGGCTTTCCAGTAGTGCCCGGTGGGTGCCGCGCTCGACGATATGGCCGGCCTCCAACACCAGGATTTCGTCGGCGTCGACGATGGTGGACAGACGGTGGGCGATGACCAGGGTGGTGTGGTCGCGCGCTGCCTGCGCCAGGGCTTCGAGGATCGCCTGTTCCGAGCGCGAGTCGAGGGACGAAGTGGCCTCGTCGAACACCAGGATGCGCGGCCGTTTCAGCAGGGCGCGGGCGATGGCCACGCGCTGCTTCTCGCCGCCGGACAATTTCAGGCCGCGTTCACCCACCACGGTGTCGTAGCCCTGCGGCAGCGAGCGGATGAAGTCGTGGATCTGCGCCAGCCGCGCCGCTTCGTAAACCTCCTCGCGGCTGGCGCCGGGGCGGGCGTAGGCGATGTTGTAATACAGCGTGTCGTTGAACAGCACGGTGTCCTGCGGCACGATGCCGATGGCCTCGCGCAGACTGTGCTGGGTGACGTCGCGCACGTCCTGGCCGTTGACCAGCACGCGGCCGCTGCCGGTGTCGTAGAAACGGAACAGCAGGCGCGCCAGGGTGGACTTGCCACTGCCGCTGGGGCCGACCACGGCGACCTTCTTGCCGGCCGGGATATCGAAACTGACGTCGAACAGGATCGGGCGCTCTGCGTTGTAGGCGAAGCTGACGTGCTCGAAGCGCACGGCGCCGTCGCCCACCACCAGCGGCTGCGCACCGGGACGGTCGGTGACCTCCGGCGGGCGGTGCAACAGGTCGAACATCTGCGCCATGTCCGATAGCGCGTGCTTGAGCTGGCTGTATACCACGCCGAGGAAGTTGAGCGGGATGAACAGTTGCAGCATGAAGGCGTTGACCAGCACCAGATCGCCCAGCGACATGCTGCCGTCGATCACGCCGCGTGAGGCCAGCATCATCATCAGGGTGACGCCGACGGCGATGATGAGACCCTGGCCGATGTTGAGGCTGGACAGCGAGGTTTGCGTCTTCACCGCCATGTCTTCCCAGCCGGTGAGGGTCTGGTCGTAGCGCTGGTGTTCGTAGCGCTCGTTGTTGAAGTACTTCACTGTCTCGAAGTTGAGCAGGCTGTCCACCGCCTGGGAGTTGGCCTGCGAGTCCAGCGCATTCATCTGGTGGCGGTAGCGCATGCGCCAGTCGGTGATGGCAAAGGTGAAGGCCACGTACACCGCTACGGTGACGAAGGTGATCACCGCGAACCAGGGGTCGTATTTGGCCAACAGCACGGTGGCGATCAGCGTCACCTCCACCAGGGTGGGCAGGATGTTGAACAGCATGTAGTTGAGCAGAGTGGAGGCGGAGCGGGTGCCGCGCTCCAGGTCGCGGGTGATGGCGCCGGTCTTGCGTTCCAAGTGAAAGCGCAGGGAGAGGGCATGCAGGTGTTGCAGAAAGGTGAGTGATAGCCGGCGCATGATGCCGTGGCGCACGCGGGCGAACACCACGTCGCGCAGCTCATTGAAGGCCGAACTGCCCAGGCGCAGCACGCCGTAGGCCAGCAGCAGGGCCATGGGTAGGGCCAGCTCGCGCAGGCCCGGGTTGTCCAGGTAATCGACGATCTCCTTCAGTGCCAGCGGTACGCCGACGTTGGCTAGCTTGGCCAGAACCAGGAACAGCAGGGCGAAAAAGGCGCGGCCGCGGTAGGCCCACAGGTAGGGCAGCAGGAAGCGGATGGTCTGCCAGTCGCGGCGGGTGTGCTCGGGGGCTTCGGTATGGCGGATGTGCATCGGCATGGGTCGCAGGTTTTTGACATTATAAGGAAAAGCTCGCGTCCCGGGTTGCGCCGTCCACCGGGGCGGAGCTTCCCTTGGCGCGCGTACCTCGCCCCTGCCTCTTCAGGTATACTCCGCAAATCAGTCGTTTAGCTGGAGATACCGCGATGGGCATGCCCACCGAAGAGGAAATGAAGGACGCACTGGCCGAGGCTGGCCGCATGCGCGAGCAGGGGAACGACCCCCACCACATCGCCAAGGCCCTGCTCAACCTGAATTACCGGGTAAAGAGTCTGGAAAAGGTGCTGGAGGCCGCCGAGTTGTTCTACCGCTCCGGCCAGTCGGTGACCGAACACCAGAAGCTGAAGAAGGCCATCGGCGATGCACGGGCCGCCATCGAGCGCTCCGGCGGTATCGAGCATGAGCGCTTCGGGCTGGAGTAGCCCGCCCCCGGCTTGAATTTTTACCCTTTATCCCTATTTCTGCGGCGGAATATCCCCGCAACCTGTTGATGAGGTGATCCCCATGCCCATTTACGAATATGCCTGCAAGACTTGCGGCCATCAGATGGAGGCCATGCAGAAGATGAGCGATGCACCGCTCAGCGACTGCCCCGCCTGCGGCAAGCCGGAGTTGGAGAAGCAGATCTCCGCCGCCGGTTTCCGCCTCAAGGGCGGCGGCTGGTACGAGACCGACTTCAAGTCCGGCGCCAAGAAGAATGTGGCCGAATCCAGCGCCGCCCCGGCCTGCGGCGCGGCCGGTGGCTGCGGCTGCGCGGCGGCCAAGTAAGGCGGCTCGATGCATCATTTGCGGCGTTACCTGATCGCCGGGCTGCTGCTCTGGCTGCCCCTGGGCGTGACCATCCTGGTGGTCCGGCTGCTGGTCGGCACCATGGACCAGACCCTGCTGCTGCTGCCGGAGCGCCTGCGCCCGGATGCCCTGCTGGGTTTCCATATCCCAGGCCTGGGCCTGCTGCTGGCGGTCAGCGTGGTGCTGGTTACTGGCATGCTGGTGGCCAACCTGTTCGGCCGTCGGTTGGTGGCGTTGTGGGAGCGGCTGCTGGCCCGCATCCCCCTGGTGCGCTCCATATATATGGCGGTCAAGCAACTGGCCGAGACCATGTTCTCCGGTGGCGGCCAGTCCTTCCGCAAGGTGCTGCTCATCGAATACCCGCGCAAGGGGCTGTGGACCCTGGCCTTCCAGACCGGCACCGGCGTGGGCGAGGCGCAGCAGAAGACCGGCCGCGACGTGGTCAACGTTTACGTCCCCACCACCCCCAACCCCACTTCCGGCTTCTTCCTGATGGTGCCGCGGGAGGATGTGGTGGAGCTGGACATGAGCGTGGACGATGGCCTGAAGATGATCATCTCCATGGGCGTCGTCGTTCCGCCCGGGATAAAGCCGGGCGAAGAGACGCGCTAGGGGAGAGCCCGCCGAGGTGTGTTCTGTGCGCCACGGCGACTTTCCCGCATCTTTCCCCACCCCTGCGGCTACGGCCGGTGTTGCGCCGGCCGGGCGCTAGCCGTACCATTCCCGCCTTTAATTTTTGATGTAACAGGACTTTTTCCCCATGCGCAGCCACTATTGCGGCCATTTGAACGAATCCCTTATCGATCAGGAAGTTGAGTTGTCCGGCTGGGTTCACCGCCGGCGCGACCACGGCGGCGTGATCTTCATCGACCTGCGCGATCGCGAGGGGCTGGTGCAGGTGGTGTTCGACCCGGACACCCCGGAAACCTTCGCCACCGCCGAGAGCGTGCGCAACGAGTTCGTGCTGCACATGAAAGGCCGCGTGCGTCGCCGTCCGGAGGGGACCGAGAATGCCAACCTGCCCACCGGCCAGGTGGAGGTGCTGGGCAAGACTCTGACCATCCTCAATCGCTCCGAGACCCCGCCGTTCCAGCTCGACGATGGCGATGACGAAATCTCCGAGGAACTGCGCCTCAAATACCGCTACGTGGACCTGCGCCGCCCGGCCATGCTGGAGCGTCTCAAGTTCCGCTCCAGGATCACCCGCGCCCTGCGCGAATATCTGGACGACCACGGCTTCCTCGATATCGAGACGCCGATGCTGACCAAGGCGACGCCAGAAGGTGCGCGCGACTATCTGGTGCCGAGCCGCACCCACCAGGGCAGCTTCTTCGCCCTGCCGCAGTCGCCGCAGATCTTCAAGCAGTTGCTGATGGTGTCCGGCCTGGATCGCTACTACCAGATCGTGCGCTGCTTCCGCGACGAGGACCTGCGCGCCGACCGCCAGCCCGAGTTCACCCAGATCGACATCGAGACCTCGTTCATGAACGAGGAGCAGATCATGACCATGATGGAAGGCATGATCCGCCACCTGTTTGCTCAGGTGCTGGAGGTGGCGCTGCCCAACCCGTTCCCGCGCATGACCTACGCCGAGGCCATCGGCCGCTACGGTTCGGACAAGCCCGATCTGCGCAACCCGCTGGTGCTGACCGACGTGGCCGATCTGATGCAGGACGTGGAGTTCAAGGTGTTCGCCGGCGCGGCCAATGATCCCAAGTGCCGCGTCACCGCGCTGTGTGTGCCGCAGGGCGGCGAGAAGCTGTCGCGCAAGGAGATCGACGACTACACCAAGTTCGTCGGCATCTACGGCGCCAAGGGCCTGGCCTATATCAAGGTCAACGACAAGGCCGCCGGCCGCGATGGCCTGCAGTCGCCCATCGTCAAGAATATCCATGATGCGGCCCTGGCCGGCCTCATCGAGCGTACCGGCGCCGAAAACGGCGACCTGATCTTCTTCGGCGCCGACAAGGCCAAGGTGGTCACCGAGGCCCTCGGCGCGCTGCGCATCAAGATCGGTCATGACCTCGGTCTGCTGCAGGGCCAGTGGCGTCCGCTGTGGGTGGTGGACTTCCCCATGTTCGAGTTCGACGACAAGGAGAACCGCTGGGTGTCGCTGCATCATCCGTTCACCGCGCCCAAGGAAGAACACCTGGACAAGCTGGCACACGATCCGGGCAATTGCCTGTCGCGCGCCTACGATATGGTGCTGAACGGCACCGAGCTTGGCGGCGGCTCCATGCGCATCTACCGCAAGGAGGTGCAGCAGGAGGTGTTCCACCAGCTCGGCATCGACCAGCTGGAGGCGGAAGAAAAATTCGGTTTCCTGCTCGATGCCCTCAAGTACGGCTGCCCGCCGCACGGTGGTCTGGCCTTCGGCCTCGACCGTCTGGTGATGCTGATGACCGGCGCCAAGTCCATCCGCGACGTGATGGCCTTCCCCAAGACCCAGTCCGCCGCCTGCATGTTGACCGGCGCACCCTCCACGGTGAATCCCAAGCAATTGGTCGAACTGGGCGTGCGTGTCGCCAAGCCGGTGAAGGAAGAGAAGTAAAACCTGCTACACCCTGGTGGCGCAATGAGGGGTCTGAGAGGCACGCATGGCTGAAGCATTGCCGATCGAAAAGTATGCCGGTCTGAGTGACGCGGAGTGCGAGGCACGCATCGTCGCGGCCAAGGAGCAGTTGGGCGAGCGCCTGGTGATCCTGGGGCATCACTACCAGCGTGAAGAGGTGTTCCGCCACGCCGATTTCTCCGGTGATTCGCTCAAGCTGTCACGCGAGGCGGCGCAGTCCAAGGCCGAGTACATCGTGTTCTGCGGCGTACACTTCATGGCCGAGGTGGCGGACATCCTGTCGCGCCCGGAACAGATCTCCATCCTGCCGGACCTGGGCGCCGGCTGCTCCATGGCCGACATGGCCAACCTGGCCAATGTCGAGCGCGCCTGGCGCGAACTGGCCACGGTGCTCGACCCGGATGAAACCATCACGCCGGTCACCTATATCAATTCCGCCGCCGACCTGAAGGCCTTCTGCGGCCGCCACGGTGGCATCGTCTGCACCTCGTCCAACGCGCGCAAGGTGCTGGAGTGGTCCTTCGCCCAGCGCGACAAGGTGTTGTTCTTCCCCGACCAGCATCTGGGCCGCAACACGGGCTACACCATGGGCATCCCGCTGGAAGAGATGGTGGTGTGGGACTTCGACCTGCCCATGGGGGGGCTCACCCCGGAGCAGATCAAGCGCGCCAGGATGATCCTGTGGAAGGGTTTCTGTTCGGTACACCAGATGTTTCGCCCCGAGCACATCGATCGTTTCAAGGAGAAATACCCGGACGCCAAGATCATCTCCCACCCGGAGGCGCCGTTCGAGGTGTGCCAGAAGTCCGACTATGTCGGCTCCACCGAGTACATCATCAAGACCGTGCGCGAATCCGTCCCCGGCACGCGCTGGCTGGTGGCCACCGAGCTGAACCTGGTCAACCGCCTGCACGAGCAGTTCAAGGGCGAGGGCAAGCACGTCCATTTCATGTCGCCCACCGTATGCATGTGCTCCACCATGTTCCGCATCGATCCGCAGCACCTGGCCTGGACGCTGGAGAATCTGGTCGCCGGTCATGTGGTCAATCAGATCAAGGTGGCGCCGGAGGAGTCCCGCCTGGCGCGGCTGGCCTTGGAGCGGATGCTGGACGTGAGCGCCAGGTAAGGTCTGTTGGCGGGCTGAAGTCCGCCCTGCCGATGCGCTCTGTACCTTGGTTCCGTGCCCCCCGTCACATTCTTTTCCGCTTTTCCCCGCCTGGCTTGTCCCCGCCGCATCGGATGGGGTTTAATGCCTTGAACCCGCTGCGGCGGGGGCGGGGGCCCTGAGCGGTGCCCCGAGGTCCTGAGACAGGGACGGCATGACGGCCTACATCACAATAACTATCGGGCTGTGGCGGTGGAGAGCGTGAAGAAACCTTTCTGGAAAGCGCGTTGGTTTCCGGGGCTGGTGGTAACCCTGGCGTGCCTGCTCGCGGCGGGCGGAGAGCCCTTATCACGGCTGGATTGGGCTGCCTATGACCTGGCGGTGGGTTTCGCCAGCGGTCGCCCCGCCGACGACAACGTCGTCGTGGTGGCCATCGATGAACCCTCCCTGCAACAGTTGGGGCCGTGGCCGTGGCCACGCGATCGTCTTGCCCAGGTGGTGAGCCAGTTGGCAACGGCCAAGGCGGCGGTGATCGGTGTGGCCCTGCCGCTGGATACGGCCGAGAATCAGCACGGCCTCGAATACCTGGGGTATCTGCAAAACGAATATACGGATAGCGGCGTGCGCGAGGCACTCAGCCGCGCCGAGGCGGGCCTCGATACCGACGGCGCCCTGGGCCGCAGCGCGCGCCGGGCGGGTAATGTGGTGTTCGGCATGCCTTACCGTTTCGCCACCTCCGCGCGCAATCGCCTGCCGCCGCTGGATGACACGGTGAGCGTCTACACCTTGCCCGATGTGGCGGCCAACCGCCCAGTCTGGTTTGATTTCGTACCCAGTGTGCTCACCACCCGTGCCACCGCCGCCGATCGCCTGTATCCGCCGGTGCCGGCCATTGCCCAGGGCGCGGCGGGCATCGGCCATCTCAACGGTTATCCCCTGGGGGGGGGCAGCCTGCGTGCCGTGCCGCTGGTGCTGCAATACGGCGAACGTTATTTCCCGTCCTTTTCGCTGCTGGTGGTGGCGCACTCCCTGAAGCTGAACCATCGGCACGTCAGCGCCACACCGGGCCAGGGCGTGAGCCTGGACGGCGCCACCTTCCACACCGACCCGGCCATGCAGGCCTACCCACGCTATTACCGCGGGCGTGACGACAAGTCACCCTTCAAGACCTATTCCTTTGTCGAGGTCTATGGCCAGCAGGTGGATGCGGCGGATTTCCGCGGCAAGACCGTACTCATCGGCCTCACCGTACCGTCCCTGGTGGATGCGGTGGCGACGCCCATCGGTGAGGCGATGGCGCCGGTGGTGGCCAGCGCCCATGTGGTGAGCAGCCTGCTCAATAACGACCTGTTCAGCGTGCCGCCGTGGGCGGTGTGGGCGCAGCTGGCGGTACTGCTGCTGGTCGGCCTCTATCTGATGTTCGTGTTGCCGCGCTTCCGGCTGGGTACCGGCCTGGCCCTGAGCGTGGTGGTGCTGTTCCTGCTGGTCAATGCCCATTTCATGCTGATGGCATCGCAGTCGTTGTGGCTGCCGCTGATGGTGCCGGTGACGGCGTTGCTGGCCGGCGTTGCCCTGCTGGCCTTGCGCCGTCTGGTGGAAGAACGCTCCAACCAACTGCGCGGCCAGCTCGACCTGGCCAACCGCAGCCTGGGACAGATGCTGCAGTCTCAGGGGCAGTTTGATCTGGCGTTCGAAAAGCTGCGCCGCTGCGCCGTGGATGATGATCTGCTGGAGATGCTCTACAACCTCGGCCTCGATTTCGAGCGCAAGCGCCAGTTCAACCGCGCGGTAGGTGTGTTCAACTACATCGTCGAGCACTCGCCGTCGTTCCGCGACAGTCGTGACCGTATCCGTCTCAATCAGGAGATGGAAAAGATGACCGCCCTGGGCAAGGGATTCGCCGCCAATACCGGCGGCGGTACGCTGGCCATGAGCTACGACAAGCTGCAAAAGCCCATGCTGGGACGCTATCAGGTGGATCGCGAGATCGGCCGCGGTGCCATGGGTATGGTGTACCTGGGACGCGACCCGCGCATCGGCCGTACCGTGGCCATCAAGACCATGGCCCTGTCGCAGGAGTTCGACGAGGAACAGTTGGCTGATGTGAAGGCACGTTTCTACCGTGAGGCGGAGACCGCCGGCCGTCTCAATCATCCCAATATCGTCACTGTCTACGACGTGGGCGAGGAACAGGACCTGTCCTACATCGCCATGGACTACCTGCACGGCAAGCCGCTGTCGGCCTGGTGCCGGCCGGAAAACCTGCTGCCGGCGGAAAAGGTGTTCGACATCATCATCAAGGTGGCGGAGGCGCTGGACTACGCCCATCAGCAACAGGTGGTGCACCGCGATATCAAGCCGGCCAACATCATGTACGACGAGAAGACCGGCTCGGTGAAGGTCACCGACTTCGGCGTTGCCTGCCTGGTGGACTCCAGCAAGACCAAGACCGGTACGGTGCTGGGCAGCCCGTCCTATATGTCGCCGGAACAGCTGGCGGGCAAGAAGGTGGATGGCCGTTCCGACCTGTTCTCCCTCGGCGTCACCTTCTTCCAACTGCTCACCGGCGAACTACCCTTCGTGGCGGACTCGCTGGCCAGCCTGATGTACAAGATTGCCAACGAGAAACATGTCGATGTGCGCGTGTTGCGCCCCGACCTGCCGACCTGTGTCAGCACCATCGTCAACCGGGCGCTGTACAAGGACATCGAAAAGCGGGTGCAAAGCGGCCACCATCTGGCTAACGCGTTGCGCCGCTGCAAGCAACAGATAACCAAGGATCATTGAGGTGAATAGCGTACCCGAACTGCAGATGAGCGGCCGCACCGACACGGGTTGCACGCGCGAACACAACGAGGACCAGATCGCCTGGGATGCCAACGCCGGCCTGGCATTGCTGGCTGACGGCATGGGGGGCCACAATGCCGGTGAGGTGGCCAGCGCCCTGGCCATTTCCGTGCTGCATCCATTGCTGCGTGACCTGCCGGCCGACACCCTGGAGCAGGAGGTGGGCATGCAGAATGCCGTCGCCGACGCCAATACGGAAATCCTGCAAAAAGCGGGGTCGGATGCCGTGTTCAGCGGCATGGGCACCACGCTGGCCTTGGCGCTGTTCCGCGGTCGCGGCGTAATGATCGGTCACGTCGGCGATTCGCGCGTCTACCGACTGCGCGGCGGCTGCCTGGAACTGCTCACCAGTGATCACTCCCTGTTGCAGGAGTTGGTGGCCGGCGGCTTCATGAGTGCCGATGAGGCCCAGGAGGTGGTCAACAAGAACGTCATCACCCGTGCCCTCGGCATCGAGCCGGCGGTGGAGGTGGAGGTCCATCACCATGAGGTGCAGGTCGATGATATCTATCTGCTCTGCTCCGACGGCCTCAATGACATGGTGACTGATAACAGCATCGCAAAATTGCTCACGGACAACAGGGATAATCTGGAGGCTGCCGCCAATGCGTTGGTAGCCGAGGCGAACCGCTGCGGCGGTAACGACAATATCTCCGTAATCCTGGCGCGCGTAGTGGCGTTGAAGGAGTGACATGACCATGGCAAAGCTGATCATCACACTGGATGGTGTGAACATAAATGAACTGAACCTGGACCAGCCGCGCATCACCCTGGGGCGGGCATCGTCCAACGATATCGTTCTGGACGATGGCACGGTGAGCGGCAAGCATGCCGTGTTTCACGTGCTGGGCAAGGAAATCTTCGTTGAGGACCTGGAGAGCACCAATGGCACCATGGTCAACGGCCAGCGCATACATCGGCGTCAGCTGCGCCACGGCGATGTGCTGCGTGTCGGCCAGCACGAAATCAAGCTGGTGGATGAGTCGGTGCAGAGCCTGGATGCCACGGTCATCATCTCTTCCGCCCAACGCGATGCACTGAAGACACCCAAGGATCTGATTGGAAAGCTCAAAATCCTGAACGGCCCCAAGGCGGGCGAATTGCTGGAGCTGAACAAGCCCTATAACACCGTCGGCAAGCCCGGTGTGCAGGTGGCGGTGGTGGCCAAGCGCACGCAGGGGTTCTTCCTGGTGCCGATGGCGGTGGGCAACAGCCAGGGGGTGCCGAACCTCAATGGCCAGCCCATGGGGGCGGGGAGTCAGGCCCTGAAGAGTGGCGATGTGCTGGAAGTGGCGGGCGTACGCCTCGAATTCCAGCAGCAGAGCGTGTCCTGACATGGCGCGCCTGTTGCTCCTGCATGACGGAGTGGGGATCCACAGCTATCCGCTGGAGCGGGCCGAAACCACCCTCGGGCGGCATGCCGACAGCGACATCCGCCTCGACGACCAGGCGGTCAGTACCCACCACGCGGTGCTGCGCCTGGAGTCTGTCCCTTACCTGGAGAATTACCGCAACGTGGTGCTGGAAGATCTGGGTAGTACCAATGGCACCCAGGTCAACGGCGCCCCGGTGACCCGCAAGCTGCTGCACCAGGGCGATCTGATCCGCATCGGCCATTATGAGTTTTCCTTCGAGGCCGACGAGGGCCATGGTCTCGACCGCACCACCATTCTGCTTCCCGACCGCGAAATTTGAGATATCCCAAGCCGGCAGCCTGTCGGCCATTGCCCTGCTGATGGTAAAATGCCGCTATTTATCGGCATGTCATCAACGAGGTAATCATGGCCGGACACAGCAAATGGGCCAATATCCAGCATCGCAAAGGGCGCCAGGATGCCAAGCGCGGCAAAATCTTCACCAAGCTGATTCGTGAAATCACCGTCGCGGCCCGCATGGGCGGCGGCGATCCCGGCGGCAACCCGCGCCTGCGCACGGCCATCGACAAGGCGCTGGACGCCAATATGCCCAAGGACACCATCGAACGCGCCATCAAGCGTGGCACCGGTGCCGGTGAGGGCGAAAACTACGAACAGATCCGTTACGAAGGCTACGGCGCCGGCGGCGTGGCGGTATTGGTCGACTGTCTCACCGACAACCGCAACCGTACCGTGTCGGAAGTACGCCATGCCTTTTCCAAATGCGGTGGCAATCTCGGTACCGATGGTTCGGTGGCCTATCTGTTCAGCCGCGTCGGCGTACTCAGCTATCCGGCTGGCAGCAATGAGGATCGCATCATGGAGGTCGCCCTCGAAGCCGGTGCCGATGATGTGGCCAGCAATGACGACGGCAGCATCGACGTCATCACCGCGCAGGAAAACTTCATCGAGGTGAAGGAGGCGATGATCGCCGCCGGCCTTACCCCGGAAGTAGCCGAGGTCACCGAGCGTCCCGCCACCACCATCGAGTTGCAACTGGAAGACGCCGAGAAGGTGATGAAAATGGTGGACATGCTGGAAGACCTCGACGATGTGCAGAGCGTATACAGCAACGCCGATTTCAGCGACGAAGTGATGGCAAAACTGCAGTGACAAGGAAAAGGAGTGCGGTGTCGTGCCGCGCAATATTTTTTCCTGTCCCTGGTAACTTGTCGTTGGGGACTGGTTTCTGATGTCCCGTATCCTCGGCATCGACCCCGGTTCGCGCATCACCGGTTTCGGCGTCATCGAGCGCGAGGGGACGCGCAGCGTGTATGTGGCCAGCGGCTGTATCCGGGTGGGGGACGGCGAATTCACCGGCCGCCTGAAGTCGATTTTTGACGAGTTGCGCGAGGTGGTGGCGACGTACCGGCCGCAGCATGTGGCCATCGAACGGGTGTTCATGGCGCGCAATCCCGATTCCGCCCTCAAACTGGGGCAGGCACGCGGCGCGGCGCTGTGTGCGGTTTTGATGGAAGGTCTGACGGTGAACGAATACACGCCGGCGGAGATCAAGCAGGCGACGGTGGGCAACGGCCGCGCCGGCAAGGAGCAGGTGCAACACATGGTGCAGGCACTGCTGCAACTGCCGTCAGCACCACAGGCGGATGCCGCCGACGCCCTGGCCGTGGCACTGTGCCACGTGCACACGGCGCAAACCCTCAATCATCTGGCAGCGGCAAAGACCTTGGCGGGAAGACGGCGATGATCGGACGTTTACGCGGCAAATTAGTGGACAAGAAGCCGCCGCAACTGTTGCTGGAGGTGGGCGGTGTCGGCTACGAGGTCGAGGCGCCCATGAGCACCTTCTACCAGTTGCCCGCCAGCGGTAGCGAAATCATTCTGCATACCCATCTGGTGGTGCGCGAGGATGCGCACCTGCTGTTCGGTTTTGCCAGCGAGCGCGAGCGCAGCCTGTTCCGCGCCCTGCTCAAGGTCAACGGTGTCGGCGCCAAGATGGCGTTGGCGATCCTCTCCGGCATGAGCGCCGACACCTTCGCCCGCTGCATTCAGGAAAACGATACTGCCTCGCTCACCCGTCTGCCCGGCATCGGCAAGAAGACCGCCGAGCGTCTCATCGTCGAAATGCGCGATCGCCTGGCCGACTGGCAGGAGGCCGGTGTGCTGCCGGTGGTGATGGCGGTGCCGACGGCAGAGCGCGATGAGGTGAGGGACGCCGTCAGCGCCCTTGTTTCCCTCGGCTACAAGCCGCCGGAGGCCAGCCGTATGGTGAGCGGCGTGATTACCGATGGACGCAGTTCAGAGGAGATCATCCGTGAGGCGCTGAAGGGGGCGATGAAGAAATGATAGAAACCGATCGCCTGATCACCGCCAGCGCCAGCCGCGAAGAGGATGTCATGGATCGTGCCATTCGGCCCAAGCTGCTGGCCGATTATGTCGGCCAGCAGGCGGTGCGCGGGCAGATGGAAATCTTCATCCAGGCAGCGAAAAAACGCCATGAGGCGCTCGATCACGTGCTGCTGTTCGGCCCGCCCGGCCTGGGCAAGACCACCCTGGCACACATCATTGCCGCGGAAATGGGCGTGCAGTTGCGCCACACCTCGGGGCCGGTACTGGAGCGTCCCGGCGACCTCGCTGCGCTGCTCACCAATCTGGAACCGCACGACGTACTGTTCGTTGATGAAATCCACCGCCTGTCGCCGGTAGTGGAGGAGGTGCTCTATCCGGCGATGGAAGACTACCAGCTCGATATCATGATCGGCGAGGGGCCAGCGGCACGTTCCATCAAGCTGGACCTGCCGCCGTTCACCCTGGTCGGCGCCACCACCCGCGCCGGTCTGCTCACCTCGCCACTGCGCGATCGCTTCGGCATCGTGCAGCGGCTGGAGTTCTATACCGTCGATGAGTTGCAATCCATCGTTACCCGTTCCGCTGGCATCCTCGGCGTGCGGATCGAAGCCAAGGGGGCGCATGAAATCGCGCGCCGCTCCCGTGGCACGCCGCGTATCGCCAATCGCCTGCTGCGCCGCGTGCGCGACTATGCCGAGGTGAAGTCCGACGGCTGCATCACCGATACCGTGGCCGATCGCGCCCTGGACATGCTCGACGTGGACGGCAACGGCTTCGATGTGATGGACCGCAAACTGCTGCTCGCTGTGATCGAAAAGTTCGACGGCGGCCCGGTGGGCGTCGACAGCCTGGCCGCTGCCATCGGCGAGGAGCGCGGCACCATCGAGGATGTGTTGGAGCCTTATCTGATCCAGCAGGGTTTTCTGATGCGTACCCCGCGCGGGCGCACCGCCACCAGCAGCGCCTATCTGCATTTTGGTTTCACGCCGCCGCAATCGACGGCGCGTACCCTGCAGCAGGCGCTGGAACTAAATAACGGCAAGGATGACTAACGTGTCGATGTTCGCATGGCCGGTGCGCGTGTACTACGAGGACACCGATACGGGCGGGGTGGTGTACTACGCCAATTACCTCAAGTTCATGGAACGGGCCCGTACCGAATGGCTGCGCAGCCTCGGCTTCGAACAGGATCAGTTGATTCGTGACGCGGGTATCATTTTTGCGGTGCGTGCGGTCGAGGTGGATTATCTGCGCCCGGCGCGGTTCAACGACGCGCTGACGGTCACCGCCGAGGTCGTGCACAACGGCGGCGCCAGCATCACCTTCCGTCAGGAGGTGCGGCGCGGCGACGAGGTGTTGTGCCGCGGCAAGGTGAAGATCGCCAGCCTCGACGCGCAGACCCTGCGCCCCAGGCCAGCGCCCGCAGCAATCGTCGCCGCACTGGAGCAACAGTACGCGTAATTCGTATGCCGTTCGCAGCGCGGCTTTGAACCAGTCGTTTATGCTGTCGGCCGGCAGCCACCTTTCGACGGAAAAGAACAAGGATGAATACTGACATTTCCCTGTTGAGCCTGTTTATCGAGGCCAGCCTGCTGGTGCAGGCCGTGATGCTCCTGCTGCTGCTCATCTCCATCGTTTCCTGGGGACAGATCATCGCCAAGTGGCGCCTGCTCAAGGCGGCCAGTGCGGACGCCGACCTGTTCGAAAAGCGCTTCTGGTCCGGCATCGATCTGGTCGAACTGTACAAGCAGGTGTCCAAGAACCGCGACGGCAACACCGGCATGGCCGGGCTGTTCGAGGCGGGCTTCGGCGAGTTCGCCCGCCTGCGCAAGCAGGGTGGCGTCGAGCCGATGGCGGTGGTGGAGGGCGCGCAGCGCGCCATGCGCGTGGCCCTGAGCCGCGAGATCGATCGTCTGGAGGCCAATCTGTCCTTCCTCGCCACTGTCGGTTCCACCAGCCCGTACATCGGCCTGTTCGGTACCGTATGGGGCATCATGAATTCCTTCCGTGCCCTCGGCTCGGTGCAGCAGGCCACCCTGGCGATGGTGGCCCCCGGTATCGCCGAGGCGCTCATTGCCACCGCCATGGGCCTGTTCGCCGCTATCCCCGCGGTCATTGCCTACAACCGTTACGCCAATGACGTGGAGCGGCTGGTGAATCGCTACGAGGCCTATACGGAAGAATTCTCCACCCTGTTGCAGCGCCAGGCCCACACCAAATGAGCGGCGGCGTGGCCTATCGGCACAAGCGCAAGAAGCCCATGGGCGAGATCAACGTCGTGCCCTATATCGACGTGATGCTGGTGCTGCTGGTGATCTTCATGATCACTGCACCGCTGTTGACCCAGGGGGTCAAGGTGGACCTGCCGCAGGCGTCTGCCGAGACGGTGCCGCCGGCAGCGATCCCGCCGCTGGTGGTGACGGTGGACGCGGCCGGCAACCTGCATTTCACCAAGGGGGCCGAGCGTTCGGTGCAGCTCGATGTCGAGGGACTGGCGGTGCGCATCGCCGCCGAGTTGCGTCTGCGACCGGAGACGCCGGTGTATGTGCGGGGCGACCGCAACGTCGCCTATGGCAAGGTGGTGACGGTAATGGCGGTGCTGCAGCAGTCCGGTGTGCCCGGCGTGGGCCTGCTCACCGAGAACCCGGAATAAGCGATGTCGAGCCGGTTTGCCCCGTACGGCTGGTCGCTGCTGCTGCATGCGGTACTGGTGGCATTGCTCGGCGTCAGCCTGCATGCGCCGACGCCGCGGCCGCAGCCGACGGCGGCCCAGACGGAACCGGAGCCGATTCAGGCGCGGGCGGTGGATGAGGCGCAGGTACAGGCCGAGGTGCAGCGCCTGCGTGATGAGGCCCGCCGCCAGCAGCAGCAGGAAGAGGCACGGCGCAAGCAGTTGCAGGACGAGGCGCAGCGCGCACGCGAGGCGCGCCAGCGTGAGGAGCAGCGCGCCGCTGAGGTGAAGCGCCGCGCCGAAGAAGAACAGAGGCAGCGCGTTGCCGCCGAGCAGGAACGCAAGGCGAAGGAAGCGGCGGAGCAGAAACGTCTGGCTGAGCTGAAGCAGGCACAGGCGGAGGCGGAGAAGAAGCGCGTCGCCGAGGAAAAGCGGGCTGCGGAGCTGGAGGCGAAACGCAAGCAGGAAGAGGAGCGCCTGCGGCGTGAGGACGAGGCGCGCAAGAAGGCCGCCGCCGAAGCCGAACTGAAGGCCAAGATGGCGGAGGCGCAGCGCCAGATGGAGGCGGAGGCGCAGAAGCGGGCACAGGAGCGGGCGCGCCAGAATGCTACCCTGGTGCAGCAGTACATCGCCGACATCCGCAACAAGGTGGAGCGCAACTGGTTGCGCCCGCCCACCGCCCGCCCCGGCATGACCTGCACGGTGCTGGTGCAGCAACTGCCCACCGGCGACGTGGTAGGCGTGCGCATCACCCGCAGCAGCGGTGATGCGGTGTTTGATCGCTCGGTGGAAAATGCGGTGCACAAGGCATCGCCCTTGCCGCCGCCGCCGGTGCCGGAGATTTGGGAACGTGAAATCGAATTCATCTTCGAAGCGAGGTAGTCCCTTGAATGCGATGAAAGCATGGTTGCTGTTGTGCCTGTTGCTGACCGGTACGGCGCAGGCGCGTCTCAGCATCGAGATCACCCAGGGCATGGAAGGCGCCATGCCCATCGCCGTGGTGCCCTTCGGCTGGAGCGGCCCCGGCGCGCCGGCGCAGGACATGGCCGCCATCATCAGCGCCGACTTGGCGCGCAGTGGCCAGTTTGCGCCGCTGGATGCGCAGCGCCTGCCGCAGCGTCCGGTGGACGGGCGTGATGTGAACTTCAATCTGTGGCGCGGCGTGGGCAGCGACAATCTGGTGATTGGCCGCATGGAACTGCGTGATGGCCGTTATCAGGTGCAGTTCCAGTTGTTCGACACGGTGCGCGGGGTGCAGCTGGCCGGCTACACCATGCAGGCGGATGCGGCGCGGCTGCGCCGGGTGGCGCATCAGATCGCCGACATCATCTATCAGCGCCTCACCGGGCAGCGCGGCGCCTTCGACACCCATATCGCCTACGTGACGGTGGAAAATCTGGAGGCGGGCAAGCGCCGCTTCCGTCTTGAGGTGGCCGATGCCGATGGCCACAACGAGCAGGTGATCCTCAGTTCCGGACAGCCCTTGATGTCGCCAACCTGGGCGCCGGATGGCCGCCGTCTCGCCTACGTGTCCTTCGAGGGCGGCCGCTCGATGATCTACGTACAGGACATTGCCAGCGGCCAGCGCCAGAAGGTGGCGGAGTTCGCCGGCATCAACAGCGCGCCGGACTTTTCGCCTGACGGCCAGCGCCTGGCGCTGACCCTGTCGCGTGACGGCAACCCGGAGATCTATATCCTGGAGCTGGGCAGCGGCCGGCTGACGCGGGTGACGCAGCACTTTGCCATCGACACCGAGCCGGTGTGGGCACCGGATGGGCGCAGCCTCTATTTCACCTCCGATCGCGGCGGACGGCCGCAGATCTACCGCGTGCGTCTCGATGCCCAGGGCCGCCCGCAGGAGGCGCCGCAGCGCGTCACCTTCGAGGGCATCTACAACGCCAGTCCGGCGCTGTCGCGCGACGGCAAGCGGCTGGCGATGGTGCACGGCGACGGCGATCGCTTCCGCATCGCGGTGCTGGAGCTGGAAACCGGCACCCTGCGGGTGTTGACCGATACCCGCCTCGACGAATCGCCCAGCTTCGCCCCCAACGGCGCGATGCTGCTGTATGCCACCGAGGTGGGCGATCGCGGTGTGCTGGAAGCAGTATCGGCGGATGGCCGGGCGCGGCAGCGCCTGGGCCTGAAAAAAGGCGACGTGCGCGAGCCCGCCTGGTCCCCCTTCTTCGGCGAATAGGAGCAAGAAACATGAACAGTAAGGCATTGTGGGTAGTGGGTTTGAGCAGTTTGCTGCTGGCGGCATGCGGCAGTCTGGAAGAGCGGCCGGAAGACGTGCCGGTGGAAGAACGCAGCATCGGTGCCGGCGAAATGCGTCCCGGTGACGGCGTCGAGACCGGTGGTGCGCGGTTGGGCGGCGAATTCGGCGTGTCGGCGCTGACCGACCCGGCCAGCCCGCTGGCCAAGCGCGTCATCTACTTCGCCTTCGACAGCAGCGAGGTGACGCCGGAGAGTCGCGAACTGATCACCATCCACGCCCGTTATCTGGCGCAGAACCCGGAAATTTCCGTGGTGCTGGAAGGCCATGCCGACGAACGCGGCTCACGGGAGTACAATCTGGCCCTGGGTGAGCGCCGCGCCAAGGCGGTGGAGCGTTTGATGACCCTGCAGGGCGTCGGTGCGCGCCAGTTGCAGGTGATCAGCTTTGGCGAGGAACGTCCGGTGGCCTTCGGTCATGACGAGTCGGCCTGGCGCTTGAATCGCCGTGTGGAATTGCTTTATTCGGGATATTGATATGACACGACAGAAGCTTGTTGCGGCCCTGCTGCTGACGGCATGGACCCTGCCGGCCATGGCGGCCGAGCCGCTGGAGGCGCGAGTGGCCCGGCTGGAACGGCAGGTGGAAAGCCAGGCGCTGGTGGAGATGGCCACGCGCCTCGATCGGCTAGAGCAGGAGGTGCAGCAGCTGCGCGGCCAGATGGAAGAGCAGTCCTACGCCATCACCGAGCTGCGTCAGCGCCAGCGCGATCTGTACCTCGACATCGACCGCCGCCTGTCGCGTTTGGAGCGGGAAGGCGGCGCCTCGGCGCCGCAGGCCCTGGTCGCACCGCCGGTCGCGGCACCTGCCGCACCCGTGTCGGCACCGACTGCGCCGGCGGCGGCTGTTGCACCTGCTCCCGCCCCGGCGCAGGCGCCCCCTGCCGCCCCGGCACCTGCCCCGCTCAATGCCGCCAACGCCGACAAGGAACGTGAGGCCTATCAGCAGGCCTTCGATCAACTGCGTGAGCTGCGCTACGAGCAGGCGATCACCGCCTTCCGCGCCTTCCTCAAGGACTATCCGGATGGCCGTTACGGGCACATTGCGCAGTACTGGATTGGCGAGGCCAATTATGCCCAGCGCAATTTCAAGCAGGCGGTGGCCGACTATCGCGTGCTGCTGCAGCGCTATCCGAAGAGCCCCAAGCTGGCCGAGGCCATGCTGAAGATCGGCTACAGCCAGTACGAGCTGGGCGACAAGGCCGAGGCGCGCACGATCCTGACCGAACTGGCGCGCACCTACCCCAATACCACCGAGGCCGGCCAAGCCAACGCGTTCCTGCAGAAGATGCGCGGCGAAGGCAACTAGTCAACTTCTTCACCGCAAAGGCGCACAGAACGCCAAGCTCTTGCTGTAGGAGCCCCAGGCCTTCTCGCTGCGCCTAAGCGGTGAATGAATTTCGAACCCCCATGGACGAAGCCCGTCTGCGCATTACTGAAATCTTTTTCTCCCTGCAAGGCGAATCGCGCAGCGTCGGTTGGCCCACGGTATTCGTGCGCCTGACCGGTTGTCCGTTGCGCTGTAACTATTGCGATACCGCCTATGCCTTCAGCGGCGGCGCGTGGATGACGCTGGATGAGGTATTGGCGCAAGTGGCGGGTTATGGCGCGCGTCATGTCTGCGTCACCGGCGGCGAGCCGCTGGCGCAGCGTGCCTGCCTCCCGCTGCTGACGCGCCTGTGCGATGCCGGTTATGCGGTGTCGCTGGAGACCTCCGGCGCGCTGGACGTGGCGGCGGTGGACCCGCGCGTGAGCAGGGTGATGGACCTGAAGACGCCGGGTTCGGGCGAGGCGGGCAAGAACCGTTACGAAAACATCGCGACACTGACCTCACAGGATCAGGTCAAGCTGGTGCTGTGTGATCGCGCCGATTACGACTGGGCGCGGGAGATCATCCAGCGCCACGATCTGGCGGCCCGTTGCGAGGTGCTGTTGTCGCCCTGCTATGGCCGGCTGGAGCCGACACAACTGGCCGAGTGGATCCTGGCCGATCGTCTGCCGGTGCGCTTTCAACTGCAGTTGCACAAAATTCTGTGGGGCGAGGCACAGGGCAAATGAAACGGGCAGTGGTACTGGTCTCCGGTGGACTCGACTCGGCCACGGTCCTGGCCATGGCCCGCGCCCAGGGCTTTGCCTGTTATGCCCTCAGCTTCGACTACGGCCAGCGCCATCGTTGCGAGCTGGCGGCGGCGCAGCGGGTGGCGCGCAGCCTGGGGGCGGTGGAACATCGCACCTTCCCGCTGGACCTGCGCCAGTTCGGCGGTTCGGCGCTGACCGACGATGCCATCGCCGTGCCGGAGACGCCGGGCGAGGGTATCCCGGTCACCTACGTGCCGGCGCGCAACACCGTGTTCCTGTCTCTGGCCCTGGCCTGGGCCGAGGTGCTGGGGGCGGGGGACATCTTCATCGGCGTCAACGCGGTGGACTACTCCGGCTATCCCGACTGCCGCCCCGAATTCATCGCGGCCTTCGAGCACATGGCCAATCTGGCCACCCGGGCCGGGGTGGAGGGGCGGCGCCTCACCGTTCATGCGCCCCTGATCCACATGAGCAAGGCCGAAATCATCCGTACCGGCACCGCCCTGGGCGTGGATTACGGCCAGACCCTGTCCTGCTACAACCCGGACGGCGCCGGCCGCGCCTGCGGTGTGTGTGACTCCTGCCGCCTGCGTGCCGCCGGCTTTGCCGCCGCCGGCCTGCCCGATCCCACCCCCTACCAAGGAGGCTCTGAATAAGCGACAGAGTTTCCGCGGCACAGGGAGGCGCTGCCACTCTCCAATAGTGATAAGTCATTGGAAAATTAGGTAAATCTTCTCGATTTGTTTGGTCAGAAAAGTCCAGGATGGACGTATTCAGACCTTCCCAATAGGGATACTGCATCCCTCGCCCCGGTGGGGTATTTTGGTCCGGTTTATTTTCGGGAATAACAGACCGGATTTCTCCATCTATTAAGAGCTGCCGATTTCAGGGGGGGACCGCCCTCCGGCAGGCCGCCAGCGGTCAGACCTTTCGTCGCGAGGAGACACTATGATTTTCGATAGCTTTGCCGAGGCACAATCCGTGCTGCTGTGGTCCACCTTCGCCATCGCCCTGGTGCTGGGGTTGGTGGTGAACAAGACCAACTTCTGCACCATGGGTGCGGTGTCCGATGTCGTCAATATGGGCGACTGGGGCCGCATGCGTGCCTGGCTGCTGGCCATCGTGGTGGCCCTGCTCGGCGTGGTGGTGCTGGAGACCATGGGCCTGGTGGCGGCCAATGATGCCTTCCCGCCCTATCGCATGGGCCAGCTGGTGTGGGCGGAAAACCTGCTCGGCGGCATCATCTTCGGTATCGGTATGACCCTGGCCAGCGGCTGCGGCAACAAGTGCCTGATCCGCATCGGCGGCGGCAACATCAAGTCCATCATGGTGCTGCTGATCATCGGCGTCATCGCCTACTTCATGGTCAATCCCTTCCCCGGCAGCGACCAGACCCTGATGTCCGTGCTGTTCATCGACTGGATCCGCCCGCTGGCGGTGAATGTCGGTCCCTATCAGGACCTGGGTTCGCTGGTGAGCAGCGACAATGCCGTGATGGCGCGTCTGGTGATCGGCGGCCTCATCGCCGCCGGCCTGCTGGTGTTCATCCTCAAGTCGGCGGAATTCCGCTCCAGCTTCGACAACATCCTCGGCGGCGTGGTGGTCGGTCTGTGCGTGCTGGGCGCCTGGTATGTCACCTCCAACCTGAACCTCAACATCGAGGACGAGGTGGTGGCGCTACGCGATGCGGTCAACCCGACCAAGGAATACTGGGACATGTATCCCGACTTCCATGAGGGCGTCGACACCAAGCCGGACAGCGCGCCGCTCAGCCCGCAGTCCTTCACCTTCATCAATCCCATGGGTCAGACGGTGGGTTATGCCGCCAAGGGCTTCGACAGCAGCCTGCTGACCTTCGGCATCATGTCGGTGTTCGGCGTGATCCTCGGCTCGCTGCTGTGGTCGCTACTGAGCAAGGGCTTCCGCATCGAGTGGTTCGCCAGCTTCAAGGACTTCCTCAACCACTTCATCGGTGCGGTGCTGATGGGCTTCGGCGGCGTGCTGGCCATGGGCTGCACCGTGGGCCAGGCCATCACCGGTGTTTCCACCCTGGCGCTCGGCTCCATCATCACCTTCGTCGCCATCGTGTTCGGCAGCGCGCTGACCATGAAGATCCAGTACTACAAGATGGTGTATGAAGATGAGGCGACTTTCTTCAAGGCTTTCGTGACGGCGCTGGTCGATATGCGTCTGCTGCCCTCCTCCCTGCGCCAGCTGGAAGCGGTTTAACGCAGTCCGTACGCGGGACACGGGAGCGGCGCGGATCCAGCATGCGCCTCTCGTGTCCCCCGTCTCCTCTCCTTATGGTCTTCACCCTGTGCCGCCATGGGCAGTGTGCTGACTTCCACCGGGTTCGTGCTTGCCATTTCCGCTCAGTTCGGTAGCATATGCGGCTCATTTGTGCCGGGTCGTTAGCTCAGTCGGTAGAGCAGCGGACTTTTAATCCGTTGGTCGTGAGTTCGAGTCTCACACGACCCACCATAT
>NZ_JBLJDO010000003.1:0-227764 GCF_059410345.1 Sulfurivermis sp. | reverse complement strand
TGGCACCGCGCCCGGGGGCGGCGGTGGCTCCGTTACGCCATATCCTATGGAGACTGTTCGTCGGTTGGCTCATCATGCTTTCTAATCCGCAGAAGAAGCAGTCCGACGAACACGAATGCGAGTGCACCAAGCAATCCCTCAATCACCCCATAACAAACGCCTCCATGCCCACACAAATACGGCGCGATGGCATTAGTAACAAATGGCACGAACACGCTCCATCCAACCACCATGAAAATGATTGCAAAAATGATGTTTGATTTAAGTTTTGTGCGGCAATGAGGGCACAAGAACTCACTTTTCACTGCACTCAAACCAACGTACTTATCGCAATTCGGGCAGCGCAAATATCGGATATTCATTACTTTGTCTCGCAATATGCCTTGTTGCATTCTTCCCTGCAGGTAGAGGCAACTGCGGCCCGACATGCAACATACGCTGCAGCAGAATATGGATTGATCCCGCCTCTAAGCGTGACTGCACACGTCGAGCCTGCTGTTGCAGAACAAGTGATATAGCAGCTGTCCTCCTTCGACATTGTGTTCGCCGGTGGCAACCCAGCCGCGCACTCCGCCGTCACGCATTCGTTCTTGTAGTTGTCGTCAGGATTCGGAATGCAAATGTTTCCGGGGCCGGGATACATATTGGCCGGACATCCTCCTTTCAAACCAAGAGGATCGATATATAGCAGCGGATTCGAGCCTACATAGGCGTAGGTATTCAGACCACCCTCAAGCCCAATCGGATCGGATTCGATGTAGCGGCCGGTGGCGGGATCGTATGTTCGGAAGTAGTTGTAATGCAGCCCGGTCTCGGCATCGTACACCTGTCCCGGGAATCTCAGGTTGTAGGTAAACGTGTTGCCGTCATTGTCCGGGTCTTCATTCGCCGCCGTCGTTCCAAACGGGTCGCTGTCCCAGCGCCACACTTCGGTGTAGCTGCTGTTGGTGATGACCCGCGGCGTGCCGAGGTGGTTGGCATGCACCGCATAGGTGTGGCCGTTCTGTACCGTGGCCACCGGCAGATTCCCCAGCCACACGGTTTCCTGCCTCGCATTGCCGGCTTCGTCGTATTCACCGATGAGTTGCCCATGTTCGTCGTAGATGAAGACGGTGGTCTGCGAGGTGGTGGGGGCGGTGCCGCTTTGCTCGGCCAGGGCGCGGCATTCGGCGGCCTGTTGTTCGAGCTGGTTGGCCTGTTGCAGGTGGTCGTTGGCTTCTGCCCGGAGTTGCTGGGCTTCCTGTTGTTTGGCCTCGGCCTGTTGGCTCAGGTTGTCAGCCTGTTGTTGCAGCTGTGCGGCTTCTTCGGTTTTGGCCTGCGCCTGTTGGCTCAGGGCATCGGCGTTCTGTTGGCGTGCGCTGGCCTGGGCCTCGGCTTCGGCCTGCTGGGCCAGGGCGAGGTAGTCGGGGCCGCTGCCACTGCCGCCCGTGTGCAGGGCGGTCTTGTGGATGCGCTGGCCCAGGGCATTGTGGGTGTAGCGGGCGGTTTGGCCGTTGTCGACGGCGGTGAGGCGGTTCCTGGCATCGTAGTGGTAGCTGTGTTTACCGTCATTGATGAGGTTGCCGTTGGCGTCGTATTGGTAGGCGCGGCTGCCGGCCTGGAGCAGGCGGTTGCTGGCCGGGTCGATGGCGTAATCGGTGAGCTCGCCGCTGTGCCATTGGCTCAGGCGGTTGCCGTTGCGGTCGTAGCTCCAGCTTTGGGTGTAGTCGGGGTCGTTGGCGGCAGTGAGACGGCTTAAGGCATCGTAGGTCAGTGTGAGGTGGGTCTGCGGGTCGATGAGGGCGGTGAGGTTGCCGAGCAGGTCGTAGCTGCGGCACTTGTTGACATCAAACATCCCGCGCACCTCTATGTGCCTGAGTTTTTGAACGGCATCCAGCAGAAGACAGGCAAAAGGCAAGACTTGACCCCATTATTTCCAGTTTTTGAACGGCATCCAGCAGAAGACAGGCAAAAGGCAAGACTTGACCCCATTATTTCCCTGACCCCATTATTTCCCTCTTCACCACCTCTCCCAGGACGGCTAGACTGGTAGCGCGGTCATCATCGTCCAGATAGATGTCTTCCTGCCCATCGCCACGAGAGGTGACGTGGTAGAGCGTACCATGGAACTCAAGTCGCAGTGGTTGGGCCATAAAGCAACCCTAGCAGAGAAAAGGCAAAAGGCAAGACCTGACCCCGTGTTCCCCTCGAGAAAAGGCAAAAGGCAAGACCTGACCCCGTGTTCCCTGTAGTTGTCGTCAGGATTCGGAATGCAAATGTTTCCGGGGCCGGGATACATATTGGCCGGACATCCTCCTTTCAAACCAAGAGGATCGATATATAGCAGCGGATTCGAGCCTACATAGGCGTAGGTATTCAGACCACCCTCAAGCCCAATCGGATCGGATTCGATGTAGCGGCCGGTGGCGGGATCGTATGTTCGGAAGTAGTTGTAATGCAGCCCGGTCTCGGCATCGTACACCTGTCCCGGGAATCTCAGGTTGTAGGTAAACGTGTTGCCGTCATTGTCCGGGTCTTCATTCGCCGCCGTCGTTCCAAACGGGTCGCTGTCCCAGCGCCACACTTCGGTGTAGCTGCTGTTGGTGATGACCCGCGGCGTGCCGAGGTGGTTGGCATGCACCGCATAGGTGTGGCCGTTCTGTACCGTGGCCACCGGCAGATTCCCCAGCCACACGGTTTCCTGCCTCGCATTGCCGGCTTCGTCGTATTCACCGATGAGTTGCCCATGTTCGTCGTAGATGAAGACGGTGGTCTGCGAGGTGGTGGGGGCGGTGCCGCTTTGCTCGGCCAGGGCGCGGCATTCGGCGGCCTGTTGTTCGAGCTGGTTGGCCTGTTGCAGGTGGTCGTTGGCTTCTGCCCGGAGTTGCTGGGCTTCCTGTTGTTTGGCCTCGGCCTGTTGGCTCAGGTTGTCAGCCTGTTGTTGCAGCTGTGCGGCTTCTTCGGTTTTGGCCTGCGCCTGTTGGCTCAGGGCATCGGCGTTCTGTTGGCGTGCGCTGGCCTGGGCCTCGGCTTCGGCCTGCTGGGCCAGGGCGAGGTAGTCGGGGCCGCTGCCACTGCCGCCCGTGTGCAGGGCGGTCTTGTGGATGCGCTGGCCCAGGGCATTGTGGGTGTAGCGGGCGGTTTGGCCGTTGTCGACGGCGGTGAGGCGGTTCCTGGCATCGTAGTGGTAGCTGTGTTTACCGTCATTGATGAGGTTGCCGTTGGCGTCGTATTGGTAGGCGCGGCTGCCGGCCTGGAGCAGGCGGTTGCTGGCCGGGTCGATGGCGTAATCGGTGAGCTCGCCGCTGTGCCATTGGCTCAGGCGGTTGCCGTTGCGGTCGTAGCTCCAGCTTTGGGTGTAGTCGGGGTCGTTGGCGGCAGTGAGACGGCTTAAGGCATCGTAGGTCAGTGTGAGGTGGGTCTGCGGGTCGATGAGGGCGGTGAGGTTGCCGAGCAGGTCGTAGCTGCGGCACTTGTTGACATCAAACATCCCGCGCACCTCTATGTGCCTGAGTTTTTGAACGGCATCCAGCAGAAGACAGGCAAAAGGCAAGACTTGACCCCATTATTTCCCCGCAGGATGGATGGCAACAACATTGGTCAAGTATTAAGAAAGACGCACGTCAGGTGTTAGCCCATTAAAATTGGCAATTACCCCAGTTCCAGCAAGCCGCGGGCGATGCGTGCCTCGTCGGCCGTCGGGAAGTGGGTGACGAGGGTGCGCAGGTAGGCGCCGGCACGTTCCTTTTCGCCCTGGCGGGCGAGCAGCAGGAGCAGGGCAGGCAGCTCGGCGTGCTGGCGGTCGCGGCGCAGCACGCCGAGTACCAGTTGTTCCGCCGGTTTGATGCGGCCGCCGGCCAGGAAGCGGCGTGCCAGGGCCAGGGCCTCGCTGGTATCGAAGCGCGGTCCCGGTTGCGCCATGCGGCTGTATTCGTCGAACAGGCGCAGCCGCTCGCTCATCGGCGTGGCCGGCAGCGTCAACAACTGGCGCGCGTAGCGGTGGTAGTCGTCGCTGTCGGGCTGAAAGCGGCTGGCATGGTAGAGGTGGGTGAGCAACTCGATGTCATCCGGCGACTCGCGCAATAGCTTGGCGAGGATCGGTTTGGCCTGCTGTGGCTTGAGTTCGGCCAGCAGGCGCAGCGCCTGCGCCAGCAGCCCGCGCCGCGCCGCCTCTTTTTGCGGCGCGTCGATGTAGGCGATGTCGATCTGGCGGTCGTAGTGTTTTGCCGCCCAGGTGAACAGGGCGCCGCCGATGAGGCCGCCGATGTGGGCCAGGTAGTTGACGTTGCTGTGGCTGTTGAGCAGCAGCTGCAACATCTCGTTGGCCAGCCACAGCGGCAGCATGATGATGGCCGGCGCGGTGATGCGATCGAACCAGAACAGCACGTTGTAGAAGAAGGCGATCTTGCGCAGGCCGAACAGCACCGCGTAGGCGCCCATGATGCCGGAGACGGCGCCGGAGGCGCCGATGTGATAGTTGAGATCGTCGGGACGCAGGGCGATGTCGAGGGCGGCGGCGCACAGGCCGGCCACCAGATACAGGCCCAGATACCAGCGCCGGCCGAGGATGGTCTCCACCACGAAGCCGACGATGAACAGGAACACCATGTTGCCGAGCAGGTGCCACAGATCGCCGTGCAGGAACATGTGGCTGACCACGGTGACGGCACTGGCCTGCGCCGGGCGCAGGGCGTAGCGGTGGATGAAGGCCGTTTCCAGCAGGCGACGAAACTCGCCGCGTTGTTCAAGCCATGTAGTGTGGCGTGGATCATCCGCGCCGATGAGGCGACCGCTCTCCAGCGCGGAGAGAAAACCGTGATCGTATTCCAGCGTCAGCGGTACCCAGGGATGGGCGTAGATGATCTTGCCGTCGACCAGCTCGTACTGCTCATCGAATTCGTGCAGCTCGGCGAGGCGGTCGTGCTGGCGCAGGTAGGCGCTGTAGAGCGGGAACTCCACGTCGGCCAGGCGGCTTTCCTGGTAGTACTGGTAGGCGGCGTCCAGTTTGTCGTCGTCGCCGCCTTGCAGCAGGAAGAAGATCAGGCTGTTGAGCAGGATCAGGGCGAGGGTGATGAGCGGCGGACGCTTCCAGTCCACGCGGCGATCGAAGGGCATCAACAACAGCATCGCGTCAGTTCCCTCTCACGCGGCAGCGCCGCGGCTCAGTCGGCGAAGACCACCCGGGCGTCGAACACCGGGCCGTCGACGCAGACCCGCTTCATGGCCGGGCCGGTGTCGGTCTGGACCTCGATGGTGCAGCCGGCGCAGCCGCCGATGCCGCAGGCCATGAATTCCTCCATCGACACCTGGCAGGGAAGATGGTATTCGCGCGCCAGTTTCGCCACCGCCTCCAGCATCGGGTGCGGTCCGCAGGCGAACACCTCCACCTCCTTGCGCTGTTCCGGCGTGAGGGCCTCCAGATAGTTGCGCGCCACGTCGGTGACGAAACCGTCGTGGCAGCCGGCAAAGCCCTGGCGGCTGGCCAGGCGCGACGGAACGCCCCAGTCCTCCAGCAGCGGCATGGCGGCGATCACCTCCGCGCTCATGCCCGGCACCATGATCTTCGACGGCTGTGGCTTGAACGGGAACGGCACCTCGGAGCCCATGATCACGAACGGCTGATACGCCCCCTTCACCGCCAGCGTCTCCGCGGCGACGAACACCATCGGCGGAATGCCGACGCCGCCGCCGATGAGCAGCGGGCGCGGCCGGTCCATGTGCAGCGTGAACGGCGTGCCGATGGGGCCGAGGATGCTCAGCTTTTCGCCCGCCGTGCGTTTCGCCAGCAGCGTGGTGCCCTCGCCGAATACCTTGTAGAGGAAGTCCACCTCGCCGCTGTGTTTGTTCACGCGCATGATGGAGATGGGCCGGCGCAGCGGCCGCTGCGGATCGACGGTGATGTGCGCAAAGCTGCCGGCGCGGGCGTGCGCCGCGATTTGCGGCGCCTTCACGCGCAGGATGTGCTGGTCACCGGCGCAGTGCTCGTGGCTCAGGATCTCGGCGTCTTCGAGGTAGACGGTGTTGCGATGCGGTTTGTTGGTCATGATGAGCCGTAAATGTAGGATGGGCAAAGCAAAGCGTGCCCATCGTATGGTTAGTGGTTCTCGTACACCAGCTTGCCGTCGAGCAGGGTGTGGCTGACCTTGCCCTTCAGCTCCCAGCCCAGGAACGGCGTGTTCTTGCCGCGGCTGACCAGGCTCTTTTCGCTCACCGTCCAGTAGCGCTCCGGATCGACGATGCAGATGTCGGCGCGGGTGCCGAGGCTGAGGGTGCCGGCGCTCTGGCCGAGGATGCTGGCCGGCTGCCAGGTGATGCGGCCGATGGCCTCGTGCAGCGACAGTACATTCTCTTCCACCAGACGCAGGGTCAGCGGCAGCAGGGTCTCCAGCGCGGAGATGCCCGGTTCGGTGGCGGGGAAGGGCGCCAGCTTGGCGTCGGTGTCGTGGGGCTGGTGGTCGGAGCAGATCGCGCTGATCACGCCCTCGGCCAGCGCGGCGCGCAGGCCGTCGCGGTCGCGCTGGCTGCGCAGCGGCGGGCGCACATGGCACAGGCTGTTGAACTGACCGACATCCAGCTCGGTGAGATAGAGCTGGTGGGCGCTGACGTCGGCGCTGACCGGCACACCGCGCTGCTGTGCCGCTGCCACCAGTTCCACCGCGCGGGCGGAGGAGAGCTGGCTGAAGTGGGCGCGCACGCCGGTCTGTTCGATGAGCAGCAGGTCGCGGCCCACGGCGATCACCTCGGCGCAGGCGGGGATGCCAGGCAGCCCGAGGCGGGTGGACACCACGCCTTCGTGCACGCAGCCGCTGGCACCCAGCCAGGGGTCTTCGGAGTACAGCAGCACCGGGATGTCGAGGCCGGCGGCGTATTCCATGGCGCGGCGCAGCACCAGGGTGTTGGTTATCGGCGTCTTGCCATTGCTGACGGCGACGCAGCCGGCCTGTTGCAGGGCGTGCATCTCGCTGATCTGTTCGCCGGCCAGGCCCGGGGTGAGGGCGGCCAGCGGCAGCACATGGGCCATGCCGGCCTCGCTGGCGCGGCGGCGGATCAGCTCCACCACCGCCACGGTGTCGATCACCGGGCTGGTATCCGGTGCGCAGCACAGGGTGGTGATGCCGCCGGCGGCGGCGGCGCGCGTCTCACTGGCGATGCTGCCCTTGTGCTTCTGGCCCGGCTCGCGCAGATGCGCGCGCAGGTCGACCAGGCCGGGCAATACCCACTTGCCGCGCGCATCGATTTCCTTCTGCACGCTGAAGCCGGCCGGGGCGGCGCCGATGGCGGCGATGCGACCGGCGGCGATGTAGATATCGGCGGTTTCGTCGCGGCGGTTGGCCGGATCGATGACGCGGCCGTTGCGGATGACCGTATGCATGTTCAGCTCCCTTCCCCTGCCGCTTCCGGCGCCCGGCCCAGGCACATGGACATCACCGCCATGCGCACGGCGATGCCGTTGCTCACCTGCTCCAGGATCACCGACTGTTCGCCGTCTGCCACTGCCGAATCGATCTCGATGCCGCGGTTGATGGGGCCGGGGTGCATGACGATGGCATCGGGTTTGGCGTGGGCCAGCATGTCGGCGTCGAGGCCGTAGAGCTGGAAGAACTCGCTGCCGCTCGGGATCAGCGCGCCCTGCATGCGTTCGCGCTGCAGGCGCAGCATGATCACCACGTCCACGTCCTTGAGGCCGCGCGCCATGTCGTGAAAGACATGCACGCCGAGCGCGCCGGCCTCGGGCGGCACCAGGGTCTTGGGGGCGATGACGCGCAGTTCGCCGACGCCGAGGATGTTGAGGGCGTGGATCTGTGAGCGCGCCACGCGCGAGTGCATGATGTCGCCGACGATGGCCACGCGCAGCTTGCCGAAATCCGCCCCCTTGTGGCGGCGGATGGTGAACATGTCCAGCATGCCTTGGGTGGGGTGGGCGTGGCGGCCGTCGCCGGCGTTGACCACCGACACGTGCGGCGCCACATGGCGCGCAATGAAGTGGGCGGCACCGGAGTCGGCGTGGCGCACCACGAACATGTCGCAGTGCATCGCCTCCAGGTTGTGCAGCATGTCGAGCAGGCTCTCGCCCTTGGTGGTGGCCGAGGTCTGGATATTTATGTTGAGCACGTCGGCGGACAGGCGTTTGGCCGCCAGTTCGAAGGTGGTGCGGGTGCGCGTGCTCGACTCGAAGAACAGGTTGGCGATGGTCTTGCCGCGCAGCAGCGGCACCTTCTTCACGCTCTGTGCGTCCACCGTGGCGAAGGATTCGGCCAGGTCGAGGATATCGGTCAGCGTCTGGCGCTTCAGTCCTTCGACGGTGAGGAAGTGGCGCAGGTTGCCGTTGGCGTCGAGCTGAATGTTATTCGGCATGGCTTTGTATCGTCAGGGCGAGGTGGTCCGGTCCGCTCAGCTTTACCTGCTGGTCGGCTTCCAAATCCATTTGCAGACCGGTCACGTCGGCCTGGATCGGCAGTTCGCGGCCACCGCGTTCCACCAGCACGGCCAGCATCACCGAGGCGGGGCGGCCGTAGTCGAAGATTTCGTTCAGCGCGGCGCGGATGGTGCGGCCGGTGTAGAGCACGTCGTCCACCAGGATGATATGGCGGCCTTCAATGTCGAAGGGCAGATTGGACGGCTTCACCTGCGGATGCACGCCGATACGCGAGAAGTCGTCGCGGTAGAAGCTGATGTCCAGGGTGCCGAGCGGTTCGCCGAGACCGAGCAGCGTGTGCAGTCGTTTGGCCACCCAGACACCGCCGGTGTGAATGCCGACCATGCAGGGATCGCCGATGCCGCGGGTGGCCAGGGTGTCGCGCAGGCGCGCGGCCATCGCCTGCAGGGTTTGTTCGATATCGGGTTGCGTAATCATGTGCGACTCTCTTCGGCCTGGGCGTCCAGCCAGCTTTGCAGGATCAGTTGTGCGGCGACGGCGTCCAGTGCCTCGCCGCCCTTGCCCTGCGCGCGCAGCTCCAGTTCCGCCGCGTAGGAAGTGAGGCGTTCGTCGACGCGATGGACGGGGAGATTGTACCTGCCCGCCAGCTGATTCCCAAAGCGTCGCGCACGGGCAGTGCGCTCATGCTCGGTGCCGTCCATGTGTACCGGCAGGCCCACCACCAGCGCCGTCGGCTGCCACTCGGCAATCAGCCGGCTGATTGCCTCCCAGTCGGGCTTGCCGTCGCGGGCGCGGACGATGGTGAGGGGGCGGGCGGCGCCGGTGAGAGTTTGACCGACGGCGACGCCGATGCGCCTGGTGCCGTAGTCGAAACCGAGCAGGACCGTGTCAGTCATGGGGTGACCGGCGGGAAAAGAAACAGTCGGCAACTGAGCGCGAATAAACGCGAATGTCCTGGTTGATTACATCCATGTCCGCAGACCGTGGGCGCATGAATAAGACTTTTGCATTATTTGCGTCTATTTGCGTTCATTCGCGGATTGCTGCGTTGTTTTTCAAGCATGCCCGGCCTCGCTGGACAGTAGGGTGAGGTCGACGCCGATCAGCGCGGCGGCGGCGCCCCAGCGCTCCTCCACCGGCAGGTCGAACAGGATCGCCGGGTCGGCTGGGCCGGACAGCCAGGCGTTTTGCGCGATCTCCTGTTCCAGTTGGCCGGCGCCCCAGCCGGCGTAGCCCAGGGCGAGCAGGTAATCCTGCGGGCCTTCGCCATGACCGATGGCGGTCATGATGTCGCGCGAGGTGGTGAGGGCGATGTCGTCGGTCACCGGCAGGCTGGAGGTCCAGGCGCCCACCGGACGGTGCAGCACGAAGCCGCGCTCCGGCTGTACCGGGCCGCCGCTGTAGATAAAGGCATCGGTATCGACATGCTCGCCGGGTTGGATCTGCATGTGCTCCAGCACGTTGCCCAGGGTGATCTCCATCGGCCGGTTGATGACGATGCCCAGCGCCCCTTCCGCGTTGTGCTCGCAGATATAGGTCACCGTATGGCTGAAGTTGGGATCGGCCAGTTGCGGCATGGCGATGAGGAAGTGGTTGCGCAGGGAGGTGGTGTCGGTCATGGCGCTAGTATCGGGAAGGCGCGCCCCACCCGCAAGGGTGGATCAGCGCATCTCCAGCCGGCTGTCGCCCTGGAATTGCCAGGTGCGGATGATGTGCAGCACGTCGATGTCCTTGCGCAGCGCCTCGGGCAGCGGGGCGTAGGGTGCGGCCATTTGCACGATGCGCACGGCACCTTCGTCCAGCACACGGTGGCCAGAGGAGCGCACTACCTTGACGCTGTGCAGGCTGCCGTCGTGATTGATGGCCACATCCAGCAGCAGGTCACCGGACAGGTTGGCGCGGCGCGCCTCGTCGGGATAGTTGAGATTGCCGATGCGCTCCACCTTCATGCGCCAGGCGCTTTCATAGGCGGCGGGCAGGTATTCGCGCGTGCTGGCGGTGATGTACTTGTGGCGCGGTTCGGCGGCGTAGGTCTGCACCCGCTGGTTGATCTCGGCCGCCAGGCGGGCGATCTCCTGGCTGGGCGGGATCAGTTCGGCGGCGGTGAGCGCGTCGGGTACATCGGGGCGTTTTTCCCCGGGCGTGACCTGGGTCTTGAGGCGGGCGCGGTCGGCGGTCATCACGTTGCGCGGGTCCGGCGTCAGTTGCGGCGGCGGGGCCGTCATCGGACTGGTCTGCGGCGCGTTGCCCTGCTCGCTGCGCGCGGCGGTGTTGGTGAACGGGCTGCTCGGGCGCACCTTCTCCTTCACGTTGCCGCCGCCCTGCTGCGTCACCTGGGCCAGGTAATCGGCCTGGTCCGGCTTTTCGTCGCTCTTGCTGTGCACCAGGATCACTTCCAGGCTGCGCGGCAGCTCGCTGGATTTTTTGTCGTTGGGCACGAAGCTGATGCCGAGGATGACGATGGCGTGAAAGGCGACGGCGAGAAACAGCGTCAGGCCAAGGCGGTCGGCGGAGCCGATGCGCGGGATGGGCGGAGTGGACGCGAGGGTGCTCATGCGCGGGCGATTATAACGGATCGACGATGGCCTGCAGCGGGCCGTCGTTCATGGCGACGCGCGGTGCCAGCGCCGGGGTGACGCGCACCCCATCTTCCGCATCCACCAGCAGGGCCCGTGAGATACCGAGGCTGCGGGCGGTGGCGGTCCAGCGCGCCGGTCCGGCGACAAACAGGGCATGGGCGGCGGCCGCCGCCTCGGCCAGGTTGCTGTGAAACACGGTGACGGCAAAGGTCGCGCGTGCCGGCTCGCCGGTGGCCGGATCGAGCAGCGGGTGATACAGGCGGCCGTCGTGGAGGTAGCTGTGCCGCAGCGGCGTGACGGTATAGGCCACCTCGTCGGCCTGCAGGGCAACGCGGGCCAGGGGCGTGCGGCCGTCGCTGCCGGTGAGCACCAGCACCAGCTCGGTGCCGGCGCCGATACGCGCCGCGGCGCCCGGCGTGGTCAGGCTGCCGGCCTGCGCGCCGGCCTCGCGCAGGCGCGCCAGCGCCGTATCCAGGGCATAGCCGCGGCCGAAGTCGCCCAGATCGAGGCGCACGGCGGGATTGCCGCTGCGCATGCTGATGCCGTCGATGATGATGTCGCTCATGGCCGGTTGCTGCGCCAGCAGGGCGGTGACGGCCTCGGTTGCGGGCGGCGGCCCCTTCGGGTCGTTATAGAAGCCCCACAACTCGAGCAGCCCGCCCAGGGCTGGATTGAACAGCCCGCCGCTGCGCGCCGACAGCGCCTGCGCCTGCCGGATCTGCGGCAACAGCGAAGGCACGGCGGAGAACGCTGCCGTCGTCGCCAGCAGTTGATTGGTGCGCGCCATCGGCCCCGGCACCGCCGGGTCGTTGCCCTCCTCCACATACAGCAGATCGGTGGCCGCCTCGTCTAGGGCGCGCTGGGCCGCCTCGGCGGCCATGCCCTGGACGCTGAGCGTCACCGGGCTGCCATAGGCGGTGAAGGTCTTGCGCTGCATGGGCGGTTCGCCCTGACAGGCCATGAGGAGCACAACGAGTGGCAGCAAAAAGACGAATCTAGGCTTGAACATGGTTTGAAGGCGCTTACTCCCGTACGACCAGTTTGACCGCAATGGCGTCCATCAGTTGCCCGGCGATATCCAGGCCGAACTGGGCGTCCAGCTCGCGGATGCAGGTGGGACTGGTGACGTTGATCTCGGTGAGGTAATCGCCGATGACATCGAGGCCGACGAACAGCAGACCCTTCTCGCGCAGCCGCGGCGCTACCTGGGCGCAGATCCAGCGGTCGCGCTCCGACAGCGGCACGCCTACGCCGCTGCCGCCGGCGGCCAGGTTGCCGCGCAGCTCGCCCGCGGCCGGGATGCGCGCCAGGGCGTAGGGTACCGGCTCGCCGTCGATGAGCAGGATGCGTTTGTCGCCCTGGGCGATCTCGGGCAGGTAGCGCTGCGCCATGGTGTAGCGCTGACCGTGATCGGTGAGGGTCTCGATGATCACCGAGGCATTGGGATCGCCCTGGCGGGTGACGAAGATCGACGCGCCGCCCATGCCGCCCAGCGGCTTCAGCACCACCTCGCCCTGCTCGGCCAGAAAGGCGCGCAGCCGTGCCATGTCGCGCGTCACCAGGGTCGGCGGCGTGCACTGCGGGAACCAGGCGGCGAACAGCTTCTCATTGGCGTCGCGCAGGCTCTGCGCCTTGTTCACCACCAGCGCCCCCGCCGTCTCCGCCAGTTCCAGCAGATAGGTGGCGTAGATGTACTCCATGTCGAAGGGCGGATCCTTGCGCATCAGGATCACATCCAGCTCGCCTAGCGGAATGTCGGCGGCATCGCCCAGCTCGAACCAGCCTTGCGGATCGGCCAACACCCGCAGCGGCCGGCTGCGGCCGTAGGCGGTGCCGTCGCGCAGGAACAGATCCGCCGGCTCGAAGTAGCGCAGCTGCCAGCCACGCGCCTGCGCCGCCAGCAGCATCGCCAGGGTGGAGTCCTTCTTGTACTGGATGGACCCGATGGGGTCCATTACCACGCCGAGTGTGGTCATGCGCCGCGCGTATTGAGATGGGTATGCGGGGGATTATACGTAAATTGGCTGCGGCGCAGCTTTTCTAGGGAAGGTCTGAATAAGTCCATCCTGGACTTCTCAGTCCGCGCGCATCGAACAGTGTGATTTTCGATTCGCTTCATTTTCCAACGAGTTATGGACGTTGGAAGATGGCGGCACAGCGCTCCCTAACGACCGAAGATCACGCCGATGCCGAACTGAAATTGCGGTGAACTGGGTGCTGCGCTGTCGCGCGGCCAGAGGTACACGTCCTTGGCCTGAAGCAGCGGGAAGGTATAGGCGGCGTCGCCCACCTTGCCGGGGAGGGTGGTTTCCACTGCGCCGTTGATGGTGACGCTGCGGCCGGGCGCGTAGTCGACGCCTTCGAGGTAGCCGGCGTAGCGGGCGAGAAAACGGCCCTGTTCGGCGCGACGGGGATCCGGGCGCTGCGCACCGTCGAGCGGATAGGAGAGGATTTCCAGCTCCGTGTAGTCGGGCTGGTTGCGGGTGGCGACGATGACGCCGCCCCACACCACCGGGACGCCGGTATGTGTGCCGGGCACCGCCGCGACCTTGGCGGCGGTAAGGCTGGTATCGACGGCGCGGGTGTCGTAACGCGGGCCACTGGCGCAAGCGTTGAGGAGCGCAAGAGCGGCTAGGAGCGGGGCAAGGCGGAGCAGGGGCATGTTCTAGGGCCAGTAGGGATAGGGGCCGTAGGGGTACCACGGCCGATGATAGGGATAGGGCGGATAGTAGAACGGCTCGGGTGCCGGCGGCGGGCGCAGCGCCCACAGATGATGGCTGCTGGCGTGGAGCACGGGGTAACTGTAGGGATAGGCGCCGATATTGCGTTGCTCTACCCCGGTGATGTGGCCGACGGCGGTGAGTTCGCGTCCGTTGGCATACACCACAGGATCGACGAAGCCGTCGATACGCAGCAGAAAACGCCCCGCCGAGGCATCGGTTTCCAGGGGGCGGCCGGATCTCGACAGCGGCCGGGCCACGATCTGAATCACGCTCTCGGTCGGGCCGTTGTCCACGGCGGCGATGATGCCGCCCCAGCGCACGGTGGCGCCGATATGGCGCCCCGGCGCCGCACGCACCTGCGCCGGGTCTGGTTCCTGCTGCGCGGTGCCGCGCAGCACCTCCGGCGTGGTGCTGCAGCCGGCCAGCAGGAGCAGTCCTGTCAGCAGCAGGAGGGGGCACAGGCGGAAAAGGTAGTGGAAGGAAATCATGGCGACACGTTCCAGCGCTGCCTCGGGCATAGAAGGAAGTGTAGATGAGGTTGGCGGCGGGGCAGTGTGCCCCGCCGTCGAGGACAAGTCAGTGCAGCTTGGCCAGTTGCTTGGCGATGATGTCGTGGTTGAGCCACAGTACCGGGCCATGCGGGGCGGAGGCCTCGTGGAACATGAGCGGGCCGGTGCCTTCCAGCACCAGGGCGCTGAGATGATCGCTGATCAGTGCCTTGCGGTCCTTGTGCAGCTCGACGATTTCTTCCGAGGTGCCCACCATCACTTCGGCGAGGTCGGCGCTGTTGTCCATCGGCCAGGCCGCGAAGTTGCGGAAGCGGGCAATGGCGGGGTCGTTGTTGTAGCGTTCGATCTTGTCGAGGATTTGTTGCAGCTGCACGCCGTCCTGCAACAGGGCCTGGCATGCGGACCACTGCTGTTCCGCCCAAGCACCGCAACCTTCCTTCTTCAGCGCGTTGAGCAACGGGAACAGGGACAGCTCCACGCCGACGAAGATATCGCTGGAGTTGGTACGGATCTCCGGGCAGTTGAATACCGTGGCCTTGACGCCCTGCGCCCAGGCTGCCTCGGCGTGGCGCTCCAGGCGCATCTTGGCGTAGCCCTGGGTGTAGTTGGTGTAGGTCTGCCACTGGTACTGGCCGTTGATGAGGATTTCGGTGCCGTGGTAGCCGTAGGCCGTGTAGCGCGCCTCGCCGCCGCTCTTGGCGAGACGGGCGCGAATAGCGCTGCTGCCCTCGATGAGGTACTGGAAGGTGTTGGCGGTGACCTCGTCGAAGTTCATCAGGATCATCTTGCCGAGATCGGAATCGAGCAGCGCACGCGAGGACATGAAACGCTCGCCACGGCCCTTGTAGATGCGGTTGGCGATGGCCAGGAACACCTTGGTCTTGGGGATGCCGCCAGCCATGGTGTGGGCGAAGAACACGTTGGCGCCGTCGGGGATGGCGCGGTCCAGTTCGGCCATCACCTGGGCCAGCGAGGATTTGAAGCGGGTCACGCCCACCTCGCGGCAGCGCTCGATTTGCGCCCAGTCCAGTTTGGACTCCTGCCAGTTGGTGAGTTTCAGATCGGCCACCAGGGCGGTGGGCGTGGGCGTGCCTTCCGGCGCGTCCATGTCGAAACCGGCCATCAGCGGGATGTTGATGATGCGGCCGCCCAGACGGCCCTCGGCCTCCTGCAATTCCTCGGCGTTAAGCGGGCGCAGGCGGTCGTTTTCGTCGCGGCGGCCGACGGTGATGCCGAGGATGGTCATGCCCGCGCGGCGGGCCTCGTCGATGAGGCCGTTGGCGTAGCCGCGGCCGAACAATTCGCCGAACAGGACGAAGACGTCGCCGCGGCGGAAGATGTTCGCGCTGGGCAGGTCACGTAGTGGCGTAAGTGCAGACATTGGAACCCCCGATTTATTGTTGGGCGCGATTATATCAACAAGGCGGGGCTTTGACGCCGGAGAATCCGGCGACCACCGCGTAAAGCGGCGGTTTTGTGAACCGGTGGGGTGTTTCAGCCCGGCAGGGCCAGGCGGAAGCGGCCGCCGCCCAGGCTGCCGTCGTTGGACAGTTCGATGTAACCATGCTCCGCGCCATTGCCGTGCATCTGGGCGATGAGGGCGCAGAAATAGAGGCCGAGGCCGGTGCGGCCGGCGTTGGGGTCCAGCGGCGCATCCTCGTCGATGGTGCGGCGGCCGAGCATGGCGGCGGGAAACCCCGGGCCGTTGTCCTCGATGTCCAGCAGCAGCCAGCCGCCGGTGTTCTGCGCCGTCATGCGCAGGCGATTGCGGGTGTAGCGCACGGTGTTGGTGATGACGTTTTCCAGCACCGCCGCCACCATGGCCTGATCCAGCGTCCAGGCCAGGTCTTCCGCGCAGTCGATGTCACAGCTGACGCCGTGGTGGTCCATCATCGGCTTGTTGGACAGGTAGTAGTCCTCCAGCAGCTCATATACCAGGCAAGCGCTAAAGCGCGGCTGGTACAGACCCTTGTCGGTGCGGTAGAGGGTGAGCAGCTGCACCAGGTTGTCGTTGACCCGGCGCGCCTCGTATTGCAGGCGGGCCACCTGGCCGGCGTCGCAGCGGCATTCGCCGGTGTCCGGGTCGAGCAGGCCGTCCAGCGAGTTGAGCACCATGCCGAGGGCATTTTTGGTGTCGTGGATGCTGATGGCGATGATGGTGCTGAAATCGATGTTGCTCAAGCGGCTCTCCGTGCGTCGAGTATCAGGCGAATCTGGCCGCGCGCTGTTCTTCGCCCAGGGCGTGCAGGGCGGCGGCGAGAGGTGCTGTGGCGGCCGCGGGCGCCGGCCCACCCTGCAGCAGAGTGTCCAGTTCCTGCATGGCGGTGCTGCGCTCGGCGGCGGGGGCGAGCAGATGCAGCTTGGCCAGCAGTGTCCACCACGCCACCTCCGGATGGAGACGGAATTCCTGCGTCAGCTTTTTCAACGCCGCCTGGGCGTCGCGCGTCTCGCTCTTGGCCACCAGGGTGGCGATGAGGGCGGCATGATAGGACGGATGGTCCCGCTCCATCTGCCGCGCCAGGGCGATGGCACGGCGCCAGGCGCGTTCCGCGATGTCGTGGCGCTTGAGCACCTGGGCCAGACGGGCCAGATGCAGCTGGCGCGGCAGCGACTTGGCCGAGCGCTCCACCGCCGCCACCAGCACGTCGAGGGCCGCCTGGGTGTCGCCGCCGGACTCCAGTACGGCGGCCAGGCCGTCGTGGGCTGCCATATAGGCGGGAGTGAGGGCGATGGCCGCGCGGAACTGCTGCTCCGCCTCGGCCAGCCGGCCCTGCCGGGCGGCGATGTGGCCGAGCAGGGTATGGGTCCAGGCCAGCGGCTTGGTGGCAAGCGTCTGCTGGCACAGTGCCGCCGCGCCGGCGTCGTCGCCGGCCTTGAGCAGCAACTCGGCCTTGAGGCGCAGCAGTTCGGTGGCATGGGCCGGTCTATCGGCCAGCAGCGCGTCGAGCACGGCGATGGCCTTGGCCGTGTCGCCCTTGCGCAGGGCCTCGTCCACCGCTTGCAGCGGGGTCTTGCGCGGCAGCACACGGGCCAGGCGGGCGCGCAGCAGGTCCTTGGTAAAGGGCTTGGTCAGGTAGGCGTCGGGCAGGGTTTCCAGGGCGCCCATCACCATCTCGCTGGAGTTTTCCGCGGTGACCATGATGAAGGTGGTGCCGTGGCCGACCAGGCCCTCGGCACGCGCCACCTCCAGCAACTGTTGGCCGTCCATGCCGGCGCCCAGGTTGTAGTCGCACAGCACGATGTCATAGCGCTTGGCGCGCATGCGCTCCAGCGCCTCCTCGGCCTTGAGCGCCGAGTCCACCTCCTGCACGCCGATGGTGATCAGCATCTGGCGCAGGGTGGCGCGCATGTTCTGGAAGTCGTCGATGACGAGGACGGTCTTTTTCGCCAGGTCGAGGGTCATGAAAGAGGGCTATGGGGTGCGCGCATAAAGCGTGATGTTACAGGTGATCCGCACTCCATGGCACCTCCCTGTGCCGCGCTTGGGCCTCAATCCAGCGCCTGGATCTCCCGCGCCGCCGCCAGCAGGGCGAGGCGGGCGATGACGCCGTAGGCGTAGAAGCGGTTGACGCCGGCATCGGGAAACTCGGCGCAATCGGGCATGTTGCAGGGTTCGGCGAAGGCCAGCGGTTCGAAGTGCATGCCGGGGGCGTTGAGGTTTTCATTGGGGCCGCGGCCGGTGTGGACGCGGTAGAAACCGCCCACCACGAAGTGGTCGATCATGTACACCACCGGCTCGGCCACGGCATTGACCTCGCCCCAGGTCTCGAAGGTGTAGACCCCTTCCTGGATGATCACCTTGCTCACTGCCTGCCCTTCCTTGGTCTTGGACATGTGGGTGCGCTGCTTGCGATTCAGCTCGCGCACCTCGTCCACGCTGTGGGCGGTCATCACCGCCATGCCATAGGTGCCGGACTCGGACTTGATCACCACGAAGGGCGGCTTGTCGATGCCGTACTGGGCGTATTTCTGGCGGATGGCAGACAGCACGGCGTCCACGTTGCGCGCCAGGCAGTCCTCGCCCTCGCGCTTCATGAAGTCGATTTCGCCGCAGTTGCGGAACAGCGGGTCGATGAGCCAGGGGTCGATCTCGGCCATGGCGGCGAATTCCTCGGCCACCTTGCGGTAGTGGCCGAAGTGGCCGGACTTGATGCGGGACGACCAGCCGATGCCCAACGGCGGCACCACCGCCTGGTCGAGGTCCTCGAGGATTTCCGGGCGGCCGCCGGAGAGGTCATTGTTCAGCACCACCACACAGGGGTAGAAATCGTCGCTCAGCCCCACCTTGTCGCCAAGGCGGCGTACCGGCTCCAATGTTACCTTGCGCCCCGAGGGCAGCTCGATGACGCGCGGCCCGTCCAGGTCCGGCAGCAGGGAGCCGATGCGGGTCTCGTAGCCGGCGCGGGCGATGAGTTCGCGCAGGGTGGCCAGGCTTTCCAGGTAGAACAGGTTGCGGGTGTGGCTTTCCGGCACCAGCAGGACACGGCGGGCGGTAGGATAGAGCCGCTCCAGGGCCGACTGGATGGCCTGGATGCAGAGGGCCTCGAAGGCCGGGTTGAGGTTGTTGAAGCCGGCGGGGAACAGATTGGTATCCACCGGCGCCAGCTTGAAGCCGGCGTTGCGCAGGTCCACCGAGGTGTAGAAGGGGGCCGGGGTCAGCCGCCACTGGTCACGGAACCAGGCCTCGATCTCGGCCTGGTGATCGAGCAGGTGGGATTCCAGCTGCAGCAGGGGGCCGGTAAGCGCGGTGGTGAGATGGGGGACGGCGTGCAGGGAAGTAGTCATAATGGCCAACTGTTGAGGGATCAGCTAGGAGAAGTGTACCAGTCGGGATGCAACAGGAAACGTTCGGGTTAATAAGGGCTTGTGGATTGCTTTTAAAGAATATGATAAAAATCTCGCGAGCCTGTCAGGGACTATAGAGAAACATAACTCAAGGCAGATGGGGGCGCAGTGGCCAGCGACGCAGCAGAAGAAGGCTTCCAGGGACTCAAGGTCCTGGTGATCGACGATAGCAAGACCATCCGGCGTACCGCAGAGACCCTGCTCAAGAAAGAGGGCTGCGACGTTATTACCGCCAATGACGGTTTTGAAGCCCTTTCCAAGATCGCCGATTACAATCCCGACATCATCTTCGTCGACATCATGATGCCGCGTCTGGACGGCTACCAGACCTGCGCGCTCATCAAGCACAACCAGAAATTCCGCAACACCCCGGTGATCATGCTGTCCAGCAAGGACGGGTTGTTCGACCGTGCCCGCGGGCGTATCGTGGGCTCCGAAGAATATTTGACCAAGCCGTTCACCCGGGAAGAACTGCTCGGTGCCATCAAGCGCCATGTGCTTGATACGGCAAAATAAATCCAATGCCTAGGCGCGACGGCGGGAAGCACGGCGCGCAGGTGAAATGCATAGTTAGTCGAGGGGAACAAACATGGCGCGCATTCTGATAGTCGATGACTCTCCCACCGAGATTCACGTCCTCAGCGGCATCCTGCAAAAGAACGGCCACGAGGTCACCACCGCTGCGGACGGCGAGAAAGGTGTGGCGGCCGCCCGTGCTGGCAAGCCGGATCTGGTGTTGATGGACGTGGTGATGCCCGGCATGAACGGTTTCCAGGCCACGCGCCAGCTCACCAAGGATCCGGAAACGGCACATATCCCGGTGATCATCGTTACCACCAAGGATCAGGAAACGGACCGTGTGTGGGGCCTGCGCCAGGGCGCCAAGGACTATGTCACCAAGCCGGTGGCGGAGGCCGACCTGCTGGCCAAGATCAAGGCGGTGCTGGGCGCCTGAGCCGGATCATGACCGCCCCTTCCCAACATCCCCTGTTGTTGCTGCGGGAGATAGAGCAGCGCAGCAAGGCCCATGCCTTCGAGCTTCCCCAGCAGCTGGACGTGCGGACCACATGGGACGGTCTGGGATTCCGCCTGGGCAACATGCAGGTGGTGGCCGCAGTGGATGAAGTGAAGGAAATCCTGCCCTTGCCGCGCATCACCGCGGTGTTCGGCGCGCAGCGCTGGGTGAAGGGCGTGGCGAATATCCGCGGCACCTTGCTGCCGGTGATGGATTTGCAGGACTTTGCGCGCGGGGTGGCCGCCGTGCCCGGTCGGCGCACCCGCATCCTGGTGGTGCGCTACAAGGGCATCTCCGCCGGCTTGATGGTGGATGAGGTGTTGGGTCTGAAGCATTTCTATGAGGAAGAGTTCGGCACAGAGCTGGGCGAGGTGGACCCTGCCTATGTTCGCTATCTGCGTGGTGCCTATCGTCAGGAAGGTGAAACCTGGCCGGTGTTCAGCATGGCTGCACTGGTCGACAGTCCGGAATTCATGCAGGTGGCGGCGGCATAGCCATCTGTCGCGTGGGTTGCAGTAACTTCGATTTTCCGCAAGCGTTCGTGGTGTAGGAGCGAGAACAATGAAAGCACGATCCAAAGGGGCTGCCGGTGCAGCAGGGGGCGATAAGTCCGTCTTCATACTTATCTTCTTTCTGCTGTTCTTCGTGCTCGCCATGGCGGCAATCTATATCTATGTTGCCGTACAGGACGGCTACGACAAGCAATACATCACCCTGCTGGGTGAGCAGCGCGTATTGTCGCAGCAGATAACCAAGTATGCCGGCCAGACTTCGCAGGGTACCAGTGCGGTATTCAGCCAGCTGAAGAAGAGCCACGAATCCTTCCGCCATTCGTTCAGCCTGCTGAAGGAAGGTGATCCGGAAACCGGCATGCCGCCGACACCGGTTGAGGTGCTGGAGGCATTGCAGGCGGTGGAAACCGAGTGGCGCCGCTTCGATCGCAATGTCACCACCATCCTCGGCCGTGAACAGGCCGTACGCGCCATGCGCGAAACGGTGCAGGCCATCAACGAGCGCGCCTCCCAGCTGCTTGCCCTGTCCGACGAAGTGGCTACCCTGATGGCGCAGCGCGGTTCCGAATCCGGCCAGGTTTATATCGCCAGCCGTCAGCTCATGTTGTCGCAGCGTATCGTCAACAACGTCAACCGCGTGTTGGAAGGCGGTGAGGGCGCGGTAACCGCCGCCGACCGTTTCGGTCGTGACGCCGCCCTGTTCGGCCGTGTCATCAAGGGCATGCTGGACGGCAACCGTGGTCTCGGCATCGAGCGCGTGACCAACAACGAGATCCGTGCCAAGCTCACCGAAGTGAATGCCCTGTTCGAGGAGATCGGCACCCAGGTCAGCGCCATCCTGGAGCGCAGCCCGGAAATGTTCGAGGTGTCCGAGGCGGTGCAGGAAGTACTGACGCACTCCGATCGTCTGCTGAACGCCATTTCACGTCTGGAAACCAGTTACCAGGCCTACGCTGCGGGCCGCAAGGTCAACACCGTGATGGGCAGCCTGTTTGGTGTGGTCGCCCTGTTGCTGCTGCTGTACCTCGGTTATTCCCTGCGTAAGGAAGGTGTGGTGCGTCTGGAAGAGGCCGATGCACAGCGCGCGGAAAGTGAGGAGCAGAACCGTCGTAACCAGCAGGCCATCATGCGTCTGCTCGACGAAATGGGCGACCTCGCCGACGGTGACCTCACGGTGAACGCCACCGTGACCGAGGACATCACCGGCGCCATCGCCGACTCCATGAACTACGCCATCGACGCCCTGCGTACCCTGGTTACCGCCATCAACGAAACGGCCAGTCAGGTATCCGCGGCGGCCCAGCAGACGCAGGCCACCGCCATGCATCTGGCCGAGGCCTCGGAGCATCAGGCGCAGCAGATCGCGTCGGCCTCCAGCGCCGTTAATGAAATGGCCATCTCCATCGAAGGTGTGTCGCGCAATGCCGACCAGCTGGCGGAGGAAGCGCAGCGCTCCGTGGATATCGCCTCCAAGGGTACGGCGGCGGTACAGAAGACCATCGAAGGCATGGACAGCATTCGTGAACAGATTCAGGAGACCTCCAAGCGTATCAAGCGTCTGGGCGAATCCTCGCAGGAAATCGGTGACATCGTGGAGCTGATCAACGACATCGCCGAGCAGACCAACATTCTGGCCTTGAATGCCGCCATCCAGGCCGCCATGGCCGGTGAAGCGGGCCGTGGCTTCGCCGTGGTTGCCGACGAAGTGCAGCGCCTCGCAGAACGTTCCGCCGACGCCACCAAGCAGATCGAGGCCCTGGTGAAGACCATTCAGGCCGATACCAACGAGGCGGTCATCTCCATGGAACAAAGTACGGCGGGCGTGGTGAATGGTGCCCGTCTGGCCGAGGATGCGGGCACCGCACTGGGTGAGATCGAAAACGTATCCATGCACCTCGCTGAACTGGTACAGAGCATTTCCGGCGCTACCCGCCAGCAGGCGGCGGCGGCGGCCAATGTATCCGACACCATGAACGTCATTCAGGAGATCACCACCCAGACCTCGGCCGGTACCACCCATACCGCGGCGGCCATCGGTAATCTGGCCGAGCTGGCGGACGATCTGAAGAAATCCGTATCCGGCTTCAAGCTGCCCGGCTAAGAGCCTTGCCGGCCTTGATACGTAGCGCGCTATGGGTGCCATGCCGATGACCGCGAAGTTCGACGTCAGCACCCTCAACTGGGTCAAGGGGGAGATCGACGCCTCCCTCAACCAGGCCAGGTTGGCGCTGGAGGCGTTCGTTGCCACGCCGGACGATGAAACCCAGATGGGTTTCTGTGTCATGCACCTGCATCAGGTGCGTGGCACGCTGCAAATGGTCGAGCTGTACGGCGCGGCCCGTGCCGCCGACGAAATGGAGCTGCTGGCCGTCGCCCTGCAGGAGAAGCGCATCACTGAGGTGGAGCGCGCCTGTGAGGTGTTGATGCGTGCCGTGCTGCAGCTGCCGGATTATCTGGAAGGGCTGCAGGGCGGTCAGGCTGACAATGCCCTGGTGCTGTTGCCGCTGATCAATGAAATGCGTCGTCTGCGCGGCGAGCCGCCGTTGCCGGAAAGTGATTTCTTCCAGCCCGATCTGACGGTCATGCCGCCGTCGTCCGCGGCATCCGGTGTCGACCTCCGTGCGCTGGCGCAGAAGGCCCGTCCTTACTATCAATCCAGTCTGCTGCACCTGTTGCGCGGCGAGGAAATCCCGCACAGCCTGAAGACCCTGCGCGCGCTGAGTGACAAACTGCTGGCCGCCGCAACCGAGCCGGCCGTGCGTCAATGGTTCTGGGTGTTTGGCGGTTTTGTCGAATCCCTGGCCGAGGGCGGACAGGTGATCCGTACCGCGGCCAAGCGCCTGCTCAGCAATGGTGAGCAGGTGATCCGCCAGATCGGTGAGGGTGGTGAGAATACCGTCAAGGCCGAAGGTCTGGCGCCGGCGCTCACCAGCCTGCTGTTCCAGGTGGCGCAGGCACATGGCAGCGGTGCCCGTCTGGTCGAACTGAAAACGGCCTTTGGTCTCGGTCAGCTAATGGCCGGAGGGTCGACGCCCGCCAGCATTGGTGGCTTCAATGCCGAACTGAAAAAGACGCTGGCCGGTGACGTGCTGGAAGAGCTGGCCACCATCCAGGATGCCCTCGATATTTTTGTGCGCAGCGAGCAGCGCGAGGCGGCCAATCTGTTGCCACTGGTCGACACCCTGGCGCGTCTCGCCAGCACCCTGGCGATGATGGGCCAGACATCATTGCAGCAGTCGTTGGAGCGACAGGCGGCAATCATCCGCGAATTGCAGGGCGCGGAAACAGCGCCCGGCGACGATGTGCTGATGGGCATCGCCAGTGCCGTGCTGGCGGTGGATTCCGCTCTGCGCGACTGGGGTACCGTACGTCCGCTGGAGCAGGCCGACGATCTGGCCGGTCAGGTGGGTGCCGGCGAATTGTCGCCGGAGGCCGAGGCCGAACACCAGCGTGTCATCCGTCAGGTCATGAAGGAGGCACGCAGCAATCTGCTGCGGGTCAAGGACGCGGTGGACGCCTTCGTTGCCACCCCGAGCGAATCAGCGCTGCTGGCGCCGTTGCCAGGTCTGTTGTACGAGATCGTCGGCAGTCTGAGCCTGCTGTCTTATACCCGCGCGGCACAGGTGCTGCGCGCCACCTCTCTCTATATCAGCAACGACCTGGCCAAGGCGGAATCCCTGCCCAGCGCCGACATGCTCGATGCCCTGGCCGATGCGCTGACCTCCATCGAGTACTACATGGACGCCTTCGTGGAGAGCCGCGTGCATCCGGCGATGGTGTTGGAGGTGGCCGAGCGCGCAGTGGCCAAGCTGGGCTATCCGGTCGATACCCTGGCGAGCGTTGAGGCGGCGCAGGCGCCTGCCGAAGAAGAGTCGGCCGCCGAGGAGCTGGTCGAGATCGAGGCGATCCCTGCTCCCGCAGAAGAAGAGATTACCCTGGCCGCTGCGCCTGAAGAGATCGAGCCTGTCACCGCGACCGCGCCCAGTGCGGCGCCGGCAGCGGTTGCACCGGCGGTCAGCGCCGGCCTCGACCCGGAGATCGTCGAGATCTTCATCGAGGAGGCGACGGAAGAGATCGCCAAGATCGGCGAGCTCTTGCCGCGCTGGCAGGCCAATCGTGGCGACAGCGAAACCCTGCGCGACCTGCGCCGCTCCTTCCATACCCTGAAGGGCAGCGGTCGTCTGGTGGGCGCGATGCGCATCGGTGAGTTTGCCTGGGCCTTCGAGAATATGTTGAACCGGGTCATCGACAATACCGTCGAGCCTGGCAATGCGATGTTCGACCTGCTGGATCAGGCGGCCGAGGCCTTGCCCGAACTGGTGGCGGAATTCCGTGAAGGCACCCCGGTCCGGACCGATGTGGAATGGCTGCAGGAGGCCGCGGGCGCCATGAGCGCGCCGGGTGGTCTGGAGGCGATGTTGCCTCCGCCCGCACCCGTACCCGTGCCGGCACCGGCGGTGGCCGAGGTGGTACCCGAGGTCAGTGTCGAGGTGCCTGCGCTGCCTGAGTTGGACCCGGCCTTGCTGGAGATCTACGGCCACGAAACCGAGACCCACCTGGCCACCATCGAACACTTCATCGCCGATTGCCGCAACCATGCCGGTTGTCGCGTCACCGAGGCATTGACCCGTGCCCTGCACACGCTGGCCGGCAGCTCGCGTATGGCCGGCATCTTCGCAGTGGCCGATATCGCCAGCCCGCTGGAGAAATACGCCAAGGCGCTGGTTACCGCCCATGCCCCGGTGAGCGAGGAAGGCCAGGCGGCGCTGGAGAGCTGTGTGGCGTTGACCCGCGACATGCTGGCCTTCCTGCAGGGCGAGCGCGCTATGCCCCCGGAACATCAGGCCTTGCAGGCCCAGGCGGAGGCGCTGCACCATGCGGGCCTGCGCCTGGCCGAAGGTCTGGAGGACATCCCCGAGGCGGGGTTGGCGCAGGCACCGGAGGAGCCATCTACCGAGGTGGTGGCGGCGCCGGTGGAGGAGGCCATTACCTTCGAAGTGCCGGTGTTCGAGCCCGTGGAGGAAGAGAGCATCACGCTCGAGGCCGAACCGGAATTCGCGCTGCCGGAGGAGGAAGGCATCACTCTGGAGGCCCTGCCGGAACCCGCCGAGGAGGAAGAGGCGCCACCGCTGGAAGAGATTCTGTCCGCCATCGCGGTGGAGGAGCTGCCGCCGGAACCGGCGTTCGAAATGCCGTCTTTCGAGCCGGCAGCGCCGATGCATGCCGCGCCCGCCACCGTGTTGCCGGAGTACGATCAAGATTTGCTCGACATCTTCCTGGAGGAAGGTGCCGAGATCATCGATGCCAGCGAGGAGTCCCTGCAGGCCTGGCGCGATCATCCCGACGATCGCTCCCTGGTGGAGGCGTTGCAACGCCAGTTGCACACCCTCAAGGGTGGTGCACGCATGGCCGGCGTCACCCCTATCGGCGATCTGAGTCATACGCTGGAATCGATCTTTGAAGATATCGTCGAGGGTCGCCTGACCCGTTCCAGCGAGATGTTCGACCTGTTGCAGTTGGCCCATGACCGGCTGGTCACCATGCTGGAACAGGTGCGCAACAATACGGCCGTGACATCGGCCGACGATCTCATCTCCCGCATTCTGGCCCTGACCGGCGCCAAGGCGCCGGTGGCGGAAGCGCCGGTGGTGGCTGCTGCACCGTTGCATGCCTTCCTGGAACAGGCGGAAAGCAGCCTGGAGGTGTATGGACAGCAGCTCCAGGCCTGGGATGGCGCACCGAACAAGCAGCCGCTGTTGCAGGAAATGGAATTGCAGCTACGCCGCCTGAAGGGTGCAGCACGCGATGCCGGCATCGCCAGTATGGGGGATGTGGCCCATAGCGCCGAATTGATGCTGGGTGCGGTGGCCGACGGTCACGTGCCGCTGTCCGAGCGCATGCTTGCATTGTTGCAGCGTACGCACGATCGCCTGGCCACCATGGCCGATCAGTTGCGCGCCGGCACTGCACCGATCCCCGATGCGGTACTCATCGAGGCGCTGGACGACCTCGTCGCCGAGAGCCGACTGACGCAAATCGCCTTGCCTCAGGTGTTGGAAACAGCACGGCAACCGGTGGCAGAGATCGATCAGGCGGAAGAGGAAAGCGAGGCCTCCCGTGAGCGGGATCGCCGCCGCGGTCAGCGCCTGCAGCAGGATTTGGTGCGTGTCCGCGCCGATCTGCTCGACAACCTGGTCAACTTTGCCGGTGAAGTGAGCATTTACCGCTCCCGCGTCGAACAACAGGTCGGTGGCGTCAACTACAGCCTGCGCGATTTCGGCGAAATCCTCGAACGCATGCGCGAACAGCTGCGTCAGTTCACCATCGAGACCGAGGCGCAGATGCAGTCGCGCTATGAAGAGGTGGACAGCAGCGAATACGAGGATTTCGACCCGCTGGAGTTCGATCGTTTCACCCACATGCAACAGCTGTCCCGTTCCGCCATGGAAAGTCTCAATGACTTGGTGGAAGTACAGCAGGGCCTGCAGGGGATCACCCGTGAAACGGAAACTCTGTTGCTGCAACAGGCACGCGTCAGCACGGAACTGCAGGAAGGTCTGATGCACACGCGCATGATGCCGCTGGTGGAGCATGCGCCGCGCCTGCGCCGTATCGTGCGTCAGACCAGTGCCGAGTTGGGCAAGGAAGTGGAGCTCAATTTCCGCGGCGCCGAAGTGGAAATGGATCGTCACATGGTCGAGCGTATGCTGGCGCCCATCGAGCACCTGCTGCGTAACGCCATCGCCCATGGAATCGAGATGCCGGAGCAACGCCGCCGCGCCGGCAAGCCACCGCGCGGCCAGATCACCCTGGCGCAGGTGCGTGAGGGCTCCGAGGTGGTACTGCGTATCATCGACGACGGCGCCGGCATCAACCTGGATAAGGTGCGCCAGAAGGCCATCGAACGCGGTCTGATGAAGGCCGATGCCGGCCTGTCCGACAAGGAGGTGGTGCATTTCATTCTGGAGTCCGGTTTCTCCACTGCCGAGACCCTGACCCAGGTGGCGGGCCGCGGTGTCGGCATGGACGTGGTCAACAGCGAGATCAAACAGCTCGGCGGCCTGCTGGAGATCGACACCCGCCCGGGCGCGGGGACTACTTTCACCGTGCGTCTGCCGCTCACCCTGTCGGTGAGCCGTTCCCTGCTGGTGCAGGCCGGCGACGAAACCTACGCCGTGCCCATGACCAGTATCAAGGGCATCGAACGCCTGGATCGCGCCAAGCTCGATGAGCTGCTGGCGGTCGAACACCCGACCTACACCTGGCTGGGCCAGGAATACGAGTTGCTGCCCCTGGCCGAAACGCTGGGTCTGCCCCCGGCGGCTGCAGTGGCGGCGGAAGGTGAGGTGGCCAAGCGCCCGTTGCTGTTCGCGCACAGTGGCGATCACTATGTGGCGTGGGCCGCGGACAATCTGTTGGGCAGCCGTGAAATCGTGGTCAAGTCTCTGGGGCCGCAGCTATCCAAGCTGCGCGGCCTGTCTGGTGCCACCATACTTGGTGACGGCAGCGTGGCGCTGATCCTCGACCTGCCGCTGCTCGCCCGTCTCGGTCTCGCGCAGCGTAGTACCGCCGTGGCCGAGGCGGCGCCGGTCAGCGCCCAGCCGCTGGTGATGGTGGTGGACGACTCCATTACCGTGCGCAAGGTCACCTCGCGTCTGCTGGAGCGTAACGACATGCGCCCGGTCACGGCGAAGGATGGTGTAGACGCCATCGCGCAGCTGGAAGATGTCATGCCCGATGTGATGCTGCTCGACATCGAAATGCCACGCATGGATGGTTACGAGCTGGCCACCCACATCCGCAACACCGAGCGTCTCAGGCACATCCCGATCATCATGATCACCTCGCGCAGTGGCGAAAAGCACCGCCAGCGCGCCATGGAGATCGGTGTCGATTTCTATATGAGCAAGCCGTATCAGGAAACCGAGTTGCTGGAGAACATCCATAAACTGATCGCCCAGCGGCGCGGTGCGTGAGGCAGGAAACCGGAGCATGAGCGAGAGCAACAGCACTTCTGCCACCGCCGCCGAGACCACGGCCGGTCTGACCGTACGCAGTCTCATTGTTCCCCTGAATGGGGCCACCGTGGTGTTGCCCAATACCGCCGTGGCGGAGGTGGCCGATTACAAGGCGCCGCAAGCCATCGCGGATGCGCCGGCCTGGCTGCTGGGCATGATGCTGTGGCGCGGCCGCTCGATTCCCCTGCTGGCCCTGGAGCCGATGCTCGGTCGGTCCGCCGGCGTCGGTGGTGTGCATGCGCGTGCCGTGGTGTGCAATACGCTGAATGGCAACATCACGCTGCCCTTTCTGGCGATTTTGTCTCAGGGCCTGCCGCGGTTGCAGGAACTGAAGCCCGATATGGTCGAGCCGATGGAGCGGGCGGAGCAGGATGGCGCGGTGGTGGCCGCGCGATTGCAGGTGGCGGGACGCGAGCTCCTGATCCCCGACCTGGATGCTCTGGAAAAGCAATTGTTACAGCTGGGTGTCCGGGTGGGTTAGAATCTCCCGGCATTGATATATCGCAATCGAGCGGACACCGAACATGAAAATGTGCATGAAATCTGTGACGGCATGGTGCGTGTTGTGGGCCGTGGGGCTGGGCGTGAGCACGGCCTTGGCCGCCACTCCCGATGAGGCCCTGGCGCACCAGCTCGGTCAGCAACTGAAACAGGAAGATGTGGCACGCGAGGAGGCGATTCTTGCCGAGCGTGTACGTCTGTTGCAGATCATCAAGGATGTGGAGAGTGATCCTGCGCGCCGTGCCGCCGCCATTGCCGAGGGCGCCGATCGCTCCCTGCTGTGCAGCAGCTGTCATGGCCGCGATGGCAATAGCAAGCAACCGGAAACCCCCAACCTGGCCAGCCAGCATCCGGCCTATCTGCTGGAGCAACTGCAGCTGTTTGCCACCGGTCAGCGCATCAACTTCGTCATGCAGTCGCTGGCGTCCAATTTCAGTGCCGCTGACAAGGTCAACCTGGCCATCTACTACTCCAGCATGCCGGTGCAGCCGGTGGAGTATGACGCCAATTTGGCGAGCCGCGGCCAGCGCATCTATGACAGCGTGTGCTTTATGTGTCACGCCAAGGACGGTAAGAGCGCGGAGGGTTTTGCGCGTATCGCGGGCCAAAAGCCGGAATATGTCGCCAAGACGCTGCACCGTTATCGCGCCAATGCCTTGGGTAAGGCCGATCCGCTGGAAGTGAAGCGCACCAATCCGCGCATGGAGCAGGTGACGCAGAATCTCAGTGATGAGGATATCCGCGCCTTGGCGAATTACGTCGCGTCAATGCGCTAGCCGCGCGCGAATATATATCAGGCTGGAAGCGCTCCGCATATCCATACGGCGCGTTTGCAAGTCAGAAGTCCCCCCACCGCGCCTGCAACACCGCCAGTGCCGCAACGCCAGCGGTTTCCGTGCGCAACACACGCGGACCCAGTTGGATGCCGCGGTAGCCGGCGCGCTGCGCCGCTGACAACTCCCCCTCGCTCAGACCACCTTCGGGTCCTACCAGCAGACTCACCTGACGTGGTGTTTCGCCGATGGCGCGGATGCCGCCGCTGGCCTGCGGGTCCAGGGTCAGACGCAGTTCTTTGTTGTCCTGCGCCAGCCAGGCGGCCAGCGTGACGGGCTCTGCAATGGCGGGAACGCGGTTGCGGCCGCACTGTTCGCAGGCACTGACAGCTACCGCCTGCCAATGCTGCAATTTCTTTTCCCAGCGTTCGTCGGACAGGCGCACATTGCAGCGTTCAGTGATGAGGGGGGCGATGCGCACCACGCCCAACTCGGTGGCCTTCTGGATGACGTAATCCATGCGCTCGCCCTTGGCGATCCCCTGTGCCAGGGTGATGGCCAGCGGCGACTCCACTTCGTGATCGACGAAGCTCTCGACGCGGGCGGTGACGATGCGTTTGCCCACCTCGAGCAGTGTCGCGGTGTATGTGCCGCCCTCGCCGTTGAACAGCGTCAGTGCTGCCCCCACCGGCAGGCGTAGCACGCGCGCTACGTGATTGGCGGCGCTGTCGCTCAGTTCGACGATGGTGCCGGGGCCGAGCGGCCCCGGATGATGGATGCGTGGGATGCGCATGCCGGCGGGGGGCGGTGTCAGCGCGGTAGCCCCAGCGCCTGCCAGATGGCGTGGGTGGGCTCGAACTGGTTCATGGTGTAGAAATGCAGACCCGGCGCACCCGCGTCGAGCAGGCGGCGGCACAGCTCCACCGTCACCTCCAGGCCGTAGGCGCGGATCGATTCCAAATCCTCGCCCATGCCTTCCAGCCGCTTGGCCAGCCAGCGGGGGATCTCCGCGCCGCAGGCGTCGGAGAAGCGCGCCAGTTGCTTGTAGTTGGTGATCGGCATGATGCCGGGGACGATGGGCAGCTGCAGGCCCATCTTTTCGCACTCGTCGACGAAACGCAGGTAAGCATCCAGATTGTAGAAATACTGGGTGATGGCAGCGTTGGCACCGGCCTCCACCTTGCGCTTGAAGTTGAGCAAATCCTTTTGCGCGCTCGGCGCCTGCGGATGAAACTCCGGATAGGCAGCCACTTCGATGTGGAAGTGATTGCCGGTTTCGCGGCGGATGAATTCCACCAGCTCGTTGGCATAGGAGAACTCACCGGCCTCGCGCATGCCGGAAGGCATGTCGCCGCGCAAGGCGACGATGCGCTTCACCCCCAGTGCTTTGTAGCCGAGCAGGATCTCGCGCAGCATCTCGCTGGACGAACCGATGCAGGAAAGGTGTGGTGCCGCGTCGAGACCGGCAGCCAGCAGGTCGCTGATGGTCTCCAGGGTGCCCTGCTGGGTACTGCCGCCGGCACCGTAGGTGACGGACGTATACACCGGCTTTAGCGCGGCAAACCTGTCGCGCGCCACCAGCAGCTTCTGCCGCCCCTCCGGCGTCTTGGGCGGAAAGAACTCGAAACTGAACCCCTGCGGGTACTTCTTTTGCGATTCCATATAACGCCCTCCACAAAACACAATTGCCGCAGAGACGCGGAGGCGCAGAGTTTAAATGAGTCAATCAAAAGCTCTGCGCCTCCGCGTCTCTGCGGCGGGTGTGAAGTGATCAATAGCGGTAGTGGTTCGGTTTGTAGGGACCATCCACCGGGACGCCGATGTAGTCGGCCTGTTCCTGGCTCAGGGTGGTGAGCTGCACGCCGATCTTCTTCAGGTGCAGGCGGGCTACCTTTTCATCAAGGATCTTCGGCAGCACATAGACCTTGCTTTGGTACTGATCGCCGCGGGTGAAGAATTCCATCTGCGCCATCACCTGGTTGGTGAAGGAGGCGGACATGACGAAGCTGGGGTGGCCGGTGGCGCAGCCCAGATTCACCAGGCGGCCCTTGGCCAGCACGATGATCTTCTTGCCATCGGGGAAGATGACGTGATCGACCTGCGGCTTGATCTCCTCCCACTGGTACTTCTCGATGGAGGCAATGTCGATTTCGCTGTCGAAGTGGCCGATGTTGCAGACGATGGCCTCGTTCTTCATGGCAAGCATGTGGTCGTGGTTGATCACATTCACGTTGCCGGTGGTGGTGACGAAGATGTCGCCCAGTTTGCAGGCCTCGTCCATGGTGACCACGCGATAGCCTTCCATCGCCGCCTGCAGGGCGCAGATGGGATCGATCTCGGTGACCCAGGTGGTGGCGCCCATGCCGCGGAAGGCCTGTGCGCAGCCCTTGCCTACATCGCCATAGCCCAGCACCACGCAGATCTTGCCGGCGATCATCACGTCGGTGGCACGCTTGATGCCGTCGATGAGCGATTCGCGGCAGCCGTACAGATTGTCGAACTTGCTTTTGGTGACCGAGTCGTTGACGTTCATGGCCGGGAACAGCAGCTCGCCACGCTTTTCCATCTCGTACAGACGATGCACGCCGGTGGTGGTCTCTTCGGTGACGCCCTTGATGCCCTTGGCCATCCTGGTCCACTTGCCCGGATTGTTTTTCAGGCTGGCGCGCAGCAGGTTCAGAAACACCTTCCACTCGTGGTTGGCATGGGCGGCAGCCTCGGGCACCTTGCCGGCAGCCTCGAACTCCACGCCCTTGTGCACCAGCATTGTGGCGTCGCCGCCGTCGTCGAGGATCATGTTGGGACCGTCATGGCCGGCCCAGGTCATGGCTTGCTCGGTGCACCACCAATACTCCTCCAGCGTCTCGCCCTTCCAGGCGAACACCGGAATGCCGGCGGCGGCGATGGCGGCGGCGGCGTGATCCTGGGTAGAGAAGATATTGCACGAGGCCCAGCGCACTTCAGCGCCCAGCTCCACCAGCGTCTCGATGAGCACGGCGGTCTGGATGGTCATGTGCAGGGAGCCGGAGATGCGCGCGCCCTTGAGCGGCTTCTGTGCGCCGAATTCCTCGCGCAGGGCCATCAGACCCGGCATCTCGGTTTCGGCGATCTGGATTTCCTTGCGGCCCCAGGCCGCGAGGGACATGTCGGCGACTTTATAGTCGGTGAAGTTGGCTACAGCGTTCATGAGTGTACTCCGTCAGGAACGAGCGCCGTTGTTACAGAACCGCCCCCCTGAGCCTGACGGGGCTTCAACCCGCTGCAGCGCTCCTCAGGGACGCGGTGGAAAACTAGTAATCACAGAGAGGAAACATTCTGACACTGATGTTAAGCGTGTTTTCTCTGTGTTCTCTGTGGTTACATTTTTTACAGCCCGGCTGCCGCGCGCAGGGCCTCGGCCTTGTCGGTGCGCTCCCAGGTGAAGTCCGGATCGGTGCGGCCGAAGTGGCCGTGGGCGGCGGTCTTGCGGTAGATAGGACGGCGCAGGTCGAGCATGGCGATCAGGCCGCGCGGGCGCAGGTCGAAGTGCTCGCGCACCAGTTCCACCAGGCGCTCGGTGGATATCTTGCCGGTGCCGAAGGTGTCCACGCTGATGGAGGTGGGTTCGGCGACACCGATGGCGTAGGACACCTGCACCTCGCAGCGCTCGGCGAGGCCGGCGGCGACGATGTTCTTGGCAACGTAGCGGCCGGCATAGGCAGCCGAACGGTCCACCTTGGAGGGGTCCTTGCCGGAGAAGGCGCCGCCGCCGTGGCGCGCCATGCCGCCGTAGCTGTCGACGATGATCTTGCGGCCAGTGAGGCCGCAGTCGCCCATCGGGCCGCCGATGACGAAGCGGCCGGTGGGGTTGATGAAGAAACGGGTGTCTTTGGTGATCCACTCCGCCGGCAGCACCGGCAGGATGATTTCGTCCATCACCGCCTCGTGCAGGGTCTTCTGGCTGATTTCCGGGCTGTGCTGGGTGGATAACACCACCGCGTCGATGGCGACGGGCTTGTGACCCTTGTAGCGGAAGGTGACCTGGCTCTTGGCGTCGGGGCGCAGCCACGGCAGCATGCCGTTCTTGCGCACCTCGGCCTGGCGCGCCACCAAGCTGTGGGCATAGCAGATGGGGGCGGGCATCAGCACGTCGGTTTCGTTGCTGGCATAGCCGAACATCAGGCCCTGGTCGCCGGCGCCCTGCTCGTGATTTTCAGTCTCGTCCACACCCATGGCGATGTCCGGCGACTGTTTGCCGATGGCATTCAGCACGGCACAGGTTTCCCAGTCGAAACCCATCTCCGAGCTGGAGTAGCCGATGTCCTTGATGACGCCGCGCACGATGGCCTCATAGTCCAGCACGGCGTGGGTGGTGATCTCGCCGGCGACCAGGGCCAGACCGGTCTTGACCAGGGTTTCGCAGGCGACGCGCGCCATCGGATCCTGTGCCAGGATGGCGTCGAGGACGGCATCGGAGATCTGATCGGCGACCTTGTCCGGATGGCCTTCGGAAACGGATTCAGAAGTGAACAAATAGCTGTTGGACATGCTGATTCCCTAGTAACCGGCCGCGCCCCTGCGCCGACCCATGAAAGTTGGACCGGGCATTATAAAGAAGACGGCTACGAGATACGAGGGGATGGGACCAGGCGCCGCGGTGTCGAGTACGGGCGTTGTCGGATGCGTCTGCGCGATATCCGGCCTGCTAGTAACCCCAGATGCCTTCCAGCAGGCGCTCCATGCCCTGGAAGCTTTTGTTGTCGGCCGGTTCCAGGGCGGTGGCATTGAGGGCCTCCAGCGCCTTGCGGCCGTCGGGGGTGTTGGGGGCGTCGAGCAGGGCGCGACGCAGGGCTTGCTGCAGTTCGGTGCTGACCTTGGGGCTGGCGGAGATGCCCGGTGACGGGAGCTGGTCAGTGGTGGCCACGGTGGTCAGGCTGGGATAGCGGCCAACCAGCGGTGCCGGGATCATGGCCGCGGCGACCTTGCCCTGTACCGCCATTTCGGCGGCCTCTTCCGAGTCGGGGGTTTCGACGATGGTGGGTTGGCGCAGGGGATTGGGGTAGAGCTCGACCAGGCGTAGTGCACCCACGGCCGGCGAAGCGGTGGTGGCAATGGTCTTGCCCACCAGTTCCGCCGGTTCCAGGATCATCTGGTTTTCGTTGGCCACCAGGGTATAGCTGACCACGTCGGGCAGCTTGGCCAGCACCGTATAGCCCATTTTCTTCACCCGGTAATCGGTGAAATGCGGGCCGTCGAGGATCAGGTCGTACTGGCCGCGCTTCATGGCCTGCCAGTGCGTGAGGAAGTTGCTGTTGGTGACCAGCTTGATGTTCTGGCCGGTGGCCTTGCTCAGATAGGTGGCCAGGGGCTGGTAGACCTCGATGGTGCGCGCCTGCGGCAGCACCGGATGAACGGCAAAGGTCAGGTCGGCTGCCGCAGCGCCGGTCGCGGCAATGAGCAAGGCAAGTATGGCAATGAAGCGGCGGCGCACGAACGCGCCCGGCCCGGCAAGATGGGGCGTGCTGGTCATCAACCCGACTCCTCCGTTATGTCCCTTATATACATCAGGGAATTATTATGTGTAATTACCGCTCCCGCAGTGTAAAGTTGACCCCCCTGCACGGCAAGCCCGCAGTGTGTCCCGGGGGTGGCGGGGCTCCGAATTTCCCCCGCCTAAAGCCGAAGTTATAGGCATAAAACAGAAAGTTATGGATAACGGGGATATTGCCGCAGGGGCCGCGATTGGGTAAAAATCGGCAGTTCCTAATACAGATGCAGGATTAACAAGGCGGAAAAGGCCCCTCCTGCATGCCGGCGATGCGCGCGACGCATCGCCGAGATAACAACAGAATTTTGATGTCTTGCTGGGAGTATCGCGGTGTGCGCAACAGCGCCGCACCGGATGAATGTTCAATGACAAGAAACACGAGGCGTGTCGTGGTGAACGGCGCGGAGCGTGCGCGTCCCTGTCTCATTCTCCCCTGACGTCAAAGCGTGACCGGTTGCAAAACACGCGCAGCAGTGCGCGTGCAGTCAAGGTTTTGAGTATTCACACTATCCAGGAGAAGCACATGTCGAATCGTAGAGAACTAGCCAACGCCATCCGCGCCCTGAGCATGGACGGCGTGCAGAAAGCCAACTCGGGACATCCCGGCGCGCCCATGGGCATGGCCGACATCGCCGAGGTGCTGTGGAACAGCCACATGAAGCACAACCCGGCCAATCCCAAGTGGGCCGATCGTGACCGCTTCATCCTCTCCAACGGCCATGGCTCAATGTTGATCTACTCTCTGCTGCATCTCACCGGCTATAACCTCTCCATCGACGATCTGAAGAGCTTCCGTCAGCTGCATTCCAAGACTCCCGGTCATCCCGAGTACGGTTACACCGATGGCGTCGAGACCACCACCGGCCCGCTGGGCCAGGGCATCACCAACGGCGTCGGCATGGCGTTGGCCGAGAAGGTGCTGGCCGGCCAGTTCAACCGTCCCGGTCACCACATCGTCGATCACTACACCTATGTGTTCATGGGCGACGGCTGCATGATGGAAGGTATCTCCCACGAAGCCTGCTCCCTGGCCGGCACCTTAGGGCTAGGCAAGCTGATCGCCTTCTGGGATGACAACGGCATCTCCATCGACGGTCACGTCGAGAACTGGTTCTCCGACGATACCCCGAAGCGTTTCGAGGCGTACGGCTGGCACGTGGTGCGCGGCGTGGATGGTCACGATGCGGCGGCCATCGACAAGGCCATCCATGAGGCCAAGAGCGTCAACGACAAGCCCTCGCTCATCTGCTGCAAGACCGTGATCGGTTACGGCGCGCCCAACCTGTGCGGCAGCCACGATTGCCACGGTGCCCCGCTGGGCGCCGATGAAATCGCCGCCACCCGTGAAAACCTGGGCTGGAAGCACGAGCCGTTCGTGATCCCCGCCGAGATCTACAAGGGCTGGGATGCCAAGGCCAAGGGTGCCAAGGCCCAGGCCCACTGGGAAGAGAAGTTCGCCGCCTACAAGAAGGCGTTCCCGGAGCTGGCCGCCGAGTTCGAGCGTCGCGTGATCAAGGGCGAGCTGCCGTCCAACTGGAAGCAGGTGGCCGACGACTTCATCAAGGCCGTGGCCGAGAAGGGCGAAACCATTGCCTCACGCAAGGCCTCGCAGAACTCCATCCAGGGTTACTCCAAGGCCCTGCCCGAGTTCCTCGGCGGTTCCGCCGACCTGACCCCCTCCAACCTGACCTCCTGGAAGGAAGCCAAGGCCATCACCAACACCGTGTCCGACGGCAACTACCTGTCTTACGGTGTGCGTGAGTTCGGCATGTCCGCCATCATGAACGGTGTGGCACTGCACGGCGGTTTCATCCCGTTCGGTGGCACCTTCCTGATGTTCTCCGAGTACGCGCGCAACGCCCTGCGCATGGCTGCGCTGATGAAGGTGCGTTCGATCTTCGTTTACACCCACGACTCCATCGGTCTGGGCGAAGACGGCCCGACCCACCAGCCGGTGGAGCAGATCGCCACCCTGCGCCTGATCCCCAACATGAGCGTGTGGCGTCCGTGCGATGCGGTGGAGTCAGCCGTGGCCTGGCGTGCCGCCATCGAGAAGAAGACCGGCCCGAGCTGCCTGATCTTCTCCCGTCAGAATCTGGCCCACATGCCGCGCAGCGCCGAGCAGATCGCCAATATCACCCGCGGTGCCTACGTGCTGCGTGATGGCGCCGCCAAGCCCGATGCGATCATCATCGCCACCGGTTCCGAAGTGGAGCTGGCGATGAAGGCCGCCGAGGCGCTGGCCGGCAAGGGCAAGAACGTGCGCGTGGTGTCCATGCCCAGCGTCGAGACCTTCGATGCACAGGATGCGGCCTACCGCGAAGCCGTGCTGCCCGCCGCCTGCACCAAGCGCGTCGCAGTCGAGGCCGGTGTGACCGCCGGCTGGTACAAGTATGTTGGCCTCAATGGCAAGGTGGTTGGTCTCGACCGTTTCGGTGAGTCCGCTCCGGCCGGTCAGCTGTTCAAGGAATTCGGCTTCACCGTGGAGAATGTGGTGAAGGCTGTCGAGTCCGTCCTCTAAACCATTCAACAGGAGAACTATCACATGGCTATCAAAGTCGGTATTAATGGGTTCGGTCGCATCGGCCGTATGGTGTTCCGTGCCGTTGCCAAGGACTTCCCCGGTATCGAGATCGTTGCCATCAACGATCTGCTCGACGCCGACTACCTGGCTTACATGCTGAAGTACGACTCCGTGCATGGCCGCTTCAACGGCGACATCAAGGTCGAAGGTAGCAACATGGTGGTGAACGGCAAGAAGATCCGCCTGACCGCCGAGCGCGACCCCGCCAACCTGAAGTGGAACGAAGTGGGCGCCGACGTCGTCATCGACTGCACCGGTTTCTTCCTGACCACCGAGTCCTGCCAGGCCCACCTCAAGGCCGGTGCCAAGAAGGTCGTGCAGTCCGCTCCGTCCAAGGACGACACCCCGATGTTCGTGTACGGCGTGAACCACGCCACCTACGCCGGCCAGACCATCGTCTCTGCCGCGTCCTGCACCACCAACTGCCTGGCCCCCGTGGCCAAGGTGCTGCACGACAACTTCGGCATCAAGCGCGGCCTGATGTCCACCGTGCACGCCGCCACCGCCACCCAGAAGACCGTTGATGGCCCGTCCTCCAAGGACTGGCGCGGCGGCCGTGGCATCCTGGAAAACATCATCCCGTCCTCCACCGGTGCGGCCAAGGCTGTAGGCAAGGTCATCCCCGAGCTGAACAAGAAGCTGACCGGCATGGCCTTCCGTGTGCCGACCTCCGACGTTTCCGTGGTCGACCTGACCGTCGAGCTGAACAAGGAAGCCTCCTACGAGGACATCTGCAAGGCCATGAAGGCAGCCTCCGAAGGTGCCCTGAAGGGCGTGCTGGGCTACACCGACGAGAAGGTGGTCTCCACCGACTTCGTGGGCAACAGCGCCCCATCCACCTTCGACGCCGAAGCCGGCATCGCCCTGGACAGCACCTTCGTCAAGGTGGTGTCCTGGTACGACAACGAGTACGGCTACACCTGCAACATGCTGCGTCTGGTTGAGCACGTAGCGAAGTAAGAGAAGAAGAAAGATACAAGGGTTCTTGGCGGGCTAGTCCCGCCTCCCCTTGTATCTGGTCTCTTTGCTCTAGCATCTGTCGTCGAGAGAGCCATTGGCCAAGCCTGCGTTTGGCCAATGACTTTCAAACTTTACGAGGGAGTTGAACCATGTCTGTAATCAAGATGACCGATCTGGATTTGAAGGGTAAGCGCGTCTTCATCCGTGCCGATCTGAACGTGCCGGTGAAGGACGGCAAGGTCACCTCCGATGCGCGCATCACCGCCTCCATGCCCACCATCGAGTTCGCGCTGAAGGCCGGCGCCAAGGTGATGGTAACCTCCCACCTGGGCCGTCCCACCGAGGGGGAGTGGAGCGAGGAGAACTCCCTCAAGCCGGTGGCCGATGTGCTGTCCGCCAAGCTGGGCAAGCCGGTGCGCCTGATCAAGGATTGGGTCGACGGCGGTTTCGATGTTGCTGCCGGTGAGCTGGTGCTGCTGGAGAACTGCCGCATCAACAAGGGCGAGAAGAAGAACGTCGAAGAGACCGCCAAGAAGTACGCGGCCCTGTGTGACGTGTTCGTGATGGATGCCTTCGGCACCGCCCACCGCGCCGAGGCCTCCACCCACGGCATCGCCCAGTTCGCGCCGACCGCCTGCGCCGGCATCCTGCTGACTGAAGAACTGGACGCCCTGGGCAAGGCCCTGGCCAATCCGGCCCGTCCTATGGTCGCCATCGTGGGTGGCTCCAAGGTTTCCACCAAGCTGACCGTGCTGGAGTCCCTGGCCGAGAAGTGCGACCAGTTGGTGGTCGGCGGTGGCATCGCCAACACCTTCCTCAAGGCCACCGGCAAGAACGTCGGCAAGTCCCTGTGCGAGGATGATCTGGTTCCGACCGCCAAGATGCTGATGGAAAAGATGGCCAAGCGCGGCGCCAAGATTCCGGTTGCTGTGGACGTGGTGTGTGGCAAGAAGTTCGATGCCAACGAGCCCGCCGTGCTGAAGGATGCTGATAAGGTGGCCGACGACGACATGATTTTCGATATCGGCCCCAAGAGCACCCAGGAACTGGTGGACATCATCATGAAGGCCGGCACCGTGGTATGGAACGGCCCGGTTGGCGTGTTCGAGTTCGATCAGTTCGGCGAAGGCACCAAGGCTATCTCCATGGCCATTGCCAAGACCAAGGCATTTACCCTGGCCGGCGGCGGCGACACCATTGCCGCGATCCAAAAGTATGACATCTACGATCAGGTGTCCTACATCTCCACGGCCGGTGGTGCGTTCCTCGAATACCTGGAAGGCAAGGTGCTGCCCGCCGTGGCGATCCTGGAACAGCGGGCCAAGGGCTGAATCTGATGTCTGGCCGACAACGCGCACGGTGCGGTAAGAGCGCACCGTGCGCGTTGTCCATTTACATAAAAGGACCGGCGTCGTACGCGGCGTCGGCCATACGGGCGGCCACGAGCCGCCCCGATTCGCTTAGGGCGAATCATTAAGAGGCGAGCAAACGAGAGCATATGTCGAGACGAACGAAGATAGTGGCAACCATGGGGCCGGCAACCGACGACCCCAAGATGCTGGACAAGATCATCGAGGCCGGTGTCGATGTGGTCCGCATCAATTTTTCCCACGGCACGGCGCAGGAACACATCGACCGTGTCGAGCGCGTGCGTAACCGCGCCCGCGCCCATGGCCGTCAGGTCGGCGTGCTGGCCGATCTGCAGGGCCCCAAGATCCGTGTCGAGCGCTTCAAGAACGGTAAGGTGGTTCTGGAAGAGGGCAAGCCCTTCATCCTCGATGCCAAGCTCCCTGTCGATGATGGCGATGAAACCCGCGTCGGCCTCAGCTACAAGACCCTGCCCGAGGATGTGAAGCGCGGCGACACCCTGCTGCTCGACGATGGCCGCATCGTGCTGTGGGTGGATCAGGTGCACGGCCCCGAGATCCACTGCCGCGTGGTGGTGGGTGGCATCCTGTCCAACCGCAAGGGCATCAACCGTCAGGGTGGTGGCCTCACCGCGCCGGCGCTGACCGACAAGGATCGCGAAGACATCAAGACCGCAGCAGCGATGCAGGCCGACTACGTGGCGCTGTCCTTCCCGCGCAGTGCCGCCGACGTCAACGAGACCCGTGACCTGCTGCGCGCCGCTGGCGGTTATGGCGCCATCGTCGCCAAGATCGAGCGCGCCGAAGCGTTGCCGGTGATCGAGGAGATCATCGCCGCCTCCGACGCCATCATGATCGCCCGTGGCGATCTGGGTGTGGAGATCGGCGATGCCGCGTTGCCGCCGGTGCAGAAGCATCTGATCCAACTGGCACGCAAGATGAACCGTGTGGTGATCACCGCGACGCAGATGATGGAGTCGATGATCGAAAACCCGATCCCGACCCGCGCCGAGGTGTTCGACGTGGCCAACGCGGTACTCGACGGCACCGATGCCGTGATGCTGTCGGCGGAAACCGCCAGCGGCAAATATCCTGACAAGGCGATCCAGGCCATGGACCGCGTGTGCGTCGAGGCAGAGAAGCAGCGTATCGCCACCCAGTCCGATCACCGTATCCACACCCAGTTCACCTACATCGACGAGGCCATCGCCATGGCCACGATGTATACCGCCAACCATCTCAACGTGAAGGCCATCGCCGCGCTGACCGAATCCGGTTCCACACCGCTGTGGATGTCGCGCATCAGCTCCGGCATTCCCATCTACGCGATGACCCGCCATGTGGAGACACGGCGCAAGGTGACGCTGTACCGCGGCGTGTATCCGGTCAGCTTCGATGTGCAAACCACCGATCATGCCGAGGTCAACCGCGAGGCCATCGATGAATTGCTGCGCCGTGGCGCAGTCCGCGACGGCGATCTGGTGATCATCACCAAGGGCGACCTGATGGGCATGCACGGCGGCACCAACGCCATGAAGATCGTCAAGGTTGGCGAACTGGTTTAACGCAGTCGATGCTCTTTCCCGCGGGGAGAGGGCAGGAATTCTTGAACGGAAAAAGGATTAACCACGGAGGGTACGAAGCACACGGAGATGTCCTCTGGCAACCGGATTCGGTAGCGGCCATGCGCCGCTACCGATCGATGCGGTGCCAAAAGACATTGCATCAACTCCGTGTTCTCCGCGCCCGCCGTGGTTTACAGTAGACCCATTTAACTTAAAGAGAGCACAAGGAGATTTACTATGGCCCTGGTTTCCATGCGTCAACTTCTCGATCACGCGGCTGAACACGGCTACGGCCTGCCGGCGTTCAACGTCAACAATATGGAGCAGGTGAAGGCCATCATGGAGGCCGCCTCCGCCACCGACAGCCCGGTGATCCTGCAGGGCTCCGCCGGTGCCCGCAAGTACGCCGGTGAGGCCTTTCTGCGCCACCTGATCCTGGCCGCCGTCGAAGCCTACCCGCACATCCCGGTGGTCATGCACCAGGACCACGGCGCCTCCCCGGCCGTGTGCGTCAACGCCATCCAATCCGGCTTCTCCTCCGTGATGATGGACGGCTCCCTGATGGAAGACGGCAAGACCCCGTCCTCCTACGAGTACAACGTCGACGTCACCCGTCGCGTGGTGGAAATGTCCCATGCCTGCGGCGTGTCCGTCGAAGGCGAGCTGGGCTGCCTGGGTTCCCTGGAAACCGGCAAGATGGGTGAGGAAGACGGCCACGGCGCCGACGGCGTGTTGGACCACTCCGCCCTGCTGACCGACCCCAACGAAGCCGCCGACTTCGTCAAGAAGACCAAGGTCGATGCCCTGGCCATCGCCATCGGCACCAGCCACGGCGCCTACAAGTTCACCTCCAAGCCCACCGGCAAGGTGCTGCGCATCGACCGCGTGAAGGAAATTCATGCCCGCATCCCCAGCGTACACCTGGTCATGCACGGCTCCTCCTCCGTGCCGGAAGACTGGTTGGAAATCATCAACAACTACGGCGGCGACATGGGCAAGACCTACGGCGTGCCGGTTGAAGAGATCGTCGAAGGCATCAAGAACGGCGTACGCAAGGTCAACATCGACACCGACCTGCGCATGGCCTCCACCGGTGCCATCCGCAAGCACCTGTTCGACAACAAGTCCAACTTCGACCCGCGCAAGTACTACAAGGCGGCCGAAGATGCGATGCGCGACATCTGCAAGGCCCGCTACGAAGCCTTCGGCGCCGCCGGCATGGCCTCCAAGATCAAGCCGATCTCCCTGGAGAAGATGGCCGGTCTGTACGCCAAGGGCGCGCTGGACCCGAAGGTCAACTAAGCGCTTCGGATCACCACCCGTCTCTCAAAGGATGGAGTGGTGTGATGGAAAACACGAAGGGGGCCGCAAGGCCCCCTTCTCGTTTCCGTCCCTGCCCCGATGCGGGGGAGGTCAGGAGGGGGCAACGAAGCCACCGCCGCATAACCCCTTGCACCAACAGGATAATCAGCCGCTATAATCGACCCATTCAGCAATACCATCGCTCGCAGCAAAGGACGCTCGAGAACCGGGGACAGACCACGGTTAACCAGACAGCAAAACAAAGAAGGGGGCCATCGGCCCCCTTCGTGTTTCTATGCCTGCCACATCTCAGCGATAGCTGCTGAATACCTTCTCGCCCTCTTTATCGAAGGCAACCACGTCATAGGGCTGTTTCGTGTCGCCCTGTTCCATGCCGGGCGAGCCGATGGGCATGCCGGGAACCGACAGGCCGATGATCTGCGGGCGCTGCTCAAGCAGGGCTTTCACATCGGCGGCGGGGACGTGGCCTTCGAGGACGTAGCCGTCGACGAGGGCGGTGTGGCAGGAGGCGAGTTCGGGGGTGACGCCGTGTTGCATCTTGATGGCGGCGACGTCGTTGGTGTCGCGGGCGACAACCTTGAAGCCGTTGTCTTGCAGGTGGTCGATCCAGGCGTTGCAGCAGCCGCAGGTGGGGCTTTTGTAGACGGTCACTTCGGGCAGGGCCGAGGTGGCGGTGCGCAGCGACAGCAGCGCAGCGCCGATGGCCAGGACGGCGCCGATGCCGAGCAACCAGTAGTGTTTTTTGTATGGGGTCATGGTGGTTACCTCTTCACGTATCGACCGGCGTGGCGGCGGGTGGTTCCTTCATGGCATCTTGGGGCGCCGCGACTTGATGTTGATCCGGTGTTTGTCGGCGATGGCGTCCCTGCGGTTCGTTCGTCCTGGCCGACTGAAGTCTGCCTGCTATGTTTACTGTTATGGTCAACAATGCGGGAGGTGGCGATCATGAAATCCCTGCGCTTGCGTGTTTTATCACTGTTTCTGGGGTTGTTTGTGGCTGGCGCCGCATGGGCCTCGGATGGTTCGGTCACCATACTATCGCCCACGGACGGCGCCACGCTGGATGCCATGGGCGAGAACCGCATCAGCTATACGGTGGAGCCGGGTCCGCGTGGCGACCACACCCATCTCTATGTGGATGGCAGGGAGGTGGCGGTGCTGCGCCGGCTCAAGGGCGATTACGCCTTGCCCACCCTCGCCGCCGGCAATCGCGAGATCTGCATCAAGGTGGTGAACAAGGCCCATACGCCCATCGGCATCGAGCAGTGCGTCAAGGTGGTGGTGGAGTAGCATGGACCTGCAAAACCTGGCCTATGCGCTGACCCAGGTGGCGCACAATTTCGGCGCTGTGGCGGTGGTCGGTGTACCGCTGTTTGTGCGCTGGCCCTTGCGCATGCAGGAGCCGGTGCGGCGGACGCTGGCCTGGCTGGTGTTGGCTGGCTGGATGGTGCAGGGGATGAGCGGGGCGGGCTTTGGCGCCATCAGCTTCGCCTACTACGGCGCGTTTCCCGATATCCACGGCATCGCGGTGGTGGCGCTACTGCTGAAGATGGCCTGTGCGGCCGGTGGTGTGGTGCTGGCGGCGGTGATGCTGCGCTGGGGTCCGCGCTGGTCGGACACGGCGCACCACTGCGCCTGGGGCGGGTTGTTGCTGCTGGGCGTGACGGCGCTGACGGCGGCGGCCTTCTTGCGCTGGTTTTCCTGAATACCCGCTGTCTTCCCGCACATGGGGGGCGGGGGATCAGGCGCCGGCGCCGCGCGTCTTCTTATCTGCCTGCGGCAGCTTCTGCGCGCCCTTGCCGAGCAGGGCTGGGCTTTCCTTGATCAGGTAGTCCTTGAACGCCTGGGCCACGACGGACAGGCGCTTGCCGTGGCGGTGCACCACGTACCAGTAGCGCATGATGGGGAACTCGGCGACGTGGAGGATCACCAGGCGGCCGAGGGCCAGTTCCATCTCCACCGTGTCGCGTGACAGCAGGCCGAGACCGAGGCCGGCCTGTACCGACTGTTTGATGGCCTCGTTGCTGCCCACTTCCATGCCGGTGGTGATGTGCACGTCGTGCTGGGCGAAGAAGCGTTCCATGGCGATGCGGGTGCCGGAGCCCGGCTCACGTACCAGGAACACCTCCTGTTCCAGTCGTTTCAGCGCAACCTTCTTTTCCTTCGCCAACGGATGCTCCGGCGGGGCGACGATGACCAGCGGGTTTTCCAGAAAGGCCTCGTAGCCGAGGTCCATGTCCTCCGGCGGCTGGCCCATCACCACCAGATCCACCTCGTTCTCCGCTAGCTGGGTGAGCAGGGTTTCGCGGTTGGTGACATCGAGGCTGACGGTGACGCCGGGATAGCGCTGACAGAAGCCGGCGAGCAGCACTGGGATGAAGTAGTTGGCGGTGGAGGCAACCGAGATCTTGAGCCGGCCCTTGCCTAGCCCCTTCAGGCTGTTGAGCACGCCCTGCAATTCGTCGATCTGCTGCAGTATGCTGCGGCTGTAGTGATAGACTTCCTTGCCCATTTCGGTGAGGAAGATCTTCTTGCCCAGGTGTTCGAACAGCGGCACGTCGAGCTGGTTTTCCAGTTGCTTGACCTGCATGGACACCGCGGGCTGCGTCAGGCACAGTTCCTCGGCGGCGCGGGTGAAGCTCAAATGGCGGGCGACGGCGGAGAAGACCCGCAGTTGACGTAGAGTAATATTCATAAGTGTTTTCTTATGTAATCCATTACAACAATTTAATTTACATTATGTCCCCGCAGTCTACACTACTTTTGCTGCACGATTCAAAGCGAGAAGTGTAGACCGCGGTGGCCGAATCAAAAAATACATGGCCCCGGCGATGAACGAATATCAGCGAGGGAGCCCGGGGCGGCGCATCGGCAACGATGCGCCGCTTTTTTTCACCCCGCGTTATCGACAGGGCGGCGGCAAATCCTCATCATTAGCCCCTTTCCGGCCGGGTCATTACGACACGGTTCTTCAACCCGAGAACAAAGCCATGTCCGAAGTCGTTTTCAACTCCGAACTGAAGAGCCTCAGACTTGTCCAGCGCGGCAAGGTGCGCGATATCTACGCCCTCGACGACAGCAAGATGCTGTTTCTGGCCTCCGATCGTCTGTCCGCCTTCGACGTGGTGCTACCCACACCGATCCCCGGCAAGGGCAAGGTGCTCACCGGCATGTCCAATTTCTGGTTTGAGCGCACCGGCCATATCGTCGCCAACCACCTCACCGGCATCGATCCCGCCAGCGTGGTGTCTACCGCCGAGGCGTGTCTGGTGGCGGGCCGTGCGGTGGTGGTACGCAAGCTGAAGCCGCTGCCGGTGGAGGCCATCGTGCGCGGCTACATCGTCGGCTCCGGCTGGAAGGAATACAAAACCAGCGGTACTGTCTGCTCCATGCCGTTGCCTGCCGGTCTGCGTGAGGCCGACAAGCTGCCGCAGCCGATCTTCACACCGTCCACCAAGGCAGCGGTGGGCGATCACGACGAGAACATTTCCTTCGAGCGCATGGTGGAATTGGTGGGGCGTCCGCTGGCCGAGCAGGTGCGCGATGTCGCCATCAAGCTGTACGTCTTCGCCGCCGAGTATGCCCTCACCAAGGGCATCATCATCGCCGATACCAAATTCGAATTCGGTCAGGACGAGGCCGGCAATCTGGTGCTGATGGACGAAGTGCTGACCCCCGATTCCTCGCGCTTCTGGCCGGTGGAGTCCTATGTCCCGGGCGCCAACCCGCCCAGCTTCGACAAGCAGTACGTGCGTGACTATCTGGAGAGTCTGGGCTGGAATAAGAGGCCGCCCGCACCGGCTCTGCCGGACGAGGTGGTGCAGAAGACCGTGGAGCGTTACCGCAAGGCACTGCGCCAGCTCACCGGCAGCGACATCGAGTAAATCCTGTCGGGCATTGACGGTGGCGTTGCGCCCTCCCCTGTTTTCGCAAGAGGGACTGATGGCACAGGCCGGTAACGGCATTACCCCTCACCCTATCCCTCTCCCCCAGGGAGAGGGACCCAGGGCATGCCGCGAGCATTACCTCAATATCCTGCCGTCGTCTGAAAGATGCAGCGCATTTGCGCACTCTGCGATCAGCGACTATGTATATGCATTACATGGTCGTGTTGTGCAGGGAAATTTCAGGCATGAAACCAGGACTGCCCGATCTGCCGATACTCAAGGCGTTGCCGCTGCGCATGGAGGCGGTGCATTACAACAACGTCTTTCTCGCCTTGCGTCGTCTGGGTGATCCCCTGCGCTTGATGTTGCCCGGCATGCGCGGTTTCGAGGTGTGCCTGGATCGTGAATCCTGGGTCTGCTTCGACCGCACCAGCGACAACCATCCCCTGCTGGCCTGGACCGGCTTTCGCGCCAATGCGCGCAACGGCCTGTATGAGCCGGTGCCGTGCCGGCTGTTGCTGTATCACCCCTATGCCTCCCTGCTGATGCGCAATCTGCCGGATGAAATCAGCCGCCTGCTGATCCGGCGCCTGAGTCATCGCGCCGAGCCGGCAACGGCGCAAGTCATTTCTCTGTAGTCTCATACCGCCCCTGCCCGATCTGGTGGCTAGCCATAGCTCATCAGGCGACGATTATAGTTGCATAAGTCAATAAACAATAGCTTATTCAATTTGAAATTATTATTGAATTTACTTTATGTGTTGGCGGCCTAAACTTGGCTTCAACAAGGTTGACGCCTTGCTGAGTGGCCCCCCGGCCGCTGCCTCGTGGAAGGTGCGGCCGGAGGGCGTCAAAACCACCTGAACAACCGCCGACCGAGTGTGGAGGGCATGCAAAATGGCAGGAAAGACTTACAACGCGGGCGTAAAAGAGTACCGCGAAACGTACTGGGATCCCAATTACACCCCGAAGGACAGCGACATTCTGGCGTGCTTCAAGGTTGTGCCGCAGGCCGGCGTGCCGCGTGAAGAGGCCGCAGCTGCGGTTTGCGCCGAGTCTTCCACTGCCACCTGGACCACGGTGTGGACTGACCTGTTGACCGATCTGGATTACTACAAGGGCCGTGCCTACGCCATCGAGGACGTGCCGGGTGATGACGACGCATTCTACGCCTTTATCGCCTACCCCATGGGCCTGTTCGAAGAAGGTTCTGTGGTCAATGTTTTCACCTCCTTGGTCGGTAACGTGTTCGGCTTCAAGGCCGTGCGTTCCCTGCGCCTGGAAGACGTGCGTTTCCCCTTGTGGTTCGTGACCACCTGCGATGGTCCCCCGCACGGTATCCAGGTTGAGCGCGACAAACTGGATAAGTACGGCCGCCCGTTGCTGGGTTGCACCATCAAGCCGAAGCTGGGTCTGTCCGCCAAGAACTACGGCCGCGCCGTCTACGAGTGCCTGCGTGGCGGTCTGGACTTCACCAAGGACGACGAGAACGTCAACTCGCAGCCGTTCATGCGCTGGCGCGATCGCTTCGAATTCTGCCAGGAGGCCATTGAAAAGGCCGAGCGCGAGACCGGCGAGCGCAAGGGTCACTACTTGAACGTGACCGGCCCGAACATGGAAGAGATCTACAAGCGTGCCGAGTTTGCCAAGGAGATCGGCACGCCGATCATCATGTCCGACTACCTGACCATCGGTTGGGCCGCCCAGGCCAGCCTGGCGCGCTGGTGCCGCGACAACGGCATGCTGTTGCACGTGCATCGTGCCATGCATGGCGTCATCGATCGCAACCCCAAGCACGGCATCAACTTCCGCGTACTGGCCAAGATGGCCCGCCTGTTGGGCGCCGACCACCTGCACTCCGGCACCGTCGTCGGCAAGCTGGAAGGTGATCGTGAAGCGACCCTCGGCTGGATCGATCAGATGCGTGAGCGTTATGTGAAGGAAGATCGCTCGCGCGGCATCTTCTTCGATCAAAACTGGGGCCACATGCCCGGCGTGATGCCTGTCGCCTCCGGTGGTATCCACGTGTGGCACATGCCCGCCCTGGTATCCATCTTTGGCGACGATTCTGTCCTGCAGTTCGGTGGTGGCACCATCGGCCATCCGTGGGGCAATGCCGCCGGCGCTGCTGCCAACCGCGTCGCGCTGGAAGCCTGTGTGCAGGCCCGCAACGAAGGCCGCGTGATCGAGAAGGAGGGCAAGGACATCCTGACCAACGCCGCCAAGCATAGCCCCGAGCTGAAGATGGCGATGGAGACCTGGAAAGAGATCAAGTTCGAGTTCGATACTGTCGACAAACTGGACGTGGCGCACAAGTAGCAGACTGCGGCACGGAGCAGGGACCCCGTTGCATCGCAACGGGGATGCGGCCGCCGGCAGCCTGCCGGTCCAGATGTCCCTGCACATGCCAACTGACGAGTGCAACTATCCAAACGAACACGATTACATACAGAGGAATTGACCATGAGTGCAATGCAAGACTACAAGTCCCGTCTGTCGGATCCGAACAGCCGCAAGTTGGGCACCTTCTCCTATCTGCCACAGATGGATGCTGATCAGATCCGCAAGCAGATCCAGTACATCGTTGACAAGGGCTGGAATCCGGCTATTGAGCACACCGAGCCGGAAGAGGCCGGCAGCAACTACTGGTACATGTGGAAGTTGCCGATGTTCGGTGAAACCGATGTCAATCGTATCCTTGAGGAGATCGAAGCCTGCAAGAAGGCCAACCCCGGTCATCATGTTCGGTTGATCGGTTACGACAATATCAAGCAGTCCCAGGGCGCGAACATGCTGGTGCACCGCGCCCCGATCAAGGTCTGAGACCTGATCTGACCAGTTAGGGCCGCCCGCAGGGGCGGCCCACTTAAAAGCCGAATTCTTGTTCTCACGAAACGAGGAGAGCAGTGCCATGAGCGAGGTCAATCGCGAACAGTATCTGGTGAAGAGCGAGCCCTACTACTACCCGGTCGCAGACGAAGTGGAACTCTATGAGGCGGCCTATAGTGTGCGCATGCCGGTCATGCTCAAGGGGCCCACCGGCTGCGGCAAGTCCCGCTTCGTGGAATACATGGCGTGGAAACTGGGTAAACCCCTGATCACCGTGGCTTGCAATGAAGACATGACCGCATCCGATCTGGTGGGCCGGTTCCTGCTCGATATCAACGGCACCAAGTGGCAAGACGGGCCGCTAGCCACTGCCGCCCGCCTTGGTGCCATCTGCTATCTGGATGAGGTGGTCGAGGCGCGCCAAGACACCACCGTGGTGATCCATCCTCTGACTGATCATCGTCGTCAATTGCCGCTGGAAAAGAAAGGTGAGCTGATCAATGCACACCCTGATTTCCAGATCGTCATCTCTTATAACCCCGGCTATCAGAGCCTGATGAAGGACCTGAAGCAGTCGACCAAGCAACGTTTCGGCGCCATGGACTTCGATTACCCAGCGGCCGAGATCGAGACCAAGATCGTTGCCCATGAGTCGGGCGTCGACGCCAACACTGCTGAAAAACTGGTGCAGGTGGCGCAGCGCAGCCGCAACCTCAAGGGTCATGGTTTGGATGAAGGCATGTCGACCCGCCTGCTGGTCTATGCCGGCCAGCTCATTGCCAAAGGGATCAACCCCAAGGCGGCCTGCCGCATGGCGCTGGCGCGTCCCCTCACCGATGACCCTGATATGCGCGACACTCTGGACGCCGCGGTGGATACCTTCTTCGGCTGAATGGTGCGGGTGCAGACGGTGAGGTGATACGTCGACGCAAGTGAAGATGAGGGGACGGCAATGACCATTTCTCTGGACGATTACCGCGAGGAATTGATTCGGGCGGCGCCAAGTTTGGCCGACACCCTGGAGGGGACCTTCCACGAGGCGGCGCGCACCATGTCGCCCAACGGCCTCAAGGACTACCTGGATGGAGCGCGCGGCATCATCAATCTGGGCAAGGGATCGGCTCTACTCACCGCCTATCTGGAAGAGATGCCACTGGTGGCCAAGGAGTGCGGCGACGATGTGATTCGTGATGCGGTCCACTCGGTGATGAAGCTTGCTTCGATGGTGTCGGGCGAGGTGCTCACCTTGGTACTTGCCACGTTGCCTACCGCGGCGCGCCGTCTTGGTGATCCCGAACTGTTGCGCGCCTATCTGCAACTGTTGCACCGGCTGGTCGCCAAGGCGCCGCGCGGCCTACGGCCGATGCTCGGCGTACTTGACGAACTGCTTGGCAAGCTTACCCTTTCCGGACTGCGGCGTTGGGTAGATTTCGGCGCCGAGGCCTATCGGCGCGACCTACCCAAGCAGGCCGCCTATTTCGGTCTGCAGAGCGAGGACAGCAAGGCCGTGTTGCAGCAAGAGCGGCGCGGCACCTTGTTCATCGATACCCAGCGTAAGCTAAATTTTTATCTGCGTGCGTTTTGGGCACGCGACTTCTTCATGCGTCCAAGCGCTGCCGACTATCTCGGCTTTCGTCCCTTCATCGAGGCGCGCGCCATGCACTTGCCCGATGCGGCAGATGATGTCGGCGGACTCCATGGGATCGATCTCTATCGTGCCATGGCCGCCCACATGGCGGCCCATCTGGTCTATACCACCCAGCCGCAGTCGGCTGAGGCCCTCGCCCCGGCACAGATGTTTTTCGTCGGCTTCTTCGAGGATGCGCGCGTCGAGTACTGCGCCACCAGAAATTTCCCTGGGATGCGTCGCCTGTGGCGCTCGTTCATGGAACTGCCCAAGGAGGGCAAAACCGAACATGAGTCGGTGGAACTGCTGGAGCGCACGGCGCTGGCACTGCTCGATCCCGAAATGCGTGTCGGCGATGACGCCATCGATGTCATCGTGACGCAGTTCCACACCAACATTGCGGCCAATGCCGACAATGGCATGTTCTCTTGGAATCTGGGTCTCGACCTGTTCAACCTGTTGTCGCAACGTAAGGCCGTTCCGAGCCTGCGTATCCTGGAGAGCCTGCGAATTCCATACCGCGACGATAACCGTTTCATCTGGTCACTGGATCAGCATGACTGGAACGAGTCGACCGCCTACCTGCCTGCGAGTCAGCGTCAGGTACGCCGCAAGGTCGGTCTTATGGAGTTTATCAACGAGATCGACGTAGAGACCGCCGGCGATGATGCCCAGGAAATCTGGACGCTGGAGAGCGAACTATTCCCCTATGAGGATGAAGGTGTTTCCTTTAACCAGATGGAGGGCAAGGAGCCGATCTCAGACCCTTTTCACTACCAGGAATGGGACTACCAAGTGCAGTTGCACCGTCCTAACTGGGCGACGGTTTATGAGAGGCGTCAGCTGCGTGGTGATCCGGAAGCCATCAATGCGGTGCTCACCACCCACAAGGGGGTGTCTCACCGCATCAAGCAGATCATCGATCGGTTGCGGCCGCAGGGCGTGTCCCGTATGCGCAAGCTGGAGGATGGTGACGAACTCGATATCAACGCTGCCGTAGAGGCAATGGTTGCGGCGCGCATGGGACGCAATCCTGATCCGCGCATCACCATGCGCAACGTGATCAACCGGCGCGATCTGGCGGTAGTGATCCTGCTCGATCTATCAGCGTCGACCAACGAAAAGGTACGTGGTTCCGACAAGACAGTGATCGAGTTGACGCGCGAGGCCTGTGCGCTGGTGGCCACGGCCATCCACGGTATCGGTGATCCCTTTGCCATCCATGGTTTCGCATCGGATGGTCGCCATGACGTACAGTACTACCGCTTCAAGGATTTCGAGCAACGTTTCGATGATGACGCCAAGAGCCGTCTAGCGGGAATGAAGGGCGGGCTGTCCACCCGCATGGGAGCGGCCATGCGTCACGCGGCACGGCATCTGATGCAACGTAGTGAGAAACACAAATTGTTGCTCATTGTTACCGATGGTGAGCCGGCGGATATAGACGAGCGCGATCCACAATATCTACGCATCGATGCAAAAAAAGCAGCGGAAGAGCTCCGTAGCAAGGGTGTTCTGAGCTACTGCCTTACGCTTGATCCCGAGGCTGATCGGTATGTTGAGCGCATTTTTGGCGCCAACAACTATACAATCATTGACCATGTGCAACGGTTGCCGGAAAAACTTCCAACGCTGTTTGCCAATCTGACACGCTGATGGCGACGCGTCTCGACGAGGTTCCTGTTTATGCCAGTCGGGCAGATGAAATCGATGCGCGCCATTACAATCTATGGCGGCGCGCGCGACAGCGCTTTGGCCGTCCGCTGCGCCTCGAGCTGCCGGGCGTGTCGGGAATGGAGCTGATTCTTGATGATGATTCCTGGGTAGTGGTTGATGTGCGTCAGTTCGAACTGCCGATTTTGGCCTGGGTCGACATTTTGGGAGACAACCGCAGCGCCTTGCATGAGCCAGTGCCATGCAAACTGAACTATTACCACTTTGCTGCCACACGCATTCGCGCCAAGGTGCTGGACATTCTGCAGCATGCCTTGGAGGATAGACTGCATCCTCCCTCTCACAGAACGTCCAGGTAAAGGAGTAAAATCGAATGAGCAGCAGACCGCACATGCCACCGGGCAGGGCAACCTACATCGGAGTTCATGATGATGATGATGGTGGTATGACCGCGCTCGGTCTGATTGTGCGCGATGGATGGGTATTCGGCATCATCCCGGAAAACGAGACTTGCAAGGGGTGGTCGGCACAGCAGATGCAGGCGTTATACGAAAAGGTGAGTGCAGCCTGGGAGCCCTATGCTCATCTGCCCAGTCGCCTGCCGGAGGAGCTGCGCGTACGCCATGCCCTGATTCATGCGGCCGCGGTCGAACGTGCGCGGGCTCAGGGGTGGGATGCAGAACTGGACGATGAGGATGACTGATTGGTCGGGTCGACAGTGGAGCATGCTGTACTTACTTACAACCGAGATAATATTGCATGATTCGTAAAAACCCCACCGGCGACCTCCCGGTCATTCACGAAAGTGCCTTTGTCGATCCGACAGCGATAATCTGCGGCAAGGTGATCATTCAGGAGAATGTATTCATCGGTCCCTATGCAGTGATCCGTGCTGATGAGGTAACCGTCGACGGCAGCATGGAGCCGATCATCATCGGCGCCAACTCCAACATCCAGGATGGGGTGGTGATCCACTCCAAGTCCGGCGCCGCGGTGACCATCGGCGAACACACCTCCATTGCCCACCGCTCCATCGTCCATGGCCCCTGCACGGTGGGTGACCGGGTGTTCATCGGTTTCAATTCCGTGCTGTTCAATTGCGAGATCGGCGCCGGTTCGGTGGTGCGGCATAACTCCGTGGTGGAGGGCTGCCATGTGCCGGAGGGATTCCATATTCCCTCTACTACCAATATCCACAGTGATGCCGATCTGGCCCAGATCAAACCGGTGCCGGTGGATATGGCTGCCTTTTCGGAGGATGTGGCACGCACCAACGTTGACTTGGTGCGCGGTTATAAACGGTTGGCTAACGAGTTTTGACCACCACTGGTCCGGACGGTCTATGGGCGAAGCAACGGCAATGAGGTGATACGATGCCATTGGTGGATATGGGGGACATGCTGCGTCACGCCTATACCCATCGGTATGCGGTGGGGGCCTTCGATCTGGTCAGCCTGGATTTTCTCCAAGGCATCATCGAAGGTGCCGAAGCCTGCGACGCGCCGGTGATTCTCAGTCTTGCCGAATCCCATTTTGCGTATTTCGATCTGGAGTTGCTGATGCCGGCGGTGGAGGCTGCCGCACGACGCAGCCGTGTGCCGGTGGCCATCCACCTGGACCACGGTGCCAGTATGGAATCGGCCAGACGGGCGATTGCGCTTGGTTGCAACGGCGTGATGGTCGATACCTCCAGCCAGCCGTTTGCGATGAATGTGGCGCGTAGCGCGGAGATCGTGCGCATGGCACACGATTGCGGCGTCACCGTGGAGGGGGAGCTGGGTTATGTCCCCGGTGTCGAGGGTGAGGACGCCGAGCGTCATCCCGGGATGCTGGTCTACACCACGGTGGCGGAGGCGCGTGACTATGTGGCGCAGACCGGTATCGATTGTCTGGCGGTGTCGATCGGTACGGTGCACGGCCACATGCGCGGCACGCCGGAACTGGACTTCGAGCGCCTCGCCGCCATCAATGAGGCGCTGCGCCTGCCGCTGGTGATCCATGGCGGCAGCGGCCTGAGCGATGCCCAGTTTCGCCGCCTCATCGAACATGGCGTGGCCAAGATCAATTACTACACCGCTTTGTCCGAGGCGGCGGCCGCCGTTATCCGCGCCAATCTCACGCAGGGAGGCCGTGGTTACTCCGGCCTGGTGAGCGGGGTGCAGGCCGCGATTCGGGCCGAGGTGGAGCGCTGCATCCATCTGTGGGGCAGCGCAGGGCGCGCGCCGGAGGTATTGGCGCAGTGCCGTCGTTGGCACAATGTGGAACATGTGGTCCTCTACAATGCCGCCGGTCTGGACGATGCTGCGGTTCGAGACATGATGGCCACGGGCCAGCGCAGCCTGGCGACGATCCCCGGGGTGCGCGAGGTGGGGGTAGGCGAGGCGGTGGACGGCCAGGCGCGTTACCGTCACTGCTGGCTGATCCGCTTCGCCGCCCCGGCGGTGATCGCCAGCTACAAGCACCATCCCGTGCACGTGGATTTCGCCGATCGCCTGTTCCGTCCGGTAGCGGGCGACCGCATCACGGTGGATTTCGAGCTGACGGCGACCAGCCCTGTCCGGTGCCGTGATGTTGCCATGGAGGAGGAACGCAACTAAACAGAGTCGACGGCGTGTTCCTGGTCCCCTATGATAGATAAGTTAAAACTTATCTATTCCATCAGTATTTCAGACTTTCTTTATGAAAGTCGATCGAGTATCTTTTGCCCCGCGTTTTATACAGATACGGTTTCTGTGTGTATGATGGCTGGCCTGCATGAGCCTGCCGTTTCTTACTCAAACAATGTCCAGGGGTAATTGAAAGATGGATCAGTCCGCACGTTATGCTGACCTCTCGCTGAAAGAAGAGGATCTGATCAAGGGTGGCAAGCACATTCTGTGCGCCTACAAGATGAAGCCCGCCAAGGGCTACGGTTTCCTGGAAGTGGCTGCCCACTTCGCCGCCGAGTCCTCCACCGGCACCAACGTTGAAGTCTGCACCACCGACGAATTCACCAAGGGCGTCGACGCCCTGGTCTACATGATCGACGAAGCCACCGAAGAGATGCGCATCGCGTATCCGTTGGAGCTGTTCGATCGCAACATCATCGACGGTCGCATGATGATGGTTTCCTTCCTGACCCTGACCATCGGCAACAACCAGGGCATGGGCGACTGCGAATACGCCAAGATGTACGACTTCTACATGCCGCGCCGCGCCATCGAGCTGTTCGATGGTCCGTCTGTGGACATCAGTAACCTGTGGCGTGTGCTGGGCCGTCCGGTGGTCGATGGTGGTTACATCTCCGGCACCATCATCAAGCCGAAGCTGGGCCTGCGTCCGGAGCCGTTCGCCAAGGCGGCCTACCAGTTCTGGCTGGGTGGCGACTTCATCAAGAACGACGAGCCGCAGGGCAACCAGGTATTCTGCCCGGCCAAGAAGGTCTACCCGCTGGTATATGACGCCATGAAGCGCGCCATGGACGAGACCGGCGAAGCCAAGATCTTCTCCGCCAACATCACCGCTGACGACCACGCTGAAATGATCGCCCGTGGCGAGTTCATCCTCGAGACCTTCGGCCCCGACGCGGACAAGGTGGCGTTCCTGGTCGACGGTTACGTCGGCGGCCCGGGCATGGTGACCACCGCCCGCCGTTACTTCTCCCGTCAGTACCTGCACTACCACCGTGCCGGCCACGGCGCCGTGACCTCCCCCAGCTCCAAGCGCGGCTACACCGCCTATGTGCTGGCCAAGATGAGCCGTCTGCAGGGTGCCTCCGGTATCCATGTCGGCACCATGGGCTACGGCAAGATGGAAGGCAGCAAGGACGACCGCGCCATCGCCTACATCTGCGAGCGCGACAGCTACACCGGCCCGGCCTACCACCAGGAGTGGTACGGCATGCGTCCGACCACCCCGATCATCTCCGGTGGCATGAACGCGCTGCGTCTGCCGGGCTTCTTCGAGAATCTGGGTCACGGCAACGTCATCAATACCGCCGGTGGTGGTTCCTACGGCCATATCGATTCCCCGGCTGCTGGTGCCAAGTCCCTGCGCCAGGCCTATGAGTGCTGGAAGGCCAAGGCCGACCCGATCGAGTGGGCCAAGGAGCACAAGGAATTCGCCCGCGCCTTCGAGTCGTTCCCGCACGACGCCGACAAGATTTACCCGGGCTGGCGTGAAAAGCTGGGCGTGCACAAGTAAGACTGCGGAGGGCGGAGCAGGGGGCCCGCGTGCGGGGATGCGACCCCGGAGCAGGCTTCTGTCCGCCGCCCCCCAAAGTTGATACAGGAGAACGCCCCCTTCATGGGGGCGTTTTTCTTCCTGTAGCACAAACACGCGATTACTATGGGAATTGCAGGACGCATGCCGGCGTGCATCGCAAGCGGTGCACGCCGGCATGCGGATTTGCACAGGAGAATGCCATGAGCGACAAAGAACAGTACAAGGTTCGCAAGGAACCCTTCTATCAGCAGCAGGGCAACGAAGTCGCCCTGTATGAGGCGGCCTATCGCAACCGCTTGCCGGTGATGGTGAAAGGCCCGACCGGCTGCGGCAAGTCGCGTTTCATCGAATACATGGCATGGCGGCTGGGCAAGCCGCTGATCACCGTGGCCTGCAACGAGGACATGACCGCCTCCGATCTGGTTGGCCGTTATCTGCTCGAGTCCGGGGGCACGCGCTGGCTGGATGGCCCGCTCACCACCGCTGCGCGCATCGGCGCCATCTGTTATCTCGATGAAGTGGTGGAGGCGCGCCAGGACACCACTGTAGTGATCCATCCGCTTACTGATCATCGCCGCACCCTGCCGCTGGACAAGAAGGGTGAGCTGATTGAGGCCCATCCGGATTTTCAGCTGGTGATCTCCTACAACCCCGGCTACCAGTCGCTGATGAAGGACTTGAAGCAGTCCACCAAGCAGCGTTTCACCGCCTTCGAATTCGATTACCCGGCCGCCGAGCTGGAGACTTCAATACTGGCCAAAGAAACCGGGCTGGACACCGCCGTCGCCGGCAAGCTGGTGAAGATCGGTCAGACCGCGCGCAACCTGAAGGGCCACGGCCTCGACGAGGGCATCTCCACCCGCCTCTTGGTCTACGCCGCCACCCTGATCAAGGACGGTGTGGAGCCGCGTGATGCCTGTCGTATGGCGCTGGTGCGTCCCATCACCGACGACACAGATATTCGCGAGACGCTCGATCACGCCATCGACGCGACCTTCGCCTGATGGTGTGCAGGTTGGGCTGAGATACGCAGCCCAATACTGTGCCGCGCCATGTTGGGCCTCCTCCGTCGGCCCAACCTACCAAGGCTTGTGGAGTCATGACCGAAACTGCATACGAACATCCCTTGATGAAGGCCTACTGGAAGCAGCTCAACAGCGGCTTCCCGCAGGTGCGCGAGGTGTTCGAGGACTGCATGGTGGAGGCGCTGGCGATGCTGTCGCGCGATGGCCTGTCCGCCTATCTCGATGCGGCCGGCTTCATCGGCCGTCTCGGCCGCGGCGTCGAGCCGATCCTGGTGTTTCTGGAGGAGTGGCCATCGGTGGTGCAGGCGCTGGGCGAAGAGGCGCTGCTGCCGGTGATGGACGCGGTCAAGGCCATGCACAAGTCGCCCAACGGCAAGGCCATCGCACCGTTCCTGCAGACGCTGGCGCCGGTGGCGCGGCGTCAGCATTCGCTGGAGCAGCTGCGCCATTATCTCGATATCGCGCTGGATCTGATGCAGCGCACCACCGGCTCCATTCACGGTCATCACACCACCTTCCCCAGTCCCGGTCTGCCGCATTTCTTCGAGCAGGCGCCGTTCCTGTTTGCCCAGTTGTCCATGGAAGGCGTGCGCAACTGGGTGGACTACGGTGTCCGCAATTACAGCCGCCATCCCGAACGCCAGCAGGAATACTTCGCCCTGAAGTCCGCCGACAGTCGTGCGGTGATGCAGCGCGAACGCCATGGCGTGCTGTTCGCCGACGTGGAACGCAAGTTGGATTTGTATCTGCGCGGCCTGTGGCAGGACGCCGAGCAGCTAGTGCCCTATTCCACGGCCTTTGATGAACTGCGCAAGCCGATCCCCTATTACGACAGGTTGGGTATGCGCGTGCCGGATGTGTTCGACAGCCGCGACGGGATCAAGGGCATCGACCGTTACCGTGCGGTGCTGGCGCACATGGTCGGTCACCGCCGCTGGAGCGGCCAGATCGTGGCCGACAATTACAGTCCATTGCAGCGCATGGGGGTGGAGTTCTTCGAAGACTGCCGCATCGAGACGCTGCTGATGCGCGAATACCCCGGCCTGAAGAAGATTTTCCTCGCCCTGCACCCCCACCCCGGTGAGGACGACTGCGATCAGGAAACCATGTCCTGCCTGCGTCATCGCCTGACCATGCTGTCGCGCGCCCTGCTGGACGAGAACCATGGTTACAAAAATCCGGCCATTCTGGAATTCGTCGATCGTTTTCATGCCCTGCTGGCACAGGGGCCGTCCAGCACGCGCGAGATCGCCGATTTGGCACTGGCCTTCGCTGCACGTACCCGCCGCCAGAGCGACCAGTACGCCAAGGTCTATTTCGACAACACCGTCATCGATTATCGCGACGACAATCGCCACATGTGGCAGTTCATCGAGGACAGCGACGACGAGGATTACTTCGACGACCCGGACAAGAAGCAGAAGAAAGAGGCGGAGGTGCAGACACTGCCGCCGCGCCACTATCCGGAGTGGGACTACAACAGCCAGACCTACCGTCCCGACTGGGTCAGCCTGTACGAGGCGCTGCACCCCAAGGGCAATGCCGCCGATATCGATCGCCTGTTGCAGAAGCACGCCGCTCTGGCCAAACGCCTGAAGCGCATGCTCGATCTGCTCAAGCCGCAGGACAAGGTGCGCATCCGCTATCAGGAAGAGGGCAGCGAGCTGGATTTGGATGTGGCGATCCGCTCGCTCATCGACTTCATGGGCGGTGCCAATCCGGATTCGCGCATCAACATGAGTCATCGCACCAGCGGCCGCAATATCGCCGTGTCCCTGTTGCTCGACCTGTCCGAGTCGCTCAACGAGAAGGTGGCCGGTTCCGATCAGACTGTGCTGGAGCTGTCACAGGAGGCAGTGTCGCTGCTGGCCTGGTCCATCGAGCGGCTGGGCGACCCCTTCGCCATCGGCGGCTTCCATTCCAACACCCGCCATGACGTGCGCTACATGCACATCAAGGGCTACCGCGAGCACTGGAGCGACGAGGTGAAGGCGCGCCTCGCTGCCATGCAGGCCGGCTGGTCCACGCGCATGGGCGCGGCGATGCGTCATGCCGCGCACTATCTGGAAGGGCAGAAGTCGGACAAGAAGCTGCTGCTGATCCTCACCGACGGCGAGCCGGCCGACGTGGATGTGCAGGACGGCAAGCTGCTCATCGAGGATGCACGCCGCGCGGTCAAGGAGTTGGATCAGAAAGGCATCTTCACCTTTTGCATCAACCTCGATCCCAAGGCCGACGAATATGTCAGCGACATCTTCGGCCACCGCTACACGGTGATCGACAACATCCAGCGCCTGCCGGAGAAATTGCCGCAGCTGTTCATGGCGCTGACGAAGTAGAACTGAACTGCACTTGCCGCGGAGGCACAGAGACGCAGAGGTTTGTAAGAAGTAGCACGGGGCATACTCATGCTGCCCGGTCTCATGTGCTGCACGGATTGCATCAACCTCATCGCCATGTCTCTGCGTCTCTGCGGCAATCGTGTATTAGGGTTTGAGGTAGACGTAACCACGCAATTGCAGTTCGCCCACGGTGGCGACGCCCGACGGCACGATCACCGCGTTCATGTTTACCTGGCCTTCATCGATCTTGCGTCCGGTCAGTGTGTTGCGGCAGACATTGAATACCACGCCCTGGTTGGCCAGATCCTGCACCATATCGTCCTGGCTTTTGCCGGCACTGTCCTTCCAGTCTTCCAGCAGGAAGTCGATGCCCTTGCCGTGGGTGACCACCACGATCTCGACGTTGCCGGCGCCGAGGGCGTTGATGTGATTCTGCACATTGCGCAGCGCCACAGGGGCCACGGCGCTGTCGTTTATGTGATAAACCACTTTTTGCTTGTGGTAACCGTTTTCCGCGACTGCCATCCTGTTGCCGGATGCGGCGCAGCCGGTCAGTAGCAGGCTGACGCCGAGCAGGAGCAGTGACGTTGTGGTGCGTAGATTCATGGTGACTCCTCCGTAATTTTTCTGTGGTTTTTCCGGCATGCCTGCGCCGGTAACATAAGGATTCGCCAATAGGCATGGTTATTCCAGAGTGAAAAGCTATATTTTTAACGTTACCCCGGGTATTGCCGTTCTGACTACGCTCCCTTTATTCGCCATGGCCGTGCCCAGAACATTGCTCGCGGGTGGGCTCGCGTTGCTGCTCGCTGCCTGCGGTGATCCGGTCACTCCGCGCAGTGAGCCGGTGCGTAATCTGGATGCGGAGCGCATCGCCCGCGGTGCCGCCCTGTTCCGCCAGCATTGCGCGGTGTGCCACGGGCCGGCGGCGGAGGGGGCGGACAACTGGCGCGTGCGCAACCCCGACGGCACCTTTCTGCCGCCGCCGCTGAACGGCACCGGCCATGCCTGGCATCACCCGTGGGAGGATTTGAAGCACACCATCCACCACGGCACGGCGGCGTTGGGTGGCAATATGCCGCCATGGCAGGGTGTGCTGACCGAGCAACAGATGGAGGATGTGATCCTCTGGTTCCAGTCGCTGTGGAGCGACGAGGTCTACGCCGCGTGGTGGGAGATCGAACAGCGCCAGCGCCGCGGTCATCACTGAATCCACGGGGCAAGAATTTCTTTTCTATCGACAGGAGAGCAATGCATGTATGGCTTTACCGTAAACACGGCAGGAGATTTCAACGCCGCTCTGGTCCGCGTCACCGAGGCGCTGAAGCAGGAAGGTTTTGGCGTGCTGACCGAGATCGATGTGGCGGCAACCTTGAAGGCCAAGCTGGGCATCGACAAGCGTCCCTACCGCATCCTCGGCGCCTGCAATCCGAAGCTGGCCAATCAGGCGCTGGATACCGAAGCGGATGTCGGCTTGCTACTGCCGTGCAATGTGGTGGTGCGTGAAGACGACGACGGCAAGATCGTGGTGGGCTTCATGGACCCGGTGACCGTACTGGGTTTGGCGCAACGCAAGGAACTGGATGTGCTGGGCAGCGAGGTACGCGCGAAATTGCAGCGCGTGGCGGAGTCCCTGCGCGCCTGATGCCATGGGGTTCGGACCAGCGCCGGATACACATAGCATCGAGTCTGTGTTGGTAAGGACTTTCTTGCGTTGATTACAAGGTGCCGCGCTTACGCTGCGGCGTGTTGGTGTCTGCAGGAGGTGATGACCATGCAAATACGAACTGGATGGCGCAGAAGTCTGCCCTGGTTGATGGCCGGTTTGCTGGGCCTCGGGGCGGCGCAGGCAGTGGAGCCGCCACGCTACGGCCCCGGCATGATGGGCGGCTATGGTATGGGGCCGGGCATGATGGGTGGTTACGGCATGGGCCCCGGCATGATGTATGACGGTGACGGTGCCTATGGTCCCGGCATGATGGGTGGCTATGGCATGGGGCCGGGCATGATGGGTGGTTATGGCATGGGGCCGGGCATGATGGGTGGTTATGGCATGGGCCCCGGCATGATGGGTGGATACGGTATGGGGGGCATGGGACTCGGTCCCATCTGGGCGCTGGAACTCAGCGAAAACCAGCGCCGCGCCATCGACAACATCATGGCCGAACAGCACAAGCAGCACTGGGCCGCCATGTCGGCGATGATCGCTGCCCAGGGTCGTCTGCGCGAGTTGCAGATGGCGGAACAGTGGGACCAGAAGGCCATTGCCGGCGTCTATGACGACATCTTCAAGCAGCAACGGGCGATGATCGAGGCGAATGTCCGCACCCGCAACCGTATCCAGGATCAGCTCACCGTGGAGCAGAAGGAACAACTGCGGCGCTGGTCGTGGGGCGGTCGTTGGGGCCGTTGAAATGACCAACAGGGGCGGGCCTGCCCCGCTCCTGTTTCCTGATCCAGGTCAATGCCGCGGCGGCGGTGGCCCCTGCTAAACTACAGCCCGGTTCATTTTTCTGAGGCAAGGCATGACTTCCGCCGTCCCCCCCGGTTCGCCCTTTGACCTGAACGATAACGACACCTACCGTCGCTGGCGCGACGCCAAGCTGGCGGACTATCCCCAGCAGGCAGGAGACCTCATCGTCGAGGTGCGCGACCCGCGCGCGCTGACCGACAGCGAATTTGCCGCCTTGCAGCAGCGCCTGCAGAAAACCAACATGGCCATCTACGTCGCTGCCACCGGCGATGACCCGGACAAGGCCATTCCGCGCGAACTGGGCCGTCGCTTCGGCCTGGTGCGACTGGACAGCAACTATCTGGCCGATGACGACGGCATCACCTCGCTCACCGTCAATCCGGAAGGGGACCACCCCAACTATATCCCCTACACCAACAAACCCATCAAGTGGCATACCGACGGCTACTACAACACGCCGGAGAACCAGATCCGCGGCCTCATCCTGCACTGCGTGCACTCGGCCGGCGCAGGCGGTGACAACGGTCTCATCGATCCGGAGATCGCCTATATCCAGCTGCGCGATGAAAACCCCGATTTCATCCGCGTGCTGATGCGGCCGGACGTGATGACCATCCCGCCGGGCAAGGACGGCGAAGGCGGCGAGCGCGAGGCCGCCAGCGGGCCGGTGTTTTCCTGGCATGCGGCTACGGACAGCCTGCACATGCGCTACACCGCGCGCAAACGCAACATCGAGTGGAGCCAGGACTCCATGACCCAGGACACCATCACTTTCCTCGAACATCTGCTCGACAGCACCCATATGCCCTACCGATTCCGTGCCCGCCTTGAACCCGGCATGGGGCTGATCTGCAACAACGTGCTGCATGACCGTACCGGGTTCACCGACCCCGCCGGCAGTGCGCCCCGACTGCTGTACCGTGCGCGCTATTTCGATCGCGTGGCCGCAACCGGCTTGCATACGGTTTATCCGCAGTTATAGCGTTCCCACCTCCCGCGCCCCATCTTTGATATTTCTTCCTGCCGCACCATTTTGGGGCGCGGGAAATTTTTCCGTTGCCGTCCGTCCCCGCCCCCAGTATCCTGCGCCACCCCAGCGCCGCGGCACGTTTTGACTTCCATCAATGCGCAGCGCGCGTTGCCGGCGCGATCATGACCGCCCACAGTGTTGAGGTACCCATAATGACCACCATCACCCGATATATGGAGAACGACCACCGCCGCTGCGACGAGCTGTTCGCCGCCGCCGAACGACTGGTGGCTGCCGGCGAGTGGAGCGCGGCGGCGGAAGCCTACGCCAGGTTTCATGGCGCCATCGAGCACCACTTCGGCATGGAAGAGGAAGAGTTGTTCCCGGCCTTCGAGGCCGCCACGGGCAGCACCATGGGGCCGACCCAGGTGATGCGCATGGAGCACGGTCAGATGCGTTCGCTGTTCGAGCGTATGCGCAATGCGCTGACAGCCAAGGATGGGGATACATATCTGGGCGCGTCCGATACCCTGCTGATCCTGATGCAGCAACACAACATGAAGGAAGAGCAGATGCTCTATCCCATGAGCGAGCAAGCACTCAACGGCGGTGCGGCGGTACTGCAGCGCATGCAGGCCAAAGGCTGACATGCCGCACGACGCCGAGCGCAGCATCGATGTCAGCGCGCTGGGGCCGCCGGAGCCGCTGGTGCTCACCCTGGCAGCGGTGGAGCAGTTGCAGCAAGGTGAATACCTGCGCATGCATCACCGCATGAAGCCTTGTCTGCTGTACGACGAATTGAACCAGCGCGGCTATGACCATGACACGCGGCGCGCCGCCGACGGCATGTGCGAGGTGTTCATCTGGCGGCAGGGTGATGGCGCCGCCGCTGCCGCTGCGCGCGGCACCGCGGCGGCATTGCCGCCGTGGCTAGACGCCTGATGCCTGCTGCCGTGAGGCCCAGCACTGCGCTGCTTAGCCTGGAACAGACGCCGCCATTGGCGGTGCCGCTGCGTTTTTTTCTTACCGCCCCCCTGTTCGGTATCGCCGCTGTACTGCTGGCCTTGTGGATCGGCCCGCAGCACATGGGTTCGCGCTGGCAGCCCGGCGTGCTGGCCTTTACCCATCTGCTCACCCTGGGCTACATCGCCATGATGATGTTTGGCGCGATGTTTCAGTTGTTGCCGGTTCTGGTCGGCGTGCGTTTGCGGTGGCCTCTGTTCACGGCGCGCCTTATCCATCTGCTGTTGACGGCCGGAGCCCTGCTGCTTGCCACGGCGTTCATGAGCGATGCTGGCATGTGGTTTGCGGCGGCGGCCGCCGTGTTGGCAGGGGCACTCGGCGTGTTTATTGTCGTCATCGGTCATGCGCTGTGGCATGCCCGCTCTGTGCATGAAACCGTATGCGCCATGAAGCTCGCAGTGACCTCGCTGGCGCTGGCCTTGCTCTTGGGTTTGTTGCTGGTGCTGGCGCATGTGGGCAGCGATTTTGCACCGCGTTATCTGCTCATCGATCTGCATCTGGCCTGGGGTCTGCTGGGCTGGGTTGGCCTGCTGTTGATCGGGGTGGCGTATCAGGTAGTGCCCATGTTCCAGATCACCGCGGAGTATGCGCCGCGCCTGCGTCGCTGGCTGCCCTGGGCCATACTGCTGCTGCTGCTGGTCTGGTCCCTCTCGACCCTGCACCTGCCCCGGCTGGCCTGGTTGCCGGGCCTGGGCCTCGCTGCGGTGTTTGCCCTGTTTGCGGCGGTGACCATGCAGTTGCAACGGCGTCGTCTGCGTCGTCTGCCCGACGTGACGGTGGACTTCTGGTATGTGGGGCTGTTGTGCCTGCTGGCGGCAGTGGCCCTGTGGCTGCTGCATCAGGTGGCGCCGCACTGGGTGCGTCTGCAGCTGTTCCACCTGTGGTGGGGGGGGCTGGTGCTGGTGGGTGCTGCCGGTGCGGTGATCAGCGGCATGTTGTACAAGATCGTGCCGTTTCTCATCTGGCTGCATCTCAACAACCGCATGCAGGAGGCAGGCAAATGGCAGGGTGACATCCCGACCATGCGCCAGGTGATCACCGAGCGCAGTGCGCGTCGTCACCTGCATCTCCATGTGGCGGCTATCCTGTTGCTGCTGCCGGCCATGGCCTGGCCGCTGTTGTTCTATCCCGCGCTGCTGTTGCTGGCGGCGGCCTATGCCCAGCAATGGTGGAATCTGCTGGGTGCAGTGCGCCTCTATCGTGAAGTGCTGCTAAACGCCTGAGATTCCATGCTCCGGCGCGATCGGCGCCAAGCCCTCAAACAGTGGCCGTGCAAAGTGGTAGCCCTGAAACAGGGTGATGCCGAAATCGCGCAGCGGTTTCAATTCCTCCGCCGTTTCTATCCCCTCGGCGATGACACGGATGCCCAGTTCGTCGCACACCTGCACGATGCCGCGCACGATGGCCCGGCGCGGACGATTGCTGTCGATGCCGCGGATCAGTGCCATGTCCAGCTTGATGATGTCCGGTTGAAATTCCGCCAGCAGGTTGAGGCCGGAGTAGCCCGCGCCGAAATCGTCGATGGCGGTGAGAAAGCCGAGCCGCTTGTACTCCTGAAAGATACCGAGCAGATGCGCGTGATCGGTGATCTGTTCGCCCTCGGTTACCTCGAAGATGATGCGCGCGTGAGGAAAGCCATAGGTCGCTGCCGCCTCCAGCGTGGTGCGGATGCACAGCTCGGGGCGGTACACCGCATTGGGCAGAAAGTTGATGCTGAGATGACTGTCGATGCCAAGACGGGCGGCCAGCTGCACCGCCTTCACCCGGCAGGCCTGATCGAAGCGGTAGCGGTTCGCGTCGGTGACACGCGCCAGTACAGTGCCCGCGCCCTCGCCGTTGCTTCCGCGCACCAGTGCCTCCTGCGCAAACACCCTGCCCGCCGCCACATCGACGATGGGCTGGAAGGCCATGGTGAAATCGAAGCCCAGGCCGGCGCCTTCGCGGCACTCGGCGCAGGAGAGCTTGGTGTAGCCGTGCTGTTCCGGATTCATGGCATGCCGCTATGGTCTGTGGCGAGGCTCTACATCGTAGCAGCGCACCGCGTGGTTAAACATGGCCGTTGCCTGTTATTTGTAATAGATTGATAGGCAATCTCTATGAAATGGAAGGGCGGCGATGAACCTGCGTGACCTGGAATATCTGGTGGCCTTGGACGAGGAGCAGCACTTTCACCGTGCCGCCGAGCGCTGCTTTGTCAGCCAGCCGACCCTGAGCGGCCAGATCAAGAAGCTGGAGGAATACCTCGGCGTGATGCTGGTGGAGCGTGGCCGCCAGGTGCGCATGACCGAGGCCGGGCGGCTGGTGGCGGCCCAGGCGCGGCGCGTGCTCACCGAGGCGCGCGGCGTGAAGGAGATCGCCACTACTTTCCGTGATCCCATGGCCGGGCGGCTGCAACTGGGCGTGATCCCCACCATCGCCCCCTATCTGTTGCCGCTGTTCGTACCGCGCCTGCACAAGCGCCATCCGCGCCTGCAACTGTTCCTGCATGAACACCAGACTTCGGTGTTGCTCGACAAGCTGCGCAACGGCGACCTCGACCTGTTGCTGCTGGCCCTGCCGGTGGAAACCGACGAATTCGCCGAAATCGATCTGTATCAAGAACCCTTTCTGCTCAGCGTACCCACTACCCATCCCGGTCTCGCCAAGGTGAAGGCAGCGGGACTGGAGCACCTCCAGGGCCAGGAGGTGCTGCTACTGGAGGAGGGGCACTGTCTGCGCGGTCAGGCGCTGGACGTGTGCCTGCTGGGCGGGGCGAGCGAGTACAGCGGCTTTCGCGGTACCAGCCTGGAGACGGTGCGCCAGATGGTGGCCGAGGGCATCGGCATCACCCTGATGCCGCAGCTGGCCCAGGGCAAGGAAAAGGCCATCCGCTACATCCCCTTCGCCGATCCGGTACCGACGCGCCGTGTCGGCCTGCTCTATCGCAGCGGCAGCTACCGCACCGAGGCCTTCGCCGCCGTGGCGCAGGCGGTGCGCGAGGCCGTCATGCCGGTGCTGGGTGAACGCTGGATCATGGGTCAATCTTAATAGTCATTGCCTATCAATTTCATATAAACAAACGATTAGAGCTATTTATCGTATTTCCGTAACCTTCTCTCCGTGCCGCAGCCCAGCGGATTCAACCCAACCACGGAGAAGCGGAAATGCAGCCCAAAGACATCAAGACCATCGCCAACCTGGAAGCCGCACTGGCCGGCGAATCCATGGCCCACATCAAATACATGTACTTCGCCCGCATCTGCCGCGCGATGGGTGACGAAGAGAGCGCCCAGGCCTTCGAGGCCACCGCCGCGCAGGAGGTGCAGCATGCCTTCGGCCACATGGACCTGCTGTTCCCCAAGGCAACCCTGAACCCGGCGCGCTGCCTGGAACTGGCCATCGAGGGCGAGACCTACGAGTACACCGAGATGTACCCGAGCTTCCGTCACACCGCGCTGGAAGAACAGCGGTTAGATGCGGTGCGCGAGTTCGACGAGCAGATCGCCGAGTCGCAGGAGCACGCGGAGCAGTTCAAGGCGGTACTGGAAAAGGCGGCCAAGCGCTTCGCTGCGCTGGCCAAGGTGGAAGAGCGCCACGCCAATCACTACCGCGAGGCCCTGGCGCGCGTGAACGCCTGAGCCTGACCACGAACCCACATTCAATCTTTCAGGAGAAATGACATGAAGAAGTTCCAGTGCATCGTGTGCGGTTACATCTACGACGAAGCGGCCGGCGACCCGGAGGAAGGCTTTGCCCCCGGCACCCGCTGGGCCGACATTCCCGAAGACTGGGAATGCCCCGAGTGCGGTGTGGCCAAGGCCGACTTCGAGATGGTGGAGATCTGATGTGCCCTGATGTGGGAGTCCGGCCTGGCCGGGCTCCCACCAGATGAGCCGTGTTAACAGGAGAACGACATGCAACCCATCGTCATCATCGGTACCGGCCTGGCCGGTTACACCCTGGCGCGCGAGCTGCGCAAGCTGGATACCACCACGCCGCTGGTCATGATCACGGCGGACGATGGCGGCTTTTATTCCAAGCCCATGCTGTCCAACGCGCTGCTGCGCAACAAGGCTCCGGCACAACTGGTGAGTGCCGACGCGGCAAAGATGGCGGCGGAGATCAATGCCGTGATCAAGACCCGCACCCAGGTCGAGGCCATCGACACCGCGGCGCGCACCGTCACCGCCAGCGGCGAAGCCATCACCTACTCACGCCTGGTACTGGCGGTAGGTGCGCGTCCGATCCGTCTGCCGCTGGAGGGAGACGGCGCGGACGACGTGCTGACGGTGAACAATCTCGATGACTACGCGCAGTTCCATGCGCGGTTGCAGGGTACGCAGCGCGTGGCGGTGATCGGCCCGGGCCTCATCGGTTGCGAGTTCGCCAACGACCTGGCCGGTGCCGGGCATCAGGTCAGCGTCATCGGTCCCGACCCCCATCCGCTCGGGAGGTTGTTGCCCGGCGCGGCCGGCAACGCGGTGCGTGAGGCCTTGAGCGCCATCGGCATCCAGTGGCATCTCGGCACTGTGGTGTCGCGCGTCGAGCGCGACGGCGCTGCCTACCGGCTGAGGCTGGCGAATGGCAACGAGGTGGAGGCCGACGTGGTGCTGTCCGCCATCGGCCTGCAGGCGGATACACGGCTGGCGCAGCAGGCCGGTCTTTCCACCAACCGCGGCATCGTGGTCGATGCACAGCTGCACGCCAGCGCGCCGGATGTGTACGCGCTGGGCGACTGCGCCGAGGTCAACGGCATGGTGCTGCCTTTCGTGCTGCCGCTGATGGAACAGGCGCGCACCCTGGCGGCGGTGCTGGCCGGGCGCGAGGCGGCGGTGAACTATCCGCCCATGCCGGTGGCGGTGAAGACGCCCGCTTGTCCGGTGGTGGTATCACCGCCGGCGCCGGGTAGTAACGGCGACTGGCAGGTGGCGGTGCTGGAGAACGGAGTGCAGGCAGAGTTTCGCGACGGTGATCAACTGCGCGGGTTCGCCCTCACCGGCGCGGCGACGGCGGCCAAACAGGGGTTGGTGAGGCAGTTGTCGATCTGAAATACCGTAGGAGCGGCTCTGCAGCGATTGAGCGCATGAGATCGCATCGCGGCAGCGCCGATCCTACGTGAATGTGTGGAGAACTATTCGCAGTCGCTGGACTTGTTGCTGGCCTCGGCGATCTTCGCCGCCACGGCGAACCACTTCTTCGCCTCCGCCTCGTTGATCTTCACCCCCAGCCCGCTGACGTACATCATGCCCAGGGCATTGGCTGCCTGGTGATGGCCCTGTTCGGCGGCGCGCGCCAGCCACTTCACCGCCTCCTTGCCGTCCTGCGCCACGCCGTTGCCGCCGCTGCTGTACAGGCTGCCGAGCAGATATTGGGCGTCGGCGTTGTTGTCACGGGCCAGCGGGCGCAGCAGCAGCAGGGCGCGGCTGTGCTCGCCGGCATCCAGCGCCGCGGCGGCGTCATCGATGGTGTCGGCTGCCGCCGGCAGGGCCAGGGTCAGGAGTAGCAACAGGGCATAGCGTGTCATGGCGGGTGTCATCGCGGTGTGGGGTGTTCAATTCTACTCCCAATCGGGTTAACGTCATCTCCCATGAAAATCGCCGTCCTGTCCGACATCCACGGTAACGTACCGGCGCTGGAGGCGGTGCTGGAGGACGTGGCGCGCTGGCGGCCCGATGAGCTGATCGTCAACGGCGACCTGATTAATCGCGGCCCCTACAGCTTGGCCTGCCTGCGCCTGTTGCAGCGCAGCTTCCCCACCAGCCGTTTCCTGCGCGGCAACCACGAGGAGTTCGTGCTGTCCTGCGACGACAGGCAGCACGACCCCGAACACCCGACCTTCGACCTGCGCCGCTTTGCCCACTGGACCCATGCCCAGCTCGGCGCAGCCATGGACGAAGTGCGCCGTTGGGACAATCACATCGACCTCACCGAGCTGGATGGCGGCGCGCTGCACATCACTCACGGTTCGCGCCTCGGCAGCCGCGACGGCATCTCGGCGCGCACGGAGGAGACGGACCTGCCCGCCAAGCTGGGCGAGCGGCGCGATCTGTTCATCACCTCGCACACCCACAAACCGCTGTGGCGCCTGTTCGAAGGCACGCTGGTGGTCAACACCGGTTCGGTGGGTGCGCCCTTCGACGACGACCACCGCGCCTGCTACGGCCGCTTCACCTTCGCTGGCCGCCGCTGGCAGGCCGAGGTGGTGCGGGTGGCCTATGATTACCGGCAGACCGAGCGCGATTTCGCCGCCAGTGGATTTCTCGACGAGGGTGGCCCGATGACGCGCCTGATGCTGGAGGAGCTGCGTCACGCACGCATGTTCGTCGGGCCATGGATGCGCCGCTATCACGAGGCGGTGAAGGCTGGTGAGATCAGCGTGGAGCGTGCCGTGCATGAGTTCTTGCAGCACGGTTGAGTTTCACCGGTATCCCGTTGTTTGCAACTTGTCACTGTGTTCAAGGAGATGAGCAATGACCGCAGGCGCCAACTCTCCGGCCAAGCAAAGACTGCTGGTATTTCTGGCCCGTGCCGTGGACCTGTCGGAAAAGATCCAGAATCGCATGGACGAACACGCCCTGCAGGAGCAGATCGAAGACCTGTATGTGCAGCGGCAAAAGCTGTTTGCCGACGTTGATCCGGACGTGGCCGCATGGGTCGCCGCCGCGCGGCTCACACCGGCCGACTCCTGGGGCATCTACAAAGCGTTTCTGCTGGGCCTGGAAAAGGAACACATCGCGCGGCAATACAAGGCGCAGGACAAGGCGCTGGGCTTCGAGGACATCGGCACGATGCACGCCAATCCGTTTCTGTTGCAGGAAGACGGTGTCGACGACAAGGCGGCGATGGATGCGCTGATCGAAAAGCGCAGCCTGGCGCCGGGCGATGTGTTGCAGATGATGGCCAACTTCAGCGCCGCCGACCTGCTGGCCTTGATGAAGCTGGCGAAAGGGTTGGCGGAAGGCAGTATCTGGGAACGCAAATACGATCTGTGACCCGCTAGGCGGCCAGGCCGCAGGCGTTTTCGTCACCCAGGTTCTGGAATTCACTCAATACCACACGCTCCAGCAGGGCGGCATAGGTGGGGGTTTCCGCGAGGTCCACATGGATGCCGTCGAAGGTGTCGGCGATGAGGTCCTGCAAAACCTGGGCTTCGCCACTGCCCATGTGCAGGTCTTCCACCAGGCGAGCCTCCTCCACCACGTCCTCCAGTTCGGCGTGCAGGGCCTCGGCCACCACGGCCTTGAGGGCCATGCCCATCAGGTTCTTTACCGAATCCAGTTCATCCTTGCCCGCCTTGATACACATGCCGACCTCCATGACCGCCGATTAGATAATCAGAATATTAGCGATTATAGATGTTCCGACATTGACCTCGATCAATCAAATCGAAGGTGGGTGACGATCGAAACTGACAAGGATCAATTTCTGTTGCCGACAGGGGGCTTAGCGAGTCAAACCGCCGTTGGAGCGGCTCCAGCCGGCGACGCGGGGCCGAAAAGGACCGGCACCGGTTGTCTGCATGGAAGGGAAAAAGGCCGGGGCTTCAGCCCCGGCAACAGGGGGAGGGTTGAAGCTCGATTACCAGCCGTGACGGGGATGGCCCATGCCGTCGCCGAAGCGCTGCGGCACCTTGTCCTTGAGCTGGGCGCGCTGTTCCGGGGTCAGGATCGCCGCCAGCTTCTGCTGCATTTCGGCGCGGGTGACGATCATGGCGGCCATCTGCGCGCCCTGCTTCTCGGCCAGCTTGCGGATGGTGGCCGCATCGGCGCCCTTGTCCATCGCTGCGCGCAGTTCATCACGGCCGTCGCTCATGGCATCCATCTGCTTGCGCATGGCATCGCGCTGTTCCTTGCGCAGCTGGTCCAACTGGCGGCGCTGTGCATCGGTCAGGTTGTCCAGTTGCAGCACGGCGCCGATCGGCGCCATGCTGCCGCGGTCGCAGCCGCCCTTGCCGGGGTTGCCGAAGGCCAGTGCGGCGCCGGTGCCGCCGAGCAGCAGGGAGCCGGCCAGTACAGCGATAAGTGCTTTGTTGGTACGCTTCATGATGTGTCTCCTTGATGTGGTTGCCTCCTGCCGTTGCAGGTTGAGCACACGATAACCACACGCCGGTTGCAGTTGGTTGCAGAGACGCAAGGGAGTGCAAAGAAGTGCAAAGGCGGCCGTCATGCGGCTATCGCCGGCATGTGGGGAGGAGGACAATCCTTGGCCATGGCCGGCTGAAGCCGCCCCTACCGAAACATGACGAACAGATTTGACTGCCAACGACGATGCCAAAGATTCTCCTGATCGACGACGACGAGGCGCTGTGCGAGCTGCTGGCCGAATATCTGTCCGGCGAGGGCTTCACCGTGCAGGCGGTGCACGACGGCGCGCAGGGTGAGGTGCAGGCGCTGTCCGGCGATTGGGACGCGATCATCCTCGACGTGATGCTGCCGGGCATGAACGGCTTCGATGTGTTGAAGCGCATCAAACCGAAGATAACTGCGCCGGTATTGATGCTCACCGCCCGCGGCGAGGACACCGACACCGTGCTCGGCCTGGAATTGGGCGCCGACGATTACGTGGCCAAGCCGGTGAGTCCGCGCGTTCTGGTGGCGCGCCTGCGCGCCCTGCTGCGGCGTCAGGGCGACGATGCCTCCTCCGGCGTGATGCGCGTCGGCGACGTCACCCTCGATGAGGCCAGCCGCCGCGTCACCGTGGGCAGCGCCGAGGTGATCCTCACCGGCGCCGAATTCAACCTGCTCGCCCTGCTGCTGCGTCATGCCGGTCACGTGGTCTCGCGCGATGTGCTGGCCGAGGATGGCCTGGGCCGCGCCTTGCAGGCCTTCGACCGCCGCATCGAAACCCACATGGCGCAGATCCGCCGCAAGCTCGGCCCGCTGCCCGACGGCAGTGCGCGCATCCAAACCGTGCGCGGCGCCGGCTATCAATACGTGGCGCGCTGATGAATTCCCTGTTCACCAAGATATTCCTCACCTTCTGGCTCGCCGCCGTGCTGCTCGGCGGCGCGATGTTCGGTGTCACCCGCCTGCTCGGCGGCGAAGTGATCGCCGAGGCGCAGCGCGAACTGGTCGCCAAGGCGGCGACGGCCGCCGCGCTGTGGCAGGAAGGCGGTGCCACGGCCACGGTGCGCTGGCTGCGCAGCCAGCCGGAAGGGCGCCTGCTGCTGGTAAACGCGGAGGGCGAGCCGGTGTTGCGGCCGCGCATGCCGCGCCATGCGCACCTGCCGCGCGAACTGTCGCCTGGTTTGCATCCGATAGGGCCGGGGCGGGTCTTGCTGGCAGCGGCCCTGCCCGACGTGCAGCCGACCCTGTACCTGGTGCAGGAAATCAATCCCGGACAGTTGCCGCTGATGCCGTGGTGGCTGCGCATAGTGATCGCCGTGGCGATCACCGGCTTGGTGAGTTACGGCCTCGCCGCCCTGCTCACGCGCCGCCTGCGTCGCCTGCGCCGCGCTGCGCAGGCGCTGGCCGCCGGTGATCTCTCCATGCGTGTCGGCCGTCCCGGCGGCGATGAGGTGGAGGCGCTGGCGCGTGACTTCGATCAGATGACCGACCATTTGCGCGAACTGCTCGACACGCAAAAACGCCTGCTGCGCGACGTGTCGCACGAACTGCGTTCGCCGCTGGCGCGCTTACGCATCGCCCTGGAGCTGGCGGAGCGCGACCGCGAAAAATCGCTGCAACGCATCGCCAAGGAGGCCGACGAACTGGAGGCACTGATCACCGACGTGCTGTCGCTGGCGCGGCTGGAGTCGGGCCAGTCGGCGCTGGAGCGGCGCGAGGTGGCACTGAACGAACTGGTGCAACAGGTTGTCGTTGACGCGGAATTCGAGGCGCAGGCGAAAGAGCGCAGCGTGGAGCTGGCGATGGGCGCGCCCATGACGCTGGCGGGCGATCCGGTGCTGTTGCGTTCCGCCATCGAAAACGTGGTGCGCAATGGTGTGCGCCACACCGCGCCGCACTCGGCGGTGCATGTGGACCTGCGCCGCGAAGACGACAGCGCAGTGATCACCGTGCGCGATCACGGCAATGGCGTGCCACCGGAGGCCATCGGCCGCATGTTCGAGCCCTTCGCCCGCGTCGGCGAGGCGCGCGAACGCGCCAGCGGCGGCTACGGCCTCGGCCTCGCCATCGCCGGCCGCGCCGTACAGGCCCACGGCGGCAGCGTCAGCGCCGAAAACCATCCCGCCGGCGGCCTGCTGGTGACCATCCGCCTGCCCCTATAAGCCCTGCCCTGGCACATATCTCCATCCCCACAACGTAGGGAGGGCCGGGGAAGGGGAATAGCGGTGTTGGGTGCGGCAATAGCGTATGCCCGACCACACCGCTATGTTTCACTGCGCGGCATTTCCTCTCCCCATCCCGATTGGTTATGCTCCGAAGGCACGATAACTACAACCACACCAAAGGAGAGAACCATGACCCAAGGCAGCGTCAGCATTGCCGACATCGCCATCGTCGGCCTGGGCGAGATCGGCGGCCGCTTTCTCGATGAAATCCTGCGCCTCGGTGACCGCGGCATCCGCGTCGTCTGCGTCGCGCAGCACTCCGACACCCCGGGCAAGCAGCGCGCCCAGCAGGCCGGCATCCCCATCAAGACCACCGATGAAATGATCGCCATGGGCGGCGCCATCGACGTGATCTTCGACCTTACCGGCAACCCCGAAGTGCGCAAAGACCTGCGCGCCAAGATGCAGGCCACCGGCAACCGCCACACCATCATCGCCCCGGAAACCATGGCGCGCATGCTGTGGGCCGTGATCAGCGACGAAGACCTGGGTGCTGGGCACGCCAACCGCGGCTATTGAGACGGGTCGGGCAGGGATGCCCGTTCACTGACTGCGTGTAGAAAGTTGACGTCATGTTTCTATATGAGGATATCTAATTGGCATATCTGGAAACGAGATATCTATATATGCAAATTGTTTATACATATAGAAGCGCGAGCTAATCGTCGTTAGCCATTTGTCCTGACCCATCCTATGAACACCGGTGAAGAACTCGTCTCGTCATACCTCCAGTACATCCTAGGGTGCGAATTCATCCAGAAGAATCTGTACACCGTGGACACCCAAGGCGAAATCGACGTTGTCGGGATCAATTTGAAGGAAGAACGCGTTTACCTCTGCGAAGTAGCCATTCACCTCATCACTGGGCTTCAATACACGAAGGGTACTGCGCCAAACAACGTTCAAAAGCTGACGGAAAAGCTGAGCCGAGACATTGAGTACGCGAAGAAATATTTTCCGGAGTACAGCAAACACGTCATGCTCTGGAGTCCAATCGTCAAGCGTGGCAAGGATGGCTCGAAACACAATCAGGTCAAGGATATCGAGCAGATCAGAACCAATATCGCCAGCCAATACGGAATCGAGGTTGAGTTCATCATCAACGAAAAGTTTCTCTCGTGCCTGCACGAGATGCGGGCATATGCGGCCAAGGCAACTGCTGAGCTAAAGTGCCCCGTTATGCGCTTCATGCAAATCGAAGAGAGGATCAGTAAACATGTCTGTCGCAATCATGGCTAACAAACGCTTTCAGCCGACCGGCCACTCGCTGCGCTCGCGGCCGTCGGCTGAAGCTTTACGTTAAGCGTCATGAAGACTGTCTACCTCGCCGCCTGCGACGCAGCTGACAATGTTACGGGCCGCGTGACCGGTTCGTTCGATGACGATCAGCTTCAGAGACTACGCGGCTATCTCGGGCACGTCGCCAGGCTGAACGAGACTGCTCTGCTGGCTCGCGGCAGGGAATTACGGGGTCAGCAGGAATTACGGGGTCAGTTCTTTACTTTATAGTCTCTACCGCCTTGCGATATCAAAACTTCCCCGCATCCAAATCCTTCAGCAGTGCCATCTTCACGTCGTCGAAGCGCAGGATGCGCTTGCCGGTGTGGTCCTTCATGAACTCTTCAGCGTCTGCCTGGGTGGCGAGGGGCACCAGTTCGTGGCCCATGGGGCCGAGGATGTCGGAGCCGATGACGTACCAGGCGCTGCGGGCGTCGATACGGGTGAGGCCGTAGTATTCGGTGACGCCGATGGACTGGATGTCCTCGGCGCGATGGCCCGGTGCCCAGTGCGGCATGTCGAGCAGGTATTTGAACATGTCCTTGGCGCCGTCGAAGTGGTGGGCGTGGCCGTCCTGGTAGAGCACGGTGGCGATCCATTCGGGATACAGCGCGACGAACATGCCGCATACCGGGCAGGTGTCCTTGGGGCCGGGATTGGGGAGATTCAGCTCGCCGCCGTGGGCGAGGCCGGTGGCCAGGGTGAGCAGCAGCAGGGCGGCGAGTTTGTGTTTAGTGGTGTGCATGTTATGGGTGTCCGGTGTGGCTGGGTAGTGGTCAGCAATGGTCTAAAACAGTTTGGGGTGGTTGCCGGGGTTGGGCGCCCCCTCCCGGCCTCCACCACGTTCGTGGGGGAGGAGTTTCACCCTCCCAACCTCCCCCACTGTCGTGGGGGAGGAGTTGGAGAGTGTTACATCTTGTGTTGCTGGTCCATCATCATTTTCTTGCGGCGCTCGGCGCGGCGAGCGCGGATCATGGCGGTGTCTTCGGCCATGTTGAGGTAGGCCTGGCGCAGGGCGGCGTTGAAGTCGCCGAGTTCGCCGCCGTTTTCCTTTTGCGCGGCTTTGGCAGCGGCTTCGGAGGCGAAGGCCATCTTGCTGGTCTTGCTCATGGTGCCGGGCAGCTTGGAGCCGATGAGGTAGGTGGCCTTGTCGACGAGGACCAGCGGTTTGATCTTGTCATTGGAACCGAAGTCGGCGGCGTAGATCGCCTTGGGGCCGCGATCGAGGTTGATGGACAGGCTGAGGGCGGCGCAGTGGATGGAGCAGGTGCCGTCGACCAGGTCGTCTTCGTAGTGCACCAGATGGCGGCTGTGGTGCCACTGGGTACGATCCATGCCGCAGTAGGGGCACTTGGGATATTTGCTGAGTTCATTTTCCAGCGGGTTGGCGTCGGGCGCGGTCTTGGGGATGAACTGCATCGGCGTGCCGTCGGTGTTGGGCATGGCGCTGGCAGTGCGGGTGAAGGTGAGGCTGGCGAGGGTGCCGGCGCCCAGGGCCTTGAGCAGGTTTCTGCGGGTCAGTTTGTCAGTCATGTTGCTCTCCTTATGTGTTGCTCACGTTGGTCCTACGAAAATCAGTTCGCCAGGCCGCTCATCACCTGATAGAAGATCGCGCCCTCATAGACGGTCCAGGCGCCAAGAGTGATGACGGCGATGCCGGCGAGACGTTGGGCGATGCCGTGGGCGCGGCAGCCGATGTATCCGCTCAGTGCGGTCACCGCGCCCATTGCCGGCAAGGTGCCGAGGCCGAAGAACAGCATCAGCAATCCGGCCTGCAACGGGTCGGCGGTAGCGGTGGCGCGGAGCGCCACCGAGAACACCAGGCTGCAAGGCACCAGACCGTTGGCGAGGCCGGCGAGCAGCGGCGCCAGTCTTTGTCGCCACAGCGACATGGGGCGCAGCGCTTGTGTGCCGGCGTTGTCGTTGCAGCGGCGCGGGGCGAGCTTGGGCAGCAGGCCGGCGACGCCGAGACCGAGGGCGATGATGACGAGACCGGCGAGGATGATGAGCTGGCCCTGAAACTTGCCCAGGGCGCCGGTCTGCGCCAGTGTCCTCCCCAGCGCGGCGCCGAGGGCGCCGAGCAGCACGTATACGGCGATGCGGCTGCCGTGATAACCGAGCAGCGGCAGCGGCCGGCGCCAGTGGCTTTGATGCACGGCGAAGCCGCCGGCGAGACCACCGCACATGCCGAGGCAATGGCCGGCACCGAGCAGGCCGGTGATGAAGGCCAGGGCGTAGGTGAATTCGCCGCTCATGGCTTCGCCAGCATCTCGCGCACGATGCGTTCGGTGACCTCGGGCGTGGACTCGCCGAGGATGCGCACATGCAGCTTGCCGCTGCGATCGACAAAGAAGGTCGTCGGCAGGCCCTGCACGCCGTAGCTGCGTGCCACCTCGCCCGATACATCGAGCAGGGTCTCGTAGCTGATGCCGAGCCGGGCGACGAACTTGCCCGCGGTATCGGCATCCTGGCGCACGTTCACCGCCAGGATATGGAAGCCTTCGCTGTGAAACTGTTGATACACCGGCTCCAGCGCGATCATTTCGTCCTTGCAGAACGGGCACCAGTCGGCCCAGAAGCGGATAGCCACCACCTTGCCCTGGTAGTCGCGGGGAAAGGTGGCGGTGCCGCCTTCGAGGCGCGGTACGGTGAAGCCCGGGACCGGCTGATCCTTGGTCAGTTGCGGGGCGTCGCTGCTGCAGGCGGCGAGGAGGAAAAAGAAAACCGGGAGCAGTGCGGTTCTAGTCATGAGGTAACTCGCTTTGTGCCGTGTGTCTCCCTCCCTGCTGCGCGGGGAGGGGCGATCTGAGGTGACGGTGCGCCCCCTCCTGACCTCCCCCACGGTCGTGGGGGAGGAGAAAAAGAAGAGCGCTTTGTGCAGTGTGTCTCTCCCTCCCTGCTGCGCGGGGAGGGTTGGGGAGGGGCGATCTGCGGTGCCGGTGCGCCCCCTCCCGGCCTCCCCCACGGTCGTGGGGGAGGGGAAAAATGAAGTGTGCGTACCTGCATCACCACCACGTCCCCGCCATGGTCAGGTTGGAGCGGGCGATGGCCCAGGTGGCGACGGCGTAGAACAGCACGAAGCCGACGAGCGCGAGTGCGGCGTAGCGTCGTGTGTCGGCGGCTACAGCCGCGCGCAGGCTTTCGATGTGGCGCCACGGCGCCAGCGCGCCGACGCCCAGGGCCAGTGCGGTGGCGCCGAACAGCGGGAGGTAGAGCCAGTAGCCGATGTAGTCATGACCGCTCTTGAGGATGCAGAACGGGCAGTGATGGTGCGGGTGTTCGTACACGTACAGCGCGACGCAGGAGACGATGGCGACGATGGCGACGGGAAAGGCGATGGCGGCACTGGCGGCGAACAATGCGGCAAAGCGGCGGCGCCACAGATAGATTGTTCCGTTAATCATCACCAGCGCACCGCTGCCATAGAGGGCGAGCAGGGCGTCGCGCGGCGCGACGGACGACACCTCGGCTGCCACGCCCTGGGCGTCGGGCGAGAACAGGCTGCCGCAGCAGGAGGTGATCACATGGGGGTTGAGATTGAGAAAGTATTGCAACTGCACCACGGCGGCCGTCGCCACCAGCGGCAGCAGCGCCAGCAGCAGGGCGTACTTGAGGCGGATGAGCGGATAGTCGTAGCCCTGGTTGTCGAGACGGTTGAGCAGCAGCCACACGCTGCCGGCGAAGAACACGGTGATCTTGAGCAGCAGGGCGGGCCAACCCCAGGCATTGACGTTGAGCACACCGGTGGCGCACATGGCGCCGACGAACTGGGTGTGCATGCTCTCGGCGTTGTAGACGAACAACAGCAGCGCAATCACTTCTGCGGCGATGACGAAGCTGACCAGGGTGGAGATGAGGTAGGTGCTGCGCTCCAGGCGCAGTTGCCGTTCGCTGCCGCTGTGGATGTCCCAGTGGCGCAGCACGCGCACGGCGAACACGGCAGCGAGCAGCAGCAGGGCCGTCACCACTGCGGAAACGCCGATGAGGGCGAGGATGGCAGGGCCGAGCAGCATCTCAGTCGGCCTGCACCTGGCCGTCGCGCAGGGTGATGACGCGATCGACACAGGGCGCATCGGACACCACCGGGTCGTGGCTGGTGAGGATGACGGTGCGGCCCGCCGACTTCAGCTCGCCGATGATGCCCATGAACTCCTGCGACAGGCGCGAGTCGAGATTGGCGGTAGGTTCGTCGGCGATGAGGATCTGCGGGTCGTTGAGCAGGGCGCGGCAGATGGCGGTGCGCTGCGCCTCGCCGCCGGATAGCCACTCCACTTTCGCGTCACGCTTGGCCGCCATGCCGAACTGTTCCAGCAGCGTGGTGGCGCGCTGCACCAGTGCACGATGATCCGGCGCCAGCGGATAGGCCGGCAACATGACGTTGTCCAGCACGGTGAGTCCCGCGATCAGGTTGAAGCGCTGGAAGATGAAGCCGAAGGTCTCGCGGCGGATTTGCGTGAGAAAGCGCTCGGGCAGGCCCGAGAGGTTGCGCTCGCCGAGCAGGATGCGCCCGCTGGTGGGGCGCGCCAGGCAACCGATCATCGATAGCAGTGTAGTCTTGCCCGAACCGCTCGGCCCGCGCAGCACGGTGATGCGATTGTCCTCGATGTCGAGGGTGACGTCGCGCACCGCCCAGAACTCGTTGGGCCGGCCCTGATTGAAGGCCTTGCTGATGTCGTTGAGCCGGATCATCGCATCACCGCGTCGGGGTCGGTGGTGGCGGCGCGCCAGATGGGCACCACGGTGGCCACGGTGTAGGGGAACACGGTGAAGAAGAACAGCGTCGCCACTTGCAGGCCGTCGACATAAGGCTGCGGACGGAATTGCGGATAGAGCACGGCCCAGCCCTTCAACACCGGCGCGAACAGCGCGGCGTCGAAGAAGAACACGTGCACATAGGCAGCGAGATAGCCGAGCAGGAAGGCGCCCAGCGACACCAGCGCGCCCTCCCAGAACTTCATGCGGATCACATCGCCGGTCTCCCAGCCGATGGCCTTGAGGATGCCGATCTCGCGCTTCTCCTCCGCCGACAGGCCGGAGGCCTTGTCCCAGGCGAAGATGACGAAGGCGAGCAGGCTGCCGGCGAGCAGCACGAACACGATGCCCTGGCGCCACTGGAACAGCGCGTCGTAGGTGCGCAGGATCTCCTCGCGCAGGATCGGCCGCGTGTCGGGCAGCAGCACGGAGAGTTTCTCCGCCACCTTGCGCACCTCCTGCGGATTGCGCACCTCCAGCGCCAGGTCGGTGTACAGGCCCGCAGCAATACCGAAGAAGGCGCGGAAGTCGGCCTCGTTCACCAGGATCAGATCGGCGCTCACCAGCTCGGCGTCGGCGGTCAGCACGTCGGCAACACGGAAGGAATAGGTGGCGCCGCTGCTGGAGCGGAAGGCGATGAAGTCGCCCGCGCCCAGACCGCGGGTGCGCGCAATGCCGTGGCCGACGATGATCTCGCCGTCGGCGATCGCCCGCTCGCGCGGCACCAGCAGGGTGTAGTTGGCCTGTACCGCCGGATCGTAGAAATAGCCCCACAGCCGGCCGTACTGGGCGGCGACACCGCGGATGCGGCCCATGCGTTCCAGGTAATCGGCGGGGATCAGGTCATGGCGCCCCGCCACCATGCGCTGCACCACGATCTCCGGTGCGTTCACCAGCAACAGCCCCGCCTCCTGGCGCAGCGCCTGGGTGAACAGCATCACCGAGGCGAGCAGGAGCACGATCAGGGTGTAGACGCCGAGCAGGCCGAGGTTCTTGCCCTTGCGCCGGGTCAGGGAGGCGACGGTGAAGTCGATGAGATAGCGCTGACGGCGGATGAAATGGCTCATGGCTGCCGCAACCTCGCCGGCGGCGGCACCAGGGAACCGCTGGGGAAGTGATCCAGGGCCAGGGGGTGATCCTGAAAGGCGGTGTGGCGATCGGCCTGGCTCAGGTGGCGGGTGTAGCGCGCCTCGGTGAACAGAGCCAGGTCGGTCAGCCCCAGCTCACTCACCAGGCTCTGAGAATTGGCCAGGACTGTGACGCTGCCGCGCCAGGCGGCATGCAGCAGGGTGGCGGTGAGCAGCAGCAGGCCCGCCGCCAGCAGGAGTAACGGAATGGTGCCGGGGCGGTGCGGCTGAGAGTGGAGTTTGGCCATGGAACCGTGCATGGTGTTTCTGCGATCAGGATGTAAGGCGGGAGTCTAGGCGTGTACAGCGTGCGGCGGCATTGATGGTTATCAATGTGCCAGATAAAAATATTTAGTCAATACAACGAGTTGCGCCATTTGGCGCAGGTGTGTTGCATGTGTGCAACAGAGGGTGGAGCCGGCGCCCGGGGCGGGCGCCGGACGTCTCAGGCGAGGTCGGCCACCAGTGAGGTGCGTACGTGGTCGGGCAACGGCGCGGTGGCGTGGTTGTAGTTGGGGTGGTCGATGCCGAGGGCGATGGCGGCGCCCGTCTTGGCATCGGCGGCCATGGCGGGGGTGAGTTCGAAGCGCAGGAAGTGCACCGAGGAGGTCTTGTCGGCGTTCTCGCGCTCCAGGTCTTCGTCGGCGATGGCGTAGACCCTGGCGTGGTTGCCCACCTGCATCCACACCTGGTCCTCCACGCCGATGAGTTTGGCCAGTTCGCGCGCGCGTACCTCCGGATCTTCATATTCCATCATGAAGGTGGCCTTCCAGTTGCTGCCGTCGGGGATCAGCGGGTTGTAGGCCTCCAACTCCTCCTGAATGCCGGCCGCCTCGTAGATGCGCTCGGCGCGCAGCATCTCCTGCACCTGGTAGTGCATGGTGAGGCGGTCTTCGAAATAAAACGTGGCATGGGGGCCGACCTGCACGCGGCGGTTCTTCTTGTGCGCCATCACGCGCTGACGGAACTCGGGGCGTACCTCGGCGTACTTCTCCAGGGAATACAGGTCGTCGCGCTTCAGCTTCTGAGTGCTCATGGTTTTCAAATCCCGCTGTCTACAGTCCGTAGGCGATGCGCAGCAGCGTCATCGGATGTTCCGGCTTGCGCTGGTCCTGCAGGCCGCTCTCGATCTGATGCCCCGCCATGGGGCAGTCGCTGGAGTAGTGATCGCACTCGCCTTCCTTCACCCGTTTCACCACCGGGCGGCAGATCTTCATGGAGATGTCGTGGTACTCGCTCTTTACCGCGTAGGTGCCGTCGTGACCGGAGCAGCGCTCGATGACATCCAGCGTGGTGTCCGGCACCAGGCTGAGGATGTCGCGCGTCTTCAGGCCGATGTTCTGCACGCGCAGGTGGCAGGGCACGTGATAGCTCACCTTGCCGAGCGGTTGCTTGAAGCCGATGTTGAGTTTGCCTTCCTTGTGGCGCAGGGCGAGGTATTCGAACGGGTCGAACATGTGTTGTTTCACCCGCTGCACGCCGGCGTCCTCGGGGAACATCAAGGGCAGTTCCTGCTTGAACATCAGCGCGCAGGACGGCACCGGCGCGACGATGTCGTAGCCGGCGTCGATGGCGGCGAGCAGCACCGGGATGTTGGCGTTCTTGGCGCGTTCCACCGCTTCCAGGTCGCCCAGCTCCAGCTTGGGCATGCCGCAGCACTGTTCCTTTTCCACCAGCGTCATCTGTATGCCGTTGTGCTCGAACACCTTGAACAGATCTTCGGCGATGTGCGGTTCGTTGCGGTTGCCGTAGCAGGTGGCGAACAGGGCGACGCGGCCGGTGGTGCGGCCGGCGGCCTCCGGCTGGGTGATGGCACTGCGGTGCTCGGCCAGGCGCTTGCGCGCGGTGTGACTGTGATACTCGGGCAGCAGAGCCTTGGGGTGCACGCCGAGCACGAATTGCAGGCCCTGGCGGAACAGGCCGATCTTGTTCACCGCATTCACGATGGGGGCGAGGCCCGGTGCGCCGGCGAGGGCGCCGACGGCGTCGGTGGAGGTGAGGATCCTGTCGCGGGTCTTGAACGCGCCCTTTTTGAACTTCACCGCCTTGGCTCGCAGCATGGTGTGCGGGAAGTCGAGGTTCCATTCGTGCGGCGGGACGTAGGGGCACTTGGTCATATAGCACAGATCGCACAGGTAGCAGTGGTCCACCACCTGCCAGTAGTCCGCCTTCTTCACGCCGTCCACTTCCATGGATTCGGAGTCGTCCACCAGATCGAACAGGGTGGGAAAGGAGTTGCACAGACTGATGCAGCGACGGCAGCCGTGGCAGATGTCGAAGATGCGCTCCAGTTCGGTGAACAGGGCGCCTTCGTCATAGAATTCGGGATTGCGCCAGTCCAGCGGGTGGCGGGTGGGGGCTTCCAGATTGCCTTCGCGGCGGGACTCGGTCGGTGCTGACATTGTGGCCTCCCTGTTGTGTCGTTATCGTCTGGCTACAGAGCAGACGGAGCACGGTGTACTCCGTGTGCTCTGCGTCCAGCAGTAAAAAGGCCGGCCGTTGTCGGCCGGCCGCTACTTGCATGCGCTTACTGACCGAGGGAGTCCAGGGCCTTCTGGAAGCGGTTGGCGTGGGAGCGCTCCGCCTTGGCCAGGGTCTCGAACCAGTCGGCGATTTCATCGAAGCCTTCGGCACGGGCAGTCTTGGCCATGCCCGGGTACATGTCGGTGTACTCGTGGGTTTCACCGGCGATGGAGGTCTTCAGATTGGCCTCGGTGCCGCCGAAGGGCAGGCCGGTGGCCGGGTCGCCGCACTGTTCCAGGTATTCCAGATGACCATGGGCATGGCCGGTCTCGCCTTCCGCGGTGGAGCGGAACACCGCCGCCACGTCGTTGTAGCCCTCCACGTCGGCCTTGGCCGCGAAGTAGAGGTAACGGCGGTTGGCTTGGGATTCGCCAGCGAAAGCTTCCTTCAGACTCTGTTCGGTCTTGCTGCCTTTGAGGTTTGCCATATAACAGGCCTCCTTGTCGTGGGGGGAACCATAGTAGAGCGCGCTTAGATTAAGTCTAAGTTGCACGTAAGGACCTTAGATTAAGTCTAAGACGGAGTCAACCTGCCCGTGTGAGGGTGGCCTCTCCCCGATGAGGGGAAGAGGCCGCGGAGTTTGTAAGGGTAGTACAGAAAAAACGGATTCGAGCTCCGGATTGTGATCTGCGCCAAAATCAGGGAAGGATTTTGACGAAACTCGGAACGCGCTACATCTGGACGCCTTCCACCGACAGATCCAGATACACCTCGCGCGAGGCGGGACCGAGGTCGTAGTCGATGCCGAAGTCCTTCAGCACCAGTTTGGTGGTGCCGAAGAAGCCGCGGCGCTGGCCGCCCCAGGGGTCGGCGCCGGCGCCGATGTGTTCGACGGCAATGCTCACCGGCTTGGTGACGCCGTGCAGGGTGAGGTTGCCCTTGAGCGTGCCCTTGCCGTTGCCCTGGTCCTCATAGGAGGTGCTGACGAACCTGGCGCTGGGGAATTTGCCCACGTCGAGGAAGTCCTTGCTGCGCAGGTGCTTGTCGCGCTCGGCATGGTTGGAGTCGATGCTGGCCGTGCGGATGTTCACTTCCACCCTGGCGGCGGCGGGGTTCTTTTCGTCGTAGCTGAACTTGCCGTCGAAGTCGTTGAAGCGGCCATACAGCCAGGAGTAGCCCAGATGGCTGATGCGGAACTGGATGAAGGCATGGGCGCCCTTGGTGTCGATGACATAGTCGGCGGCGTGCAGCGGTGCGGCGGCGCCGAGGATCAGCAGCAACAGGGGAAGGACGAACTTTTTCATGGTGTGGTTCCTCGTGGTTGGTAAGAGATGATTCAGCGGCCGAGCATGCGTTTGAGCGTGCGGTCGCGGTCGATGAAGTGGTGTTTCAGTGCGCCGGCCATATGCAGCAGCACCAGAGCCATCAGGAACAGGGCGAGATACCAGTGGATGGCGCCGGCCAGGTCTTCCTGCTGCGGGATGGAAGTGATCGTTGCCGGGATGCTGAACAGTCCGAACACCTCGATGGCGCGGCCGTCGGCGGTGGAGATGAGATAGCCGCTCAACATCAGTGCAAACAGCATCAGATAAAGCCACAGGTGCACGGTGTGGGCGGCGGCCCGCTCCAGCAGGCTGTGACTGGGCAGAGCGGACGGCGGCGGTGAGTAAATCCGCCAGGCCAGCCGTGCCACCATTACCAGGAACAGCAGCACGCCGATGCTCTTGTGCAGCGCCGGCCCCTGGCGGTACCAGGGGTCGTAGTAGGTGAGGCTGGTCATCCACAGGCCGAGGGCGAACATGCCGAACACGGTCAGCGCCACCAGCCAGTGCATGGCGATGGCCACCAGGCCGTAGCGCTCCTTGTCATTGCGCAGTCGCATCAGAATCTCCCCGCACGGTAGTCGCTGTAGGCCTGGCGCACCTCCGCCTCGGTGTTCATCACGAACGGCCCGCCGCGGGCGATGGGTTCTTGCAGCGGCTCGCCGCTGACCAGCAGCAGCCGGCTGTCTGTGGCGGCATCGATCTGCACGCCATCGCCCGCGCCGAGCAAGGCGAGGGAAAAGGTATCGATGCTGCGGCCAGCGATGGTCACACGGCCTTCGAACACGTACACGAAGGCATTGCGTTCTGCGGCCACCGGCTCCTCGAAGCGGCTGCCCGCGGGCAGCGTCACATCGAAGTAGCTCACCGGCGTGATCAGCTCGTGTACCGGGCCGCGGGTGCCGCCGCGGGTGGTCCCCGCCACTACCTTCACGGCGACGCCACCTGCGCGTGTTTCCACGGGGATCTTGGCGGCGCCGAACTCCTGGTAGCGCGGCGCCATCATCTTGTGCGCCGCCGGCAGGTTGACCCACAACTGGAAGCCGGCCAGCAGGCCGTCCTCCTGCTCCGGCATCTCGGAGTGGACGATGCCGCGCCCGGCGGTCATCCACTGCACGCCGCCGTGTTCGATGACGCCGCTGTGGCCGGCGTTATCGCCGTGGCGCATGCGGCCGTGCATCAGGTAGGTGACGGTTTCGAAGCCGCGGTGAGGATGGGGCGGGAAGCCGCCGATGTAGTCATCCGGGTCGTCGGAACGAAAGTCGTCCAGCAACAGGAAGGGGTCGAGCAGCGGCAGGGCCGGCCCGCCGATGAGACGGGTCAGGCGCACGCCGTCGCCGTCGGCGGTTTCCAGACCGCGTACCACCTGCTGCACCGGGCGTAGCTGATTGTTCATGATGGCACCTCGCTGATGAAAAACTTGATGCAGGAATATCCTGCTGTTGCACTCTAGTTTAGGGTTGCTGAATTGGTAATAAAGGCGATAATCAGCAAAAGACTGTTGCGTCAGAAGGAACAATGGACCGCTTCGAGACCCTGCAAACCTTTGTCGCCGTGGTGGAGGCGGGCAGCTTCAGCGCCGCCGCCGCCCGGCTCGATTGCGCCAAGTCGGCGGCGAGCCGGCAGGTGGCGGCGCTGGAGGGGCACCTGGGCGTGCAGTTGCTCAACCGCACCACCCGCCGCCTGTCGCTGACCGATGCAGGGCGCGAGTTCTACGAGCGGGCACAGCGCATCCTGGCCGACCTGGAGGAGGCGGAACTGTCCGTGGCGGCGGAGCAGACCGCCTTGCGCGGCCGCCTGCGTCTGGCGGCGCCGCTGTCCTTCGGCCTGCGGCACCTGGCGCCGGCGCTGGACGAATTTCTCGCCGACCATCCGGAGCTGGTGCTGGACCTGGATCTGGATGACCGCCGCATCAATCTGGTGGAAGAAGGCTTCGATCTCGCGCTGCGCATCGGTGAGCTGGCCGATTCCTCGCTGGTGGCCCGCCCCCTGGCGCCGATACGCATGCAGCTATGCGCCAGCCCCGCGTACCTGCGCCGCCACGGCACGCCGCAGACACCGGCGGACTTGGCGTTTCACGCCGGCCTGGTCTACGGCAATATCCCAGAGGCGCAGCAGTGGCGTTTTCTGGATGCGAACGACAAGGTGCACAGCGTAAAGGTGCCGGCGCGGCTGCGCGCCAATAACGGTGACGTATTGGTGCAGGCCGCGCTCGCCGGGCTGGGCCTGGTGGTCACGCCCACCTTCATCGCCCACCGCGCCCTGGCCGCCGGTGAACTGGTGCCGGTGCTGCCGGAATACCGGGCGCCCGGCACCCGTGCCTATGCCGTCTATCCCTCGCGCCGCCACCTGCCGCAGCGGGTGCGCGTGCTGATCGACTTCCTGGCGCAGCGTTTCGGTGACATGCCGTACTGGGATCAGTCATGACCGCGCCGCGCCGGTTGTGGGTGCTGGCCGGGACGCGCGCGTGGGCGCGCGCGGCGGCCCAGCGTTATGTCTGCGACTCCATGCTGTGGCTGGGCGAGCCGCCAAGCGGTGTGCCCGGTGGTACGGCGCGCGAGGCGCACAAATGGCTCGGGCGCGAACTGGATTTGCTGATCATAGATGCCTGGGCCGGTTTCGATGTGGAGGCCTTCGGCGCGGCGAGCGGCGCGCTGCGCGGCGGCGGTCTCATGTTGTTGCTGACGCCGCCGCTGGACGAGTGGCCGCGCTATGCGGATCCGGAATACGCGCGCATCGCCGTGCATCCGTTTACGCCGCCACAGGTCAGCGGCCGCTTCCTCACCCGCTTCGTGCGTCTGCTGCGCGGGCACAAGGTGACCGTGGTGGCGGAGGGCGCTGCCCTGCCGCCATGGCAGGCGCAGCCTGCCAGGCATCCGGATGAATGGCGCACGGCCGATCAGCAGGCGGCATTGCAGGCGATCATGCAGATGGCGCAGGACGCAGCGTCGATGCCGCTAGTGCTCACCTCCGATCGCGGCCGCGGCAAGTCGGCGGTGCTGGGGATGGCGGCGGCGCAGTTACTGGACGCGGGCGTGCGGCACATCGTGGTGACGGCGCCGCGGCTGGCGGCGGTGGATACCCTGTTTGCACACGCCGCGCGTGCGCTGCCGCAGGCGAAGGTCAGCCGCGGCTGTCTTGTTGCATCCGCTGCCGCGCGCCTGGATTTTTTAGCCCCCGATGAACTGGCGCACACCCTGCCAGCCGCCGAACTGCTGTTGGTGGACGAGGCGGCGGCGATCCCGACGCCGTTGCTGGAGCGTCTGCTGGCACACTACCCGCGCAGTGTATTCGCCACCACCCTGCACGGCTATGAGGGTACCGGGCGTGGTTTTGCCGTGCGCTTCCATCGCGTGCTGAACGAACGCGCGCCGGGCTGGCGCCATGTGCGTCTGGAAGAGCCGATCCGCTGGCCGCCCGCCGATCCGCTCGAGCGCTTCGTGTTCGACGCCCTGCTGCTCGATGCGCAGGCGGCCGATGATGCGGAGGTACGTGACGCTGCCGTGGGCGAATGCACTGTCGAGCGGATAGAGCGCGCTACCCTGCTGGCCGACGACACCCTGTTGCGCCAGCTGTTTGGGCTGCTGGTACAGGCGCACTACCGCACCAGCCCGTTGGATCTGCGCCATTTGCTCGATGGTCCCAATGTCAGCGTGTGGCTGCTGCGCCGACAGGGCCAGGTGGTGGCGACGGCGCTAACAGTGCGCGAAGGCGGCTTCGATGCGGAGCTGGCGCAGGCGATCTATCGCGGCGCACGGCGACCGCGCGGCCATCTCATTCCGCAGTCGCTGGCGCTGCATAGCGGCTTTGCCGAGGCGGCCAGGCTGCGCGGCGAGCGCATCATGCGCATAGCAGTGCATCCGGCGGCGCAACAGCGTGGTCTGGGTACGCACCTGCTGCAAGCACTCATCACGCAGGCGCGTGATGACGGCCTTGATTTCATCGGCGCGAGCTTTGGCGCCACCGCCGAGCTGCTGGCCTTCTGGCAGCGTGCGCAATTGTTGCCGCTGCGCCTGGGGCTGACGCGCGATGCGAGCAGCGGCAGCCATGCGGTGATCGTGTTGCGCCCGTTATCGATCTGGGGTCAGGCCGTGGCCAAGGCGGTGCGTGAACGCTTTCTCGCGCACCTGCCGGCCCTGCTGGCTGACGGCATGGAAGAGGTGGATGCGGATGTGGCGGCAATGCTGTTGCAAGAGGCGCGGCCCGATGACGGCACGGAGCTGAGCGCGCAGGACAGGCGCGATGTGGAGAGCTTCGTGCAGGGCTGGCGCGGCTACGAAGTGTGCCAGGTGGCCGTGCGCAAGCTGGTGCATGCTGCCATCGACGCCGCCGGGCTGGAGACCGCGCAGCGCGAACTGCTGCGGCGCAAGGTGTTGCAGCATGAGCCGTGGGAAAAGGTGATTGCCGCTCTTGGCTACAGCGGTCGCGCCCAGGCATTGGAGGAGCTGCGTGCCGCGGCGGCAGGCTGTCTCGCCGCCAGGCCGTGGCAGGATGATGCGTAGCGCCAACCGTCCACGATTAGCCCCGCCTATTCATCCAGCGCCTGTTCGATGCGTTCGCACACCGATTTCAGGATCGACACCCGCGCCAGACGTTTGTCGTTGGAGGCGATCAGGTTCCACGGTGCATAAGAGGTGGATGTGCGTGTGACCATATCGCTCACCGCCTGCTTGTACGGCTCCCATTTCTCCCGGTTGCGCCAGTCCTCGTCGGTGATTTTGTACTGCTTGTAGGCAATCTTCTCGCGCTCCTCAAAGCGGCGCAGCTGTTCCTCCGGTGAGATGTGCAGCCAGAACTTGCACAGGATGATGCCGTGCTCGCTCAGTTGCTGCTCGAAGGAATTGATCTCCATGTAGGCGCGTTGCCATTCGTGTTCCTTGGCGAACTGCTCAACGCGCTCAACCAGCACGCGGCCATACCAGGAACGGTCGTAGAGGGTGATGTAACCGGCTTGCGGAATGTGGCGCCAGAAGCGCCACAGATAGTGCTGCGCCAGTTCTTCGTCACTGGGCGCCGCCACCGAGATGACGCGGTACAGGCGCGCGTCCATGGCGCCGGTCAATCTTCTGATCGCGCCGCCCTTGCCGGCGGCATCCCAGCCTTCGAACATGAAGATGCTGGAGCGACGCTTTTCGCGCGCAGCCCAGGCGAGGCGGCTGAGGCGTTCCTGATACTTGGCCAGTTGTTTCTTGTAGTCCTTGTCGCTGATGGTCTGCGCCAGGTCGACGCTGTCCAGCACCTGGCGCGGTGATGTGGCGTCGGCCGCTGCTACGGACCGCATCGGCGCGGCCACCGGCTCCTTGCTCTGCTTCGCTGCCCGCAGCGCCGCCAGGCGCTGGCTGATGGCGTCGAGCACGGTGGACGCGGCAGTGTAGTCGCGGTAGTTCTCGTCGGTGGCCTCGATCAGATGCCACGGCGCGATGCCGCTGCTGGTGGCGCGGATGGCCTGTTCGGAGACAGTGACGAAGTCATCGTATTTCTTGAGAAACTTCTTTTGCATCGGCGAGGCCACCATGCCGGTGGCCGGGTGCAGCTTGCCGCTCTTGTCCAACGTGAGGCGCAGCTTCTGCTCCTTCTTGGTGATGTGGAACCACAGCTTGATGATCAGTGCGCCGTCGTCGCTCAGCATCTTCTCGAACTCGTTGATGCGCAACAGCTCGAACTCGAACTGGCCGGATTCGATGCGGCCATAGACGCGGTCGATGATCGGCTGGGTGTACCAGGAGCCGAACATGATGCCGATGGTGCCGCGCGCCGGCAGCTTTCGCCAAAAGCACCAGTAGCGCGGCCGCTCCCGCTCCTCGTCGCTCTCATCCCAAAAGGCATGGGTCTGGATGCCGCGGGTGTCTAGCCACTCATTGAGGCGGTTGACTACCTTGGGTTTGCCCGCCCCTTCCACGCCGGAAACGATGACGATCACCGACATGCGCGTCTCGCGCAGCGCCGCCTGAATCTCCAGCAAGCGGGTGCGCAGTTCTGGCAGCTGTGCGTTGAAGCGCTTTTTGTCCAGCGTATTGCCCAGTTCCACTGCCTCGAACATATCCATTTCCTCCGTGCGGGTATTGCGTGATAGTTAAGTAGACGTGCTTGCCCGTGGCGCGTCAACTATCTGCAGTGATAATGGCGCTATGCAGCCAGAGTATTGGGCAGAGGTTACATTGCCGCTGAAAAGGTCGTATAAAGGGTCATATCCCCTGTGCGGCACCCACCATGGTTTCTTCTCCCCTCCGCAGGTACAGCCAGCGTTTTGTCTTCATCGGCCTTATCGGCGTGGTGTTGCTGGCCCTGTCCCTGTCCCATCTCTTCGTGCTGCAGAATGCGCGCCAGCGCCAGATTGCGCAGGCACTGGATACGGTCCAGGTCAAGGCTCAGCTGGTGGCGCTGGCGCACGACCAGTGGCTGGATGAATCACGCAACTTGTTGGCAACGCTTGTCGTGGCGCTGGAGCAGTTGCCAGACATGGAGCGCGACTGCATGATTTTGCTGGCGAATCTGGCGCAGGCGACACGGGGTGTGGACACGATGCTGGTGGCGCGCCCCGACGGTGATCTGGTGTGTGCGCCGCAGCCGGTGGCAACGCGCGTCAATTTCAGTGATCGGCTGTATTTCAAGCGGGTGTTGGCGGGCAGCGACTATGCGGTGGGTGAGTACATCATCGGCCGGGTCAGCGGTCAGCCGGTGCTGCCTGTGGCCGTGCCGCTCCACGCGGCCGACGGCTCGCTTCAGTATGTGATCATCATGGGCCGCAAGCTGGCCTGGGTAGAGGAGCTCCTGTCGCGGCAAAACTATTCTGCCGAAACCACCCTCCTGCTGGTTGACGGCAAAGGCAACGTACTGGCGCGGGCGCCGGCGATGATCGATGCGCCAGACCGGAATTTGTTGCAACGCATGATGGAGCGCAGACAGGGGGTGCTGCAGGCGAAGGATAGCGCCGGTGACATGCGTTATTTTGGATACACCGCCCTGGGAGAGAATGTGGGGGACGCGTATGTCGTGGTGAGCGTGCCGGCGGAAGAGGTGTTGGCGCCGGTACGTGCGTTTGTCGTCGGCAACCTGATTCAATTTGCAGTGGCCGGGCTGCTGATCTTCGTGGTGCTCTGGTTCGGTCTTGGATATTGGGTATTACAGCCGCTGCGCCGCCTGATCGGTGTGATGGACGGTGTGCGTCAAGGTGATTTGACACTGCGTTTCGGCACGCAGGGTGGGACGGCGGAAATACAGCATATTGGGCAGAGTTTTGACGAGATGTTGGCGGAGTTGCAGCGGGCTGATGCCGCGCTGCGGCGACAATCGGAGGTGGACGGCTTGCTTGGCATAGCCAATCGTCGCGCCTTCGATGAAACGTTGACACAGGAATGGGCGCGAGCGGTGCGTGAGTGTACCGTCACCTCGCTGTTGATGATCGACGTTGATTATTTCAAGAATTACAACGACACCTATGGCCATCAGGCGGGCGACAATTGCCTGAAGCAGATCGCCCGCGCGATTGCTGCAACCCTGAAGCGGCCCGGAGATATGGTGGCGCGCTATGGTGGCGAGGAGTTCAGCGTGTTGCTGCCACAGACCGATGCCGCCGGTGCCGATGAGGTGGCGCGCGAGATACAGAGCACGGTAGCCCGTCTGGCAATCCCCCATTCAGCTTCCCATGTAAGTACGCAAATCACCGTCAGCATCGGCATCAGCACGGTGACTCCCACGCCCGGACTTAAGCAGGAGGCGATCGTGCGTGCGGCGGATCATGCCCTGTATCGAGCGAAACAGGCGGGTCGGAACAGATGCGTGCACGATGATGGTGCGGGAGTGCGGGCAGAGTAAATTACTGGGTTGTATTCGCAGTGATTGCGAGAATACTTGATTGGTATCGGTCGTTCTTGGGCGAGTCTTGCCGACACCAAAGGAAGGAACCATGACTGTCACAACCTGGCGTACTTATCCCTTCATACTGTTCATATGGTTGCTGGCCGGCTTTTCTGCACTGGCGGCGCCGCCGCCCGGCATGGCGCCGCCGGCCGCCGCGGTTGCGGTGGCCATCCCCCCGGTGCTGAAGAACGCGCCCGAGCTGGCCCGCCTGTTGCGCGACTGGGACAACGAATCGGTGCTGGCCCGCGAGGTGGCGCGCCAGGCGCCGCGCCAGGTGCTGGACCGCGCGGCGATGCGCCGCCTGCAGATCGAAACCGACAGCGGCGCCAAGGTGGAACTGGGCAAGCTGTTCGACGATACCTTCAGCGCGCAACGCGCCATGGATCGGCAATTGAACCGCATTCCCGCCACCGCCCTGGTGGGACGGCCGCAGATCCACGAGGCCGTGGTGGAGTTCCCCGACCGCCTGCTGCTGGTGCGTCAGGCGCGGGTGGTGGTGCGCGACCCGCAACAGGCTGCCGCGGCGGCGCCGGAGCTGGCGCGCTTCCTGGCGCCGGTGAATCAGGCGGAGGTGGCGCAGGCGCGGGTGGCGGACATGGCGCCCGACGAGCAGCAGAGTTTTCGCCGCTATCTGAGCGAAGAGCTGCCGCTGCTGGATGCCGACGACCCGTTGCGCCAGGCATTGGCCGAGGGTGGCGAGGATGCCGTGTTGCGCGCGGTGTTGCGTGGCGTGGGCGAGTTCGATGTCACCGATCAGGTGGTGGTGGAGCGGCGCCTGTTCAACGACGGCGTGCAGCGCCTCAGCACTGACTACCGAGCCTTGGTGCAGCCGCGCAGCCGCGGGGCCACGGCGGCGCCAGCCGAGCGCACCATCCCGCGCGAGCGGCCGCGGGCGCAACCCGATCCCACCCTGCTCGGTGGTCCCGGCGCGCAGGGGCGGCAGTATCGCTACCCGGCGGGAGAGCAGGGGGAGGGGCGGCTGGAGTTCAGCGAACCCTTCCTGGCCGGCTTCACCCTCGGCCAGGAGTTGGCGTGGGAGCGCAAGTGGAAGTTCGGCGGCGGTTTCCTGCGCGTCAACTACGGCATGGGCTACGGCTTCGGTCTGCGCATACCGGTGGCGCTCAACGGCCGCCTGGAACCCGCACGCACGGTGCGCAGCGCCGTGGACGACCCGGGGCGCGACCTGACGCTGCGCGTACAGGCGGTGACCAGTGACGCACGGGAGGACTACTACACGCGGGTGGGATTGGCGCAGGGACAGCATTTCGGCGGTGACGAATTCGTGTTCACCGCTGGCTCCTGGTTCGGCTTCAAACTCTACGCCCTGGGCAAGACCTGGGCCGAGCTGACGCCGATCAATTCACCCTGGCACAAGAGCCACAGTTTCACCCCGCCCCTGGGCGGTGCGCCGCGGCCGTTTTTCACCTTCGAGGTGCCGCCCGAGCTGACCAACACCGGTGTCGATCTGGGTGCGCTGAACGGCTATCTGCAGGTGGGCATCGGCCTGAACGGTGCCGGTACGGTGTTTACGCCCTTCACCCTGCTGGTGGACGGCCGTCCGGTGGCGGAGCGGCAGTTGACGCTGGCCAATACCAATGCGCACACCGAGACCGTGCGCCTGCCGCCGCTGAGCGCCCAGCCCGGTGCCACCTTGCAGCAGAGTTACGGCCTGCGCCTCGGCGCCCCCACCTACCTGATGGACCTCAGTGCGGTGACACGGCTGCGCGTGGTCATGCAGGTGAAGGCCGGGCCATTGAAGCGCAGCGTCAGTACCGACTGGGTGGACGTGTTCACCCTGCCGCTGGGACGCATCCCCCTGCCGCCGCACGCCGGCACGCGCAGCAGTTACGAATGGAATGAAGGCGTGCGCATCTTCGAGGCGCGCGATCCGGCGGGCCCCGCCACCATGCAGGAGCCGCGCAGCGTACCGCGCCTGCGCTGAATCAAACCAAGGAGAGAACGCTCATGCACACGCCCCTTACCCTGTTGGCCGCCACCTTGATGTTCGCCGTCGGCGTGGCACAGGCGGAACCGCCGCGGGTGGAAAAGCCGGCAACGACACGCCCGCTGCAGGCCAAACCGGTGCAGAAGCCACAGGCCACCTCGGATCGCGACAAGGCCGGCGCCACCGGTTATTTCGACAAGGAACAGGATGAACCTACGCAGGAACGCCCCAATCCCCTCGACTACAAGCCGGCGCAGAAACCGCTGACCGCCTCCGATCGCGCCAAGGCCGGTGCCACCGGCTACGGCGAAGATCCCGGCGAGGAAACTCAGGAGCGCCCCAATCCGTTGCAACAGGCGCCGGTGCGCTGAACATAGGCGCCGCTGCCGTCAGGGCGGACGGCAGCGGCGCGGCGCGCTACAATGGCCCCCTTTCCATCCTTACCCTGGGGAGCCGGGTTTCGTGAAACTGAGCGCCGAGCAGTTCCGTCATTGGGAGCACAAGAGCATCACCCTGCTGGGCATGTCCGGCGTGGGCAAGACACGCATCTCCACCCTGCTGCGCGCGAACAACTGGTTCCACTTCTCGGCGGACTACCGCATCGGCACGCGCTACCTGGACGAGGCGATCCTCGACAACATCAAGCAGCAGGCCATGCAGGTGCCGTTCCTGCGCGACCTGCTGCGTTCGGACTCCATCTATATCCGCAACAACATCACGGTAGATCACCTCAAGCCGGTGTCCACCTTCATGGGCAAGCTGGGCAACCCGGAGCTGGGCGGGCTGTCGCTCACCGAGTTCAAGCGCCGTCAGGCGCTGCACCGCGTCGCCGAGATCGCCACCTTCCGTGATGTACCGGAGTTCATCCGCAAGGCGCAAACGCTGTACGGCTACCAGCACTTCATCAACGACGCCGGCGGTTCGCTGTGCGAGCTGGACGAGCCAGGTCTGCTGGACGAGCTGGCCGAGCACACGTTGTTCCTCTACATCCAGGCCTCGGCGTCGGATGAGCGCGAGTTGATCCGGCGCGCCGAGGCCGACCCCAAGCCGCTGTACTATCGCGAGGCCTTCCTCGACGAGCAGCTCGCCATCTACATGGGCGAGCGGCGGCTGGACTATGTGGCGCTGATCGACCCGGACGATTTCGTGCGCTGGGTGTTCTCGCGCCTGTTCCGCGCCCGCGTGCCGCGCTACGAGGCCATCGCCCGGCAGTACGGTTATACCGTCACCACCGCCGAACTGGCCCAGGTGCAGAGCGAGGCCGACTTCCTGGCACTGATCGAGCGCGCCATTGCGCGCCAGAACTGAAAACCGATTTGTCGCAGAGACGCAGAGACGCAGAGAATACAGTTACACACTACAAAAACTCTGCGCCTCCGCGTCTCTGCGGCAGGTTTTGGAATTTACAAGGAAACACGCCATGCCGTTGGTTGCCCATACCGCACTCCCCACCTTCGAGCGCATGAAGCAGGAAGGGCAGAACGTGCTGCCGCGCGACTATGCCCTGCAGCAGGACATCCGCGAGCTGCACGTCGGCCTGCTCAACATGATGCCGGATGCCGCGCTGGAGGCCACCGAGCGCCAGTTCTTCCGCCTCATCGGCGAGAGCAACCAGATCGCCCAGTTCTATCTGCATCCGTTCACCCTCAAGGAACTGCAGCGCGGCGAGAAGGGCCAGGAGCACGTCGACAAGTATTACGAGACCTTCGAACAGGTGAAGGCGCAGGGGCTGGACGCCCTGATCATCACCGGCGCCAACGTGCAGGGCACGGAGCTGTCACGGCAGCCGTTCTGGCAGCCGCTCATCGAGGTCATCGACTGGGCCTACGACAACGTCACCTCCACGCTGTGCTCCTGTCTCACCACCCATGCGGTGATGGAGTTCCGCTACGGCCAGAAGCGCCGCCACCTCGGCTTCAAACGCTGGGGCGTGTATTCGCACCGGGTGATGGATCGCCGGCATCCCTTGGTTACCGGAGTCAACACCCGTTTCGACGTGCCGCACTCACGCTTCAACCAGATCGATCGCGAGCAGTTCGAGACGGTGGGTTGCCGCGTGCTGGTGGAGAGCGTCCAGGCCGGTGTACACCTGGCGGTGAGCCCCGATCTGTTCCGCCTGGTGTTCTTCCAGGGCCACCCCGAATACGACGTGATCTCGCTGCTGAAGGAATACAAGCGTGAGGTGCTGCATTACGCCAACGGCCAGCGCCCCGACTATCCGCCCTTCGTGGAAAACTATTTCACCGCGCAGACCGAGGCGATTCTGGATGAATACCGCGAGCAACTGCTCGCCGCCTTGGCAAAGGGCAAACCGATTCCGGAGATGCCGGAAGATGTGGTGGCCGCGCAGCTGGACAACACCTGGCACGATACCGCCGAGGCGGTGATCAACAACTGGATCGGCATGGTCTACCAGCTCACCCACCACGACCGCCGCCTGCCGTTCAAGGCCGGCGTCAATCCCGACGACCCCCTCAGCCTGCGCGGCCGCTGACCGTCCTTCACTGCCGCACCCGCGGTGCAGTGGCGCCGCGGGTGCGGCCTGTCTGATCCGTTCCCGTCCGTCCCGGTTATGCTTGAGTTCCAGGCGAGCCGGACCGTGCGCGCTCATGCCCGCAGCGGCCCATTGCAAAATTCCGTTGTACGCGGAACGCCGCGTGGCAGATTGCAATATGTGTCTGCCATGACTTTTGTGAGAGGAGGTAACTTGCTGATATGAAAAACAAAAAAACAATGGCATACAAACTGCTATTACCTGGTTGTCATGGTCATCAAGGCGGTGACGCGGTTCCGGCAGGAGGCCCAGTCCTATGTCGTGGCTGACGAAGTTGTGGCGGGGACGCCGGGTGTCGATCACCGAGGAGAAACGGGTGGTCGACCTGCCGGGGATCGGGCCGGTGCAGGTGGCGCGCAGTGTGGACTGTCTCGGCGCCGTGTGCCCACGGCCCCAGTTGCTCACCATGCAAATGGTAGAAGAGTTGGCGGATGGCGAAGTGTTCGAACTGTTGTCCGACAACCCGACCTCGGTGGAGACGATACCGTCACTGGCCATGGTGCTGTGCAGTAGCCATCTGGCCACGGTGCGTGATACCGAGGGGTGGCGGATCTACATCCGTAAGGGACTGTGACAGGAAAGCAATACGGACAATTTCAACTAATTGACGACTGGCGGAAGAATATGAGCAATGAAAACGAAGCAGTCGCGGTAGCCGCGCATCGGGAGGGTTGGCTGGCTCAGAAAGGCAACCAGTATGCCATGGGCATCATGGCACTGGTTCTGCTGGGTTCGCTGTGGGTTCTGTCCGTCGACAGCCGTTACATCTACCTGCTGGTATATGTGTGGTTCGGCATGATCTACGGCATGCTGCTGCAATACGGCCGTTTCTGCATGGCGGCAGCAGTGCGCGACCTCTTCGCGGTGGGCGTGCCACGCATGGCGGTGGGCATGATGATCGCGGTGGCGCTGTATTCCATCATCGCCGCGACGGTGACGGTGGGTGGCTTTAGCACCTTCCACCCGCATCCCATAGGCTGGCATGTGGCACTCGGCGGCCTGATCTTCGGTTTCGGTATCGTATTTACCGGCGGTTGCGCCTCCGGCTCTCTGTACAAGGCCGGTGAAGGCAATGTCGGCTCGATGATCGTCATTGTCGCCATCTCCTTTTCCCAGGCCATCTTCGTGGCCGCCAGCGGCTGGTTCGACCGTCTGGTACCAGCTTCCTGGATCGACTCCGCCGTGGCGAAGGACATGCCGGAGGAATTGTCGGTAACCGAAGGCTGGTTCGATATCTTTACCGCCGGCTACGTCTGGGACATGAAGGGTTCCACGCTGGCTGAAACCCTCGGCACTACCAATCCGGTGGTGTCCAGCTATTTCGTCAATACCTTCCTCGTCACCATTTTGCCGACGATCATCATCCTGATCGCCCTGTATGCCGTCTATTACCGCAAGGGCTATATGCGCCGCGCCAAGATCAGCGCGCCGGCCATGGGGGATCACGCGCGCGGCATGTGGTCGATGTTCACCTCGTCGAAGAATACCGCTATTGCCGGCGTCGGCCTGGGTATCTTCGCCGGCCTGCAGATGTGGGTGACCGGTGCGCTGCGCGAGCACTACCACATCTTCAACTTCGGCGAGATGCTGTCCGACATGGGACACACCGCCGGCCTGTCGATTCAGGATACGGTGTTCGACCCGGGTTACTGGTACATCACTACCCAGGAAGCGCAGTGGGGCGCGTGGGTTCTGGAGAAGATGGGCGTCAACATGATGGATAACATCTTCTTCGGCCTGGAAAACGGCATCCCCAATCCGTTGCTCAATGCGCCAGGCTTCATGTCCATCGGCATCATTCTCGGTGCCGCCGTGCTGGCCCTGAGCCGCCGCGAATTCAAATGGAAGCTGCCGAGCATGGAAACCGCCATGTTCGCCCTCATCGGCGGCACCCTGATGGGTATCGGTGCGCGCATCGGCATGGGTTGCAACATCGGCGCCTTCTTTGCCACGGTGACCAACGGCGATCCCAGCGGCTGGGTGTTCCTGGCCGGCATGGTCGGCGGCGGTTATCTGGGCGTCAAGGCATTCAACCTGTGGATCGAGCGCCGTTCCGCCAAGCAGGAAGAATGCGAGCTTTAACAATAAATCCAATATCCACGAAAGGAGCACATCATGGCAGTCAAGTTTGAACAGACCGGCGACGGCGAATACCGGCTCGACGTGTGCGGTTACAGCTGCCCTCACCCGCAGGTATACACCAAGAAGGCCTTGCAGAAGATGGCCTCCGGCGACGTGCTGACGCTGGTGTTCGACAACCCGTCTTCCGGCGAATCCATCATCGCCATGTGCGACAACGAGGGCAACGACCTCTATGAGCGCAGCAATGACGGTGGCATGTCCATTTGGAAAATCAGGAAGGCCTGACCGATGCGTCTGGGCGTGGTAGTCACCGACGATAGTTTTGCGAGTCAGGCAATAGGCGTGTTGCAGGCCGCGGTGAAGCGTGGCTGGGAGACGCGCTGTTTCCTGACTGACACCGGCGTGCGTCTGCTCAACAACTCGCAGTTTGCCAGCCTGGCCCTGTCAGGCAGTGTTGCCACATCGCTGTGCGAACTGAGCGTGGAGCGTTACGAAGGCATCGACGTTGCCCCCATCGCCGACAGGGTGGTGGTGGGTGGCCAGTACCAGGACGCGGAGTTGGTGAAGAACTCCGATCAGGTGCTGGTGTTCTGAGGAGAACGAGTGATGGCAGAGGGAGATAAGAACATTTTGGTGGTGGCCAGATACCGCAAAACCGAGGCCTTGCGCATGGCCAGCGGCCTGACCCTGCTGGATGACCCAGTGCGCGTGCTGGTATGCGGCGAGTTGGAGCCCAGCGACGACCTGAACATCCAGCTCGAATCGCTGGAATTCGCCGACGTGCCGCTGGACCGGGTCGATGACCCCGCTGCCGTGCCGGCGGCACTGGCCAACGCCGTTACCCAGGCTGACGTGGTGTACATCATATGAATGACGCAAGAACCGTATTGGTGTTGGCACCGTCGGCGGCGCAACAGGCACAGGCCGCCGAGTTGATGAACGCCCTGCAGTCCGTGGACCAGGCAACACAGTTGCTGGTGATCGAGGGCAATTACGATCAGGTGTTGGATGCTTTGACCGAAGCCGTGGTGCCGGTGGTAGTGAAGTAGCGTGGCCGCCCAGCGGCAGGGTTGCAAAATGGCGGCGTGCAATGGCGCCACTTCGTTCTGCAATGCCGCGGGACATGGCCGAACTACAAAGTCTGCATGTAACAGCATGAAAAAAAAGGAATCTTGACGCAGACGGAACTCTGGTACGCAAGTTGCTTTGAATGCTGCGTGATGGTTGCCCGGGTCGACGTACCACAAGCGTGCCGGGGTTGAGTCCAGATAATAAACGCTCGATGTGGAGGAGAAGAGTTATGGATATACGTAGCAGCAAGTCGCCATTGAAGGGGGGCGGCATGGTACTGGCTGCCGCCTGGGCAGTCATGTTCCTAGCGGGATGTGTCGGTAGCGAGGACACTTCATCCCCCGCATCGCAGATCACCGTCAATTCACCAGCAGCTATTGCCCAAGAATCGGCCGACGACTACAACGACAACGTGAATGGTTTGATCACTGGTGCTACGTTGAAGCGCTGGAAAGATGACTGGCTCAATGAACGCCCGGCCGGAATCTCCGGAAAGTTGGTGATTCTGCAGCTAACGGCAGGTGCGGCTGGTGCCGAATACGTCAAGCCCAACAAGACCAATGTGGTCACCTATTTATCGCCATCGTCGGAATGGATTCAAACCCGCTCTAACGGTGTGATTACCACCCAAAGCATGGTGCCAGACGGCGCTACCATGGATGGGTTGCTTAAAAAGTACGCCATCGACCCACACAATGACATGATTGTCGTAGCAATGGGCACCGGCAGTACGAATAATGCCATGGGCCAGGGCCGTGTGTGGTACGCCTTGCGGTACTGGGGGGTAGAGGCAAAAAATCTTGCCCTGCTCAACGGCAGCAACGCATGGCAAGTTGACAATAGTTCGATGACTGCCGGGGATTTCGCGACAGCCGCGAGTACAGCGCCGAATAATGGAACCATATCGGTTCGCAGTCTACGAAGCGACAACACGGCACTTCAAGCGACGCTAGAGGACATGCTGGCCATCCTGCCGACAACCGACACCAATGTGCTTAATGACGGGGTGTTCATTTGGGATGCGCGCAGTGTAGCGCAATACAGCGCCGGCGAAGACAATGGCTCAGGCTCGCCATTGGCGGACTATATGACTAGTTTCCAGAACGAAGGCTCGCGTCAGGGGCATCCGCGCGGGGCAATGCAGCTTGACTATACCAACATGCTAAATGAGTGTGGCAACCGTTGTTACTACAAGACCAAGACCGAACTGCAGGCATATATGGATGGCAATATCAGTGGTGCTGGGTTTATCGACGGCACCTATCAGCCCGTCGGTGTGGGTAATGCCTACCAGCCCGGGGATGTCATCTATGGTTATTGTGAAACGACGTTCCGCGCCATGATCACTGGTGTAGCCAGCGCGGTGGTGTTGGGACTGCCGACGCGTTTCTATGACGGCGCCATGATTGAGTGGAATTCGCTGTCGTACCTGCAGGATGCCACCGGAAACTATATCCTGCCGAGTAATTCTCCCTGGCGTACTGACACCAAATCGTTCTATCGGCCAGCTGATGACATCGCAAAGGTAGCGACCCGCGTCATCAATAATGCCTATGCAACCAGTGCCAACTCCGTAGTGAAAGAGGATCGCGCCTATAAGGTCAGTGGCGGGGGTTCTTCCGGTGGTGGCGGTGGGCTGTTGCCGGCCAATCCCTGTGGTGGATGATGTAAAGTAGTGCCTCCTTGTTGGCCCACGGCTTGCCGTGGGCCTTTTCTTTCAGCCTTGGAGGACAGACTGATGCGTGGCCGTGGAGGACTATGGCACTGGGCGCTGCCCGCTCTATTGCTGATGCTGACCGCCTGCGGCGAGAAACCACCTGCAGCCGCTACAGACATTGGGGCATTTCTGGCGCGCCACTGGGCCGATCCTATCGCGCCGCAGGGCACTCCTCCGGCGGGCTTCACCGCCCTCGAGGCGTCTCTGGCGCCGCAGGACTGCGCCCACTGCCATCAAGCACAGTGGGAGCAATGGCGCAGCAGTCTGCACAGCCACACCATGGGGGCCGGTATCCAGTGGCAGCTGCGTTTGATGAGCCAGGAGCAGGGCAACAAGTGTCTGCGCTGTCACGCACCCCTGGCTGAACAAAAGGCTCTGGTGGCCATGCAGCAGGGATGGCCCGGCGCCCCGAAGAAAGCGCCGCCGGCCTATGTTTCGGCGGATCTGGCCGATCAAGGACTGGTCTGCGCCGCGTGCCATGTGCGCGGTCATCAGCGCTTTGGCCCGCCCGCCAACAAGCCGCAGGCGGAGCCGGTGCCGCACGGTGGCTTCGTGGCCAGCGCTGCCTTCGAAGACAGCCGTTTCTGCGCCACCTGTCACCAGTTCCCACCCGATGGGCCGCGGGTGAACGGTAAATTGCAGGAAGATACCTATGCGCAGTGGCAGGCCAGCCCCTACGCGGAGACGAAGAGCTGCCAGTCGTGCCACATGCCCGAGCGGCAGCACCTGTTCCGCGGTGTACATGATCGCGAGATGGTGTTGCAGGCCCTGGATGTGACGCTGGACGTACTGCCCGCTGGCCAGGCCGGCGAGGCGATCGCCAGGGCCGTGATAAGCAATACTGGCGCGGGACACCACTTCCCCACCTACATGGTGCCCAAGGTGGATGTGATATTGCAGCTGGTGGATGGCAAGGGTGGGCGCCGCCCCCTGGCACGCCGCGTCATCGGCTGGGGCGTGAACGTGGCGCTGACCGCGGAGAGTTATGACACGCGCATCCCGGCGGGCGGGCAGTTGGTTGTGGAGCAAGGCTTCAATCTTGCCGATGTCCCGGGATGGCAGGTGGAGCTGAGGCTGAACGTGGCGCCGCGGGAGCATTATGAACGCATGTTCAAGGACAGCCTGCGCCATGTCGATGTTATGGCGCCGGATGTTGTGGACCTGCTGCGGCAGGCCCTGAAGGAGGCCGAAGCCACCCGTTTCGAAGCCCTGCATCTCACGGCGGAACTGCCAGGGCGAATTGCAAATTGAGATGCTGCAATGCCACTGCTTGGTGATGCAATCGCGCCAATCCGCGCATGTGGAGCTAATGCATTGAATTTACGCTGTATTGTGACATGGCATGTGCTGTGCTTAGTACCCGATGGATTTTGGGTGGAGGCTGTGCCGCGATGAACTGGAAATGGCATGTCGGCGCTGTGCTCGGGCTTCTGCTCCTGTTGCCGCTGTCCAGCGGTGCGGCAACCGGCGAGGCGGCGGCGGAGGCATTGCCGCCTATCGAGGCAGGCAGCGCGCCGACCCCGGAAAAAAAATCGAGGCTTCGGTTCAAACGGGGCCCGACCTGCATGTGTGTACGCGGTACCAGTGAAGAAGAGATACGTGAGGCAGAGGAAAAGCGGTCCCGCTCCAGGCAGTAAGCCGCCGCTGCGATAGAACTACAGAGAGGAGGAGTTAGACGATGGTAATAAAAATGATAGGCAGGACAGTACGGCAGTTCACCCGCGCGGCCATTGTCATGGGGGCGCTGACCTTTGCAACGGTGTTGACGGTGGTGTTTACCGCGGAAACGGATGAGTTGGCCGATTCCGCTGCCGTTGTTGTCGATACCGGCTGGGGCAGCGAGGCCTTGTCACTGGTGCACGAGGGCTCCAGCCGGATGTCTCCGATCCCCCTCGCCAATGCCTGTGGCATGGGCGCTTCCAGTTGCTTCAAGTGCCACAACGGCCAGCGCGCCGCGGCGCCCACCATGGACAGCGCCACTGCTCCTTGGCACACCCACCACAAGACCGTTAACAACTCCTGTGTCGGCTGTCACCAGGGCAACCCCCGCGTCATGAAGCAGGACATTTCGCACAAGGGCCTGATCGGTGACCCGCGTACCGACACGGCCAAGGCCTGCGCCAGCTGCCATACCGGCGCCGATTTGAACGAACTGAACAAGCACTACACGTCACTGGTTGGGGGAGGTAAATAACAATGAACGGCAAAAATCGCATCGATGGGAAAGGAGGGGCCCTATACCGCTCGGTCCGCACCGCGTTGTTCGCAGCGGGAGTGTCATGTGTGGCGCTGCCCGGCCTGGTCCAGGCCGGCCCAACGATTCAGTACGGCGAAGAGGGCTATGTGACCTTCAGCTACGCCCTGCAGATGTGGATGCAGCAGAAGGATTACAGCTCCGCAAACCACAGTGGCAGTTCCTTCGACACCTTCCTGCGCCGCAACCGCCTGACCTTCATGGGGCAGTACAACGATCAAATTGGCTTCTATGCGCAGCTGGAGGCGGGCAACGACAGCAAGTACGGCAATGACGAGCGCGGGGTATATTATCGCGATGCCTATGTGACGCTGGATTTCAGTGATGAGATGCGCTTCATCGCCGGCCGTTTCAAGAACACCTTCTCGCGCGAGAATCTGGAGGCGTGTTTGGAGCCGCTGACCCTTGACCGCTCGATCATCTCCTATACGCCGTTTGCCGGCAGTCGTGATACCGGCGTGGCGATGTGGGGCAATCTGGCAGATGCCAAGTTCCAGTACCGTGTCATGATCGCGGATGGCCGGGAAGGCGATAATTTGCCGAAGGATACGCCGCGTTACACGGTTCGCGCCCACTATTCGGCGTTTGATCCCGAATTCGACTATGGCTACCTCGGTACTTATCTGGGAACCCGGAAGGTGCTGACCATTGGCGCTGCCTATGATTACCAGGCAGACGTGGCCTACGCCAATTCAACCTTGCGTCGTGACGCCAAGGACTATAAAGGCATAACGGTGGATGTGTTCTACGAGCAGCCCACCGCCAGTGGCACATATACGTTGTCTGCCGCTTATTTTGATTATGACACCGGCAATGCAATCAATGTTGATCCGGATGCCAACCTGCCAACCACGACCCAGCTGGAAGCCAACTATGTCAAGGCCGGCTACCTGTTCCCAGGCAAGATCGGCATGGGGCGGTTGCAATTGTTCGCGCGCCATGACACTGCCAAGTACAATGTCACGGGCAGTTTTCTGGACAACAAGACCACCGCCGTCGGCGCCAATTACTATATCGACGGCCAGAAGGTGAAGGTCACGCTGGAACATGCCATGGTCAAGTTTGATACCGAGCATGCTACCGACCATACGCGCCAGAACAATTCGCAAACTACACTGGGGCTACAGGTCATTTTCTGATTGGTGTGAGCGGCATGCCGTGCCACTCACTGCAATAAGGCACTCCTGCTGTTGTTGAGCAACGCGTGACGGTACGCTCCCGTCACGCGTTTTTTTTCGGATGCCGGCGCTCATGTGCTTGTCGGTGTCTTTGGGTACAATGTTCCTTCCAACACGGAGCATCATTCATGGTGGCGTAACTGATGAACGAAGCGGTGGTGTGGCTTGTATGGAGCGGCACGGTGGCTTTGCTGCTGCTCCTGCTCGGAATAAATCATGTGTATCTTGCGAAGCTGCGTGCCCGCATTCTGGATGCACGGGGAGGGACGTTGGAACCGGTCGGACGCCTGCCCAGGGTGCCCCTGTATGCGTTGCGATTGATCCAGGAATATGACCTTACAATCAATCGATTGCGCTCGATGTTTCACACGGTCGAGGAATGCCAGTCCAGGGTATTGACCGAACGAAACAAGATAAACGCCATTCTACAGAGTTTGCCGGGTGTTCTTCTGAACGTGGCGGACGATCTCGCAATATCTACCGTAAATCGCCAGGCGGAAGAACTGTTCGGTATGAGTGCCGAGCGGATGAGAGGGATTAACCTATTCGACCTCATCACGCTCAACGAGCATGACCGTGCCATCATGCGGGATGCCTTTCTCTACAAACAGCCGATACGGAATCAGGAAATTACCCTGCATATCTCCGGAAAAAAACGCTGGTTTTCCCTGAATCTCGGCTTTTTCAGCGAGCACGAATCGGACATGGGGGCAGTAATTACCCTGCTTGACATAAGTGAATACCGCGAATTGCAGGACACCGTCGCCAACCGCGAAAAACTGGTGGCGATGGGTCAGTTGGCCGCCGGAGTGGCGCATGAGTTGAACACTCCGTTAGGGAATATTCTTGGCTATTCGCAACTCATCGAGGTTAACCCAGTCAATGCAGAAAGAGTCGCTGAGTATGCCAAGGTGGTATCCAGTGAGACGAAGCGTTGTTCGCGCATTGTCCAGGACCTGCTCAATTATGCGCGTAAGGAGCAGTGCAGCGGTGAGGTCTGTGATATCGGTCAATTGCTCAACGAGGTGATCGATACCTTCATCAATTGCCGCATGCGCCGCTACGGAATCGACGTAGTGATGTCGCTGCCACGGGAGCCGCTGATCGTTGAGGGTGATTGTGGGCAATTGGACATCGTGTTCACCAATCTGTTGCAAAATGCGATTCACGCACTGGAGGGCGTCGAGAGGCCGGTGATCACCATTCGGGCATTGGCAGGGGATACACGCTATGTACATATCGCGGTAGAAGACAATGGGCCAGGTGTGCCGGAAGAGCTGCGCAGTCGCATCTTTGACCCCTTCTTTACCACCAAGGATGTCGGCGCGGGAACCGGATTGGGGTTGTCCATCTCCCAGGCGATGCTGGCGAAGCGTGGCGCCAATATCCGTTATGACGGCGACTATACCGGTGGCGCTAGGTTTGTGATTACCCTCCCCGCCGTCGACATGAAGAGAGTAGGAAATGAATAGTGAATCCACGCCCCCCCTGATGCCGCAGGTCGTAATCCTGGTGGTGGAAGACGATCGCAATATGCGCGACCTGATCGTCAATATCCTGACCGATGTTCACCCCGGGGGCAGGGTTGAGTCAGTGGAGAATGTGCATCAGGCGATGGAGTTCATTGAAAACAACCCGGTAAGTGTGGTGGTTACCGATCTACGTATGCCTGGCGGCGATGGGATTGATGTATTGGGCTTCGTGCGTGAGCGCAGCCCGAACACACAGGTCGTCCTGGTCACCGGCTACGCGACGGTGGAGTCGGCCGTCGACGCCCTGAAACATGGTGCATTTGACTATCTGCGCAAGCCATTCGAGACAGTGGAGCTGCGCTGCACGGTAGAGCGCGCGTTACAGCATCATTTGTTGAGCACGGAGAATCAACGCCTGCGGCAGCAGCAGCGGGCGCTGGCGGAGAAGGGTGATCTCATCGGAGAGTCCCAGGCCGTTCTCAAGGTGCGCAAGCTGATTGACGCGGCATCGGCATATGATTGCAGTGTTCTGATTACCGGAGAGAGCGGCTGCGGCAAGGAGCTGGTAGCGCGGCAGATTCATATGCAGAGCGCGCGCAAGGACAAACCGTTCGTGGCCATCAACTGCGCGGCGATACCGGAAAATCTGATTGAAAGCGAACTGTTCGGTTACAAGAAGGGGGCGTTTACCGGCGCCGAGCGCAGCAAAATCGGCTTGTTCGAAGCCGCCAACGGCGGCACCCTGTTTCTCGACGAAATAAATAATTCAAGTCTCGCCTTGCAGGCAAAGCTGTTGCGTGTCCTGCAGGACGGCACCTTCTACGCCATGGGCGACACCGCGCCGTGCAGCGTCGATGTGCGCGTTATTGCGGCGACAAACAAATCCATTCCTGTGTTGATTGAGAAAGGGACTTTCCGCGAGGACTTGTACTACCGTTTGACGGTGATGGAGATACCGATGCCGGCGCTGCGTGAGCGCAGGGATGACATTCCGCTGTTGACCTATTATTTCATCAACAAATACTCCACCCGCCTCAACAAGCCGGTAAAAGGCATGGATACCGAGGTATTGGGCGTCCTGCTGCGTCACGACTGGCCGGGAAATGTGCGTGAGTTGGAGAACGTGGTACAGCGCATGATCATCCTGACCGAGGGCGACAAGATCCGCGAAGAGGTGCTGCCGCATCACCTGACGGAAAAACGAACAACGCCTAACAGCTCCCTCGATTTCCTGCCGCCGCAGAGCCTGGAGGAAATCGAGGCCTATTTCATCCGCAAGACTTTGCGCGAGACCCAGGGTGATCGTTCGCTCGCCGCCGAGATCCTGGGTATCGACAAATCCACATTGTGGCGCAAGATCAAGCGTTACAATCTGGACGTTTGATTTCTACCTATTCCTGCCCTAATAAGGCCACACCCAATCCCTGATCTCCGGCATGTCCTCGCCGTGGCGGCGGATGTACTCCTTGTGCTCGATGAGCTTCTCGCGCAGCCGCTGCTTGGCATAGGCGGCGGCCGCGCCGAGCTGGGGCAGGCGCTCGATGACATCCATCACTAGGTGGTAGCGATCCAGGTCGTTCATCACCACCATGTCGAACGGGGTGGTGGTGGTACCCTCCTCCTTGTAGCCGCGCACGTGCAGGTTTTTGTGGTTGGTGCGGCGGTAGGCGAGGCGGTGGATCAGCCAGGGGTAGCCGTGATAGGCGAAGATGACCGGCTTGTCGGTGGTGAACAGGGTGTCGAACTCCTTGTCCGGCAGGCCGTGCGGGTGCTCGGATGGCGGCAGCAGGCGCATCAGGTTGACGATGTTGACCACGCGCACGCGCAGCGCGGGGAATTCGCGGCGCAGGATGTCCACAGCGGCGAGGGTTTCCAGCGTTGGGATGTCACCGGCGCAGGCCATCACCACGTCCGGCTCGCCGCCCTGGTCGCTGCTGGCCCATTCCCAGATGCCCAGCCCTTCGGTGCAGTGTTTCACCGCCGCGTCCATGTCCAGGTACTGCAGCTGCGGCTGTTTGCCGGCGACGATGACGTTGACGTAGTCGCGTGAGCGCAGGCAGTGGTCCGCCACCGACAGCAGGGTGTTGGCGTCGGGCGGCAGATAGACGCGGATGATCTCCGCCTTCTTGTTCACCACGTGGTCGATGAAGCCGGGGTCCTGGTGTGAGAAGCCATTGTGGTCCTGACGCCAGACGTGGGAGGTGAGCAGGTAGTTGAGTGAGGCAATGGAGCGGCGCCAAGGGATGTGGCGCGTCACCTTGAGCCATTTGGCGTGCTGATTGAACATGGAGTCGACCAGGTGGATGAAGGCCTCGTAGCAGGAGAAGAAGCCGTGGCGGCCGGTGAGCAGATAGCCTTCCAGCCAGCCCTGACAGGTGTGCTCCGACAGGATTTCCATCACGCGGCCATCGGGCGCGAGGTGGTCGTCGTCGTTGTAGTGATCTGCCAGCCAGGTGCGGTCGGTCACTTCGAACAGATCACCGAGGCGATTGGAAGCGGTTTCGTCGGGGCCAAAGACCCGGAAGTTGCGGTGATCGTCGTTCTTCTGCATCACGTCGCGCAGGAAGCGGCCGAGGGCACGGATGGATTCGGCGCTGCTGGTGCCGGGTTTGTTCACCGGCAAGGCGTAGTCGCGGAACGCGGGCAGGCGCAGGGCCTTGAGCAGCAGGCCGCCGTTGGCATGGGGGTTGGCCGACATGCGCCGCGTGCCGTGCGGCGCCAGCGCCGTGATCTCCGGGCTGGGACGGCCGTGGGCGTCGAACAGCTCCTGGGGCCGGTAGCTTTGCAGCCACTCCTGCAACAGGGTGATGTGTTCCGGTTTCTCGCGCAACTCGCCGAAGGGAACCTGATGCGAGCGCCAGTAGTCCTCGGTCTTCTTGCCGTCCACGCTCTTCGGACCGGTCCAGCCCTTGGGTGAGCGCAGGATGATCATCGGCCAATGCGGCCGCGTCGGGTCGTTGGTGCTGCGCGCATGGTGCTGGATCAGGCGGATGCGTTCGCACACCGTGTCCAGGGTTGCGGCCATCTGCTGGTGCATCTGCATCGGATCAGAACCCTCGACGAAGAAAGGCTCGTAGCCGTAGCCGCGCATCAGGGCCTCCAGCTCGTCGCGCGGGATGCGCGCCAGCACGGTGGGATTGGCGATCTTGTAACCGTTCAGATGCAGGATCGGCAGCACTGCGCCGTCGCTGATCGGGTTGAGGAATTTGTTGGAATGCCAGGCGGTCGCCAGCGGGCCGGTCTCTGCCTCGCCGTCGCCGACCACGCAGGCCACCAGCAGATCCGGATTGTCGAAGGCCGCACCGAAGGCATGGCTCAGGGCATAACCCAGTTCGCCGCCTTCGTGGATCGAGCCGGGTGTTTCCGGCGCCACGTGGCTGGGGATGCCGCCGGGAAAGGAAAATTGCTTGAACAGGCGCTTCATGCCCTCGGCGTCCAGAGAGATATCGGGGTAGGTTTCGCTGTAACTGCCTTCCAGCCAGGCGTTGGCCACCATCGCCGGGCCACCGTGGCCGGGACCGCAGACGTAGATCATGTCGAGGTCGCGCTGGCGGATGATGCGGTTGAGATGGACGTAGATGAAATTGAGTCCCGGTGTGGTGCCCCAGTGGCCAAGCAGTCGCGGCTTGACGTGCTCCACGGTGAGCTGCTGGGTCAGCAGCGGATTGTCGAGCAGGTAGATTTGTCCCACCGACAGATAGTTGGCGGCTCGCCACCAGGCGTCGATCTGCGCCAGTTCGGTGGCATCGAGCGGGGCAGTGGGATTGTGTGTGGTCATGATCTGTTCCTCATTCCGTGGCAGTGAATTCGAGTGTGGCGCGGGCGATCTCCAGTTCCTCATCGGTGGGGATCACCCACACCTGCACGGCGCTGTCATCGGCGCAGATGCGCCGTGCCGTGCCGTCGGCCGCGTTATTGCGCGTGTCATCGAGCTGGATGCCGAACCGCCCCAGTCCGTCGCAGGCGCGGCGCCGCATGTCGGCGTCATTCTCGCCGATACCGGCAGTGAAGATCACGGCATCGACCCGTCCCAGGGCGGCGCTGTAGGCACCGATATATTTTTTCAGGCGGTAGCCGGTGATATCGAGTGCCAGTTGCGCATCCACATCGCCGGCATCGGCGCGGACATGGACCGTGCGCATGTCGCTGCTGCCGCACAGACCGTGCAGGCCGCTGTCGAAAAACAGCAGGCGTTCGGCGGCGGCGGCATCCAGTCCGGCATGGCGCATGAGATAGAACGGCACTGCCGCATCGATGTCGCCGCTGCGCGTGCCCATCACCAGCCCTTCCAGCGGTGTCATGCCCATGGAAGTGTCGATGCTGCGTCCGTCCTTGACGGCCGTGACGCTGGCGCCGTTGCCCAGATGCAGCACGATCAGGTTGAGCTGCTGCAGCGGTCGTCCCATCAGTTCGGCGGCGCGGCGGCTGACGTATTGCACCGAGGTGCCGTGAAAGCCGTAGCGGCGCACCTGATGGTCACGCCAAGTCCATTCCGGCAGCGCGTAGCGCCAGGCACGGGGCGGCAGGGTATGGTGAAAGGCGGTGTCGAACACGGCCACCTGCGGCACGCCGGGACACAGTTCGGCAGCCAGATCGATGCCGTGCAGGTTGGCCGGATGGTGCAGGGGCGCCAGCGGTGTGAGTTGGCGCAATTCCTCCAGGTTGGTGTCATCGAGCAGCAGCGGCGCGCGGAAGCGATCGCCGCCATGCACCACGCGATGACCGATGGCGCCCAGTTGCGCCGCGCCGCTGACGATCCCATGCTGAGCCAGCAGGCGAAATACCTGTTGCAAGGCGGCCTGGTGGTCGGGGGCGGCGCCGGGACAGGTGGCCTCGCCGCTCGCCCAGACCATGCGCAACATACTGTCAGGTTGGCCGATGCGCTCGGCGCTGCCACCGGCCAGCCAATGCAGATCACTGGTGGCAAAGACCTTGAACTTGAGCGACGAGCTGCCGCAGTTGAGTACCAGGATTTTCATGAGCAGGTAGTCAGTGAGCAGGTGGTCAGAGCAGCAAACGGGTCCATGTTCATGTTGTGGTGCGGTGAGAGTGAGGCGTGGGTACTCGCTATGGTCACACCCAGCATAGACCATAGCTGCCGCATGTTACGTTTTGATGCTCGCGTAGGCCGCCAGGGCGCGCTGTCGACTCGCCTTGAGATCGACCAGCGGCGGCGCATAGGGTGCCGGTGGTTGCGGTGCGTTCCAGGGTTGATGGATATACCGCTCCGGCAAATCTGACAATTCAGGCAGCCAGCGCCGCACATAGTTCCCCTGCGGATCGAACTTCTCGCCCTGGCTCACCGGATTGAAGATGCGGAAATAGGGCGCCGCGTCGGCGCCGCAGCCGGCCACCCATTGCCAGCCCAGGGTGTTGTTGGCGAGGTCCGCATCCACCAGCGTGTCGTTGAACCATGCTGCGCCCTCCTGCCAGGGGATGAGCAGATTCTTGGTGAGGAAGGAGGCTACCACCATGCGCACCCGGTTGTGCATCCAGCCGGTGTGCCACAGTTCGCGCATGCCGGCGTCGACGATGGGAATACCGGTATTGCCGCGCTGCCAGGCGATGAGGTCTTCACGGTAATCATGCCGCCAGGGGAAGCGCTCGAAACGTGCATCCAGCGGCTGGCCTGCGGTGTGCGGGTAGTGATGCAGCAACTGATGGGCAAACTCGCGCCATAGTAGTTGGCGCAGCCAGCTCTCGGCGTTTTGTGTCAGTCCGGCATGACGTTGCGCGGACAGCTGTTGCTGCGCCAGTGCCAGCAGGCGGCGCGGGCTGATCTCGCCAAAGTGCAGATGGGGTGACAGGCGTGCCGTGCCGGCGTGATCGGGGCGATCGCGCTCAACGGCATAGTGGCCGAAGGCCTGCTCAAGAAAGGCGGCCAGACGTTCAGCGGCACCGGCCTCGCCCGGCTGCCAATGGGTGGCAAGCCCACTATCCCAGCGGATGCGCGGCAACAGCTGCAGCGCCGCCAGTGGTTCGCCCCGCCATTGCGGTGCCACCGGTGGCAGGGCGTGGGGCGCGACGTGCAGGGCGAGATCGAAACCGCATTTCTGCGCGGCATTCCAGTAAGGTGTGAACACCCGGTACGGCGTGCCGTCGGCCTTGAGCAGTTGCCAGGGTTCGTTGAGCAGCAGCGCATTGCTGCTGGCGACATGAATGCTGTCGGCACGCAGGGCCTGCTTGATGGTGCTGTCGCGGGCGATCAGTGCAGGTTCATAGACGCGATTCCAGTAGACGTGTGTGGCGCCGGTCGCGTCGATCAATGCGCGCAACACCTCCAGCGCCGGGCCGCGGCGCAGCAGCAGGCGCGAGCCGCGCCGTTGCAGTTCCCCATCCAGCGCCGCGAGGCTGTGATGCAGCCACCAGCGCGAGGCAGCGCCGTTTGGTGCATCCTCCGGCGTGTCGATGTAAACGGGGATCACCCGTTCACAACCGGCTAGCGCCGCGAGCAGGGCCGGATTGTCGGCCAGGCGCAGGTCGCGGCGAAACCACAGCAGGGCGGTCGTCATCATGGTTACAGCCTACACGATGCGGCGGTGCAACGAATCCTGGGGTGGTGCGGAAAAACAAAACCCCGCGAAAGCGGGGTTTTGCTTGCCACAGGTACCGAATCAGTAACCCTTGTAATACTCCAGCGGCTTCACACCGCTGGCGGCGGTGAGTTCGGCCATGCGCTTTTTGTACTTCTCCATGAAGCTGCCTGCCGGCGGGTTGCTGTATTCCTGGTAACGGAAACCGTTCTTGTTGATGTAGGCCAGGTACTCGGTTTCCAGCTGAATCATTTCCTGTTTGATGGCGTCGATATTTCCGCTCATGGTAGACACGCTCCGTCAGTGTGTACGAATCACGAAAGTTGAAAATTTGCCGGCGGCAGAGCAGCCGGACCGTTGCAGGCGCATAGTTTGTGCAAAGGAAAAATCGCGGTCAATATCGGCCCGGACGGCGCGCGATTTCCTCCAGGCGCCAGGCGCCCGGGTCAATCGCTGCCTCCAGCCGGGCCTGCAACTCAGCCTCCATGTGGGGGAAGAAATCGAAGCCGGTAAGCTCCTCCACGTGATCGACGCTGGTGACGAAGCGGTCCAGCGGTTCGTTGCCCCTGACCGTCTGCGGCACCACGAAGGCCAGCAGTTTGGGTTCGCCGTCGGGGCCGCCCTGGGGCGCGGCGAGGATCTTGAAAAAGGCATCGGGCACCTCCACCCGTTTGGAACTGGGCAGGCGCTGGATGTCCGCATCGAATACCGGTCCGGTGATCACCCACAACTCGGCATAGCGTGGCGCGAACACGTCGATCTCCGCCTCTTCCAGGCGTTGCCATACCTTTTGGTTGAGATTGGGCCGCTGCGGGGTGATGTTGGTCATGAGAAAGGTCTGCAACTGCGCCTGCGCGCCGTACAGGCGCGAGATGGCGTAGTTGGGCGCGAGGTGGCCGCGATCGTAGCCGCTGCCGCTGTAGTCGTCGTGGCCGATGGAGTTGAGGGCGCGCCAGTCGCGCTCGAAACGTGGCGGCCGGCGCAGGCGCGGGGCGCCGGCGGGTACCGGACTCAGCTTGTATTTCACCCACAACGGGTTGCCGCGCAGGTCGGACCACCCCACCAGAAAGGCATCGTTGCGCAGCACGCGGGTCCAGGTGCTCGGTTGCCAGGCCTGCGCCTGTGGCACGCCGTGCCAGGCCAGGGCCGGGCGCGCGTGCAGCACCTCATAGCCGTACCAGCCGGCGGCGAGGAGGGCGGCGAGCAGCAGCACCAGCGGGTGACGCCGCAGCAGAAACAGCAAGGGTCCGATACGGATGGTGGTGCGCCGGCGTGCCATGCGATCTCCGAGTGATGTGGGAGGGCGGATTATACCTGCCTACCCTCGGTGTGGATGAAGGCCTATGATTGCAACTTGTTATGCAAAAGATAAAGGATGTGTCGCATGTCCGAGCATGAGTTCGAACAGCAGGGCCTGTTACCGGCCGATCTGCGCGAGAGCTACGCGGTGATCTATGCGCCGCGGCGGCAGCGTCAGCGTTATCCGGAAAATACAGTGACGGTGGTGGCGACCGAGCAGGAGGCCCTGGCCCAGGCCGATGCCGCCAAGCAGCTGTATGCGGCGCGGGTGTGCGGGCCGTTCCGCTCGTCCGAAGGTTTCAAACTGTTTTATCTGGTGCGCTGGTTGGGAGAGTGAGGCAATGAAGGCGGAGTTCTGGCTGGAGCGCTGGCAGCGCAAGGAGATTGGTTTTCATCAGGGCGAGATCAACGCCCATTTGCAGGAATACTGGGGTGGCCTGCGCTTGCCGGCGGGGGCAGAGGTCTTCGTGCCCTTGTGCGGCAAGAGTCGCGACATGCTGTGGCTGCGCGCCCAGGGCCATCGCGTGCTGGGCGTGGAGCTGAGCCCGCTGGCAGTGGAAGACTTCTTCCTGGAAAACGAACTCAAACCGCAGGTGCGCAGCCATGGCGCCTTCGACAGCTGGAGCTGCGACGGTATCACCTTGCTGTGCGGTGACTTCTTCGATCTGGAGCCAGCCGATCTCAAGGGGGTGGCCGCTGTATATGACCGTGCCTCCCTGGTGGCCCTGCCGCCGGAGATGCGCGCGCGTTATGCCGGTCATCTGCACCATATCCTGCCGGCCGTGGCACCGATGCTGTTGGTGACCATGGACTATCCGCAGGCGGAGATGGAGGGGCCGCCGTTCGCAGTGACCGAACAGGAGGTGCGCGGTTTCTACGCCGGGCGCTACGCGGTGGAGCGGCTGTTCGCCCTCGACATCCTGCCAGAGACGCCGCGCTTCCGCGCCGCCGGTGTAACGCGGCTGGATGAGGTGGTGTACGCCCTGCGCCCGTCCCGTTAGAGCAGCAGTTCCACCCGCGGCTGCGCTGCGGCGGCGGCATCGATGGCCGGATGGCAGATGAACAACTGTTCCGGCTCTACGCCGTGTTGGTTGATCAGCTGATCTTTGACCGCCTCGGCGCGTTGGCGCGCCAAAGTCTCCAGCAGCGTGGTTATCACACTCTCCTCCAGCGGCGGTTTGTTCTTCTGCGGTAGTGGCCGATCGGCGGCGGTGGCGTAGCCGCATAGTTGCAGGCGCAGCTTGGGCCGTTCCTTGAACAGCGCGCCGATCTTGTCAATGTAGGGTTGTTGCTGCGTCTCGATGACCGCCAGGCCAGGGGTGAAGATCAGCGGCTCGAACTGAATGCTGCCGGCACCGCCGGCCATGGAGGCCAGGGTAAGCAGGCCGCCGTAGGGTTGCAGGAACAGCTTCAGATAACCGACGGTGGCGAGCCGCATGGTCTTGCCCATCGCGGTGTTGATGGCGTCGGAGATATCGAAGGAGGGATCACGCAGATTGCCGCTGATGGGCAGGTCGAGCGCAATGTTGTCGTTGCGGTCCTTGAGCATGTAGAGGGCGGTGGCGAGCGGGATCTTCAGCTGGTCGCTGAACTGCGCCATCTTGGCCGGATCGGTGGGCTCCACCGCCAGCTTGTGGATGCGCAGCTGGTTGTTGCCGTCGAGCATGTCGTCGCGGATGGTCAGTTCCATCGTAGCGCCGAGCTGTCCGCTGCGCAGGTTGTAGCCCAGATGGCGCATGGTATAGGGCGTCAGCGGCGGCAGGTCCAGTCCCTTCAGTTCGCTGCGCAGGGTGAGGTTGGTCTTGGCGGTAAACGGCCGAATTTCGCCGCGCACGTCCATGGCGGTGTATTTGCCGGCACGGCCGCTCAGTTGGAACTGGGCGGGGACATCGTGCGCGCGGTTGTCGATGCCGGTGATCTCGGCCTTGGTGATGTGCAGCGTCTGGTGGAAGGCGGGTTTGAGCGACAGGTCGCGGAAGTCGATGGTGTTGTCGCCGTCGAGAATGACGCGGGCAATGCGCAGCGCCGGCCCGGGGCGGTCTTGTGCCGGCGGCGCGGTTTCGGCCGCCTTCGTGGCCGGCAACAGCAGGCGGCCGTCGGCCGCGCGTTGCAGCATCACCTGCAATCCTTGCAGGTGCATGGTTTCGATGGCGATGTCGTCGCTGCTGCGCAGCTCGATACCGCTTGCCTCCATGCCAGACAGAGTGAGCAGCGCCTCTGCTGCCTGCGCATCGGCAAGCGCCGCTCCTTGCAGCACCGCACGGCCTTGCGCCGTTAGTACCGCCAGGCCGCCATGCTGCAGCGCGAGTGCGAGTTGGCCGTCCCATTGCAGACGCTCGCCACTGATCCGCCAGGGTTGAACGGTGACGGTGACAGCGTGCAGGCCCAACCGGCCTTGTTGCGTCAGTTGCAGGGCCTCGTTGTCGACACGGACACCGAAGTTGCTGTCGACCGCCAGCCGCGCCTGTACCGCCGGTATGCCGGCCGGGGCCAGGGCCAGGAACGGTGTCAGGTCGAGGGGTTGCAGGGTCAGGTGTGCGGCGGCCGTGATGCTGCCGGCCAGCGGCGCGGCTTCTGCGGTGAGGACGAAGCCGCTGTCATTGAGTCGTCCCTCGGCGTGCAGCCGGGTGTGCTGTTGGGGCAGCCAGGTGTAGAAATCCTCCAGCACCAGGGTATCGAGGGTGAGGCTGGTGGTGAGGTCGGGCAGCGACAGCTCAAGGCGAATACCCTCCATATCGGCCTGTTGCAGACCGACACCCCAGACCGGCGTTTGATCGCTGGCGTCGGCGGGGGATGCCGGTGGCGGCAGGTCGATGCCGGCGAGGCGCCAGCGCGCGTTCGCTGTCTGACGGATATCCAGCTGGGTACCGCGCAGCGCCAGCGATTCAATCATGAGCTGTTTTTGCCACAGCGGGCGCCAGGCCAGACGTACTTGCAGTTGTTCAACATGCAGCACCGGTCGCCCCTCGCGCTCGGCACGCAACTCCTCCAGCTTCAAACGCAGGGTGAATACATTGAAGTCGATGTTGGCGATGCTGACTGCCTCCAACCCCTGTTCGCGTAACGCATATTCGAGGCCGAAGCGCATGCCTACCGGGATCAGGGCCAGCAGGGTGGCGGCAGCGATGATGCCGAGCAGCAGGGCGCGCAGCCAGCGCGGGAAATGATGGTGGGGTACGGCAGTGGTTGGGGCGGCGGCTTCCATGGCGGCAGGGTCCTGCTTGTCCTTATTCATGTATAGAGTATATGCAAAGTGCCCCGCCTTGCTTTCCTGCCGTTCAGCCGCATAGTTTGAGCATGATACCTCGCGAGGTCCGGCCACGATGAGCGATACCCATAAACTTCACATGCCTACGCCGGAGGAGGCGCTGCCCGGGCGCGTCGTGCCCATGCCGGTGCCGATCAATCATTACGTCAGTGGCAACCGTATCATCCCGCCGTTTCCGGCCGGCACGGTGCTGGCCCTGTTCGGCATGGGCTGTTTCTGGGGCGCCGAGCGGCGCTTTTGGCAGCTGCCCGGCGTGTACTCCACCGCCGTGGGTTATGCCGGCGGCTACACGCCCAATCCCACCTATCGCGAGGTGTGCAGCGGCATGACCGGGCACAATGAGGTGGTGCGCGTGGTGTATGACCCGCAGCAGATCAGTTATGAGACATTGCTGCGGGTGTTCTGGGAGTCGCACGACCCCACCCAGGGCATGCGCCAGGGCAATGACGTCGGCACGCAATACCGTTCCGGCATCTATGTCTACGACGCGGCGCAGCGGGCCGCGGCCGAGTCCTCGCGCACGCAGTTTCAGCAGCGCCTGAACGCGGCGGGCTTCGGCGCCATCACCACCGAGATCGTCGATGCGCCGCAGTTCTACTATGCCGAGGACTACCATCAGCAATATCTGGCGAAGAACCCCGGCGGCTACTGCGGCCTGGGCGGCACGGGTGTGTCTCTCGCCTAGGGGGGCATGATGCAACAGTTTTTATTGGCCCAGGCGACGGGCGGCGACGGCCCCGCGTTGCTGGAACGTTGCCTGGCGCAACTGGGCAGTGTGCCGCCGGAGGCCAGCCTCGGCTTTGTGTATGCCAGCGATGCGCTGGCGGGACAGTTGCCGGCGGTGCTGCAACGCCTGCGTGCGGTATTGCCGCGCGTGCAATGGGTGGGCACGCTGGGCATGGCGGTGTGCGCCAGCGGACAGGAGTATTACGACACCCCGGCGCTGGTGCTGTTGGTGGGCGATGTGCCGGCAGAGGACTTTCGCCTGTTGCCGGCCTTCATCCAGCCGGAGGCGGCACTGACAGCGGAGTTGCAGGCCTGGGCTCAGCAACAGGGTTACTGTTTTGCCCTGCTGCACGGTGACCCCGCCAACACCGCGACGCCGGCCCTGGTCGAGGCGGTGGCCGCGGCGCTGCCGGCGGCCTTCGTCAACGGTGGACTCACCTCATCCAACACCATGAATCATCAGATTGTCGGCGACGCGGTGATCAGCGGCGGCGTGTCCGGCGTGCTGTTCGGTCCCGGGGTGAATGTGGTGACCGATCACACGCAGGGATGCACGCCGCTGGGCGCTTCCCATGCGATCACCGAGGCCGAGGGCAATATCGCCATCACGCTGGATTACCAGCCGGCGCTGGAGGTGATGAGGCAGGAGATCGGCGAGGTGCTGGCGCGCGATCTGCAACGCATCGCCGGTTACATCTTCGTCGGCCTGCCCATCGTCAATTCCGACACCGGAGACTACATGGTGCGCCACCTGATGGGTGTCGACACGCGCAACGGCCTCATCGCAGTGGGCGACTATCTCGACGGCCAGGAGCGGCTGATGTTCTGCCGCCGCGACGGTAACACCGCGCGTGCCGATATGCGCCAGATGCTGGAGCGGATCAAGGGCCGTGTCGGTGGCCGCGCCATACGCGGCGGCATCTATGTCACCTGTCTCGGCCGTGGCCGCCACCAGTTCGGTGACGACGCCGAGGAGTTGCGCATGATCACCGAGGTACTGGGGGATTTTCCCCTGGCCGGTTTCTTTGCCAACGGCGAGCTCTATAATGGCCGCCTGTACGGATATACCGGTGTATTGACCCTGTTCGTGTAGCGGCAAAGGAGCGGTGATGCAGGACTTTCTGACCATACTGGTGCCGCTGCTGATCATCATGGACCCGCTGGGCAACCTGCCCATCTTCCTGCTGTTTACCCGCGACAACACCCTGGCCGAACGCCGCCGCATGGCCCTGGTGGCGGCCCTTGCCAGCGCCGTGATCCTGGTTCTGTTTGCCCTCAGCGGCGATGCCCTGCTGCGCTTCTTCCACATCAGCATGCCCGCCTTCCAGCTGGCCGGCGGTTTCATCTTCTTCATCTATGCGCTGCAGATGCTGGCACTGATCCCGAGCGGGATCAAAACCAGCGCCGAAGAGGAGCAGGAGGGGATCCGCAAGGAGAACATTGCCCTGGTGCCGCTGGCGGTCCCGTTGTTGGCCGGGCCGGGCGCGATTACCACCGTGCTGGTATGGCGCCAGCAGCTCACGGCGCCGATGCAGCAGGTCGAATTGTTGGCGGCGATCCTGGTGGCCTGTGTCATCGTCTACGTCGCGTTGTTCTTTGCCGATGCCTTGCGGCGTCTGCTCGGCGTCAGCGGTATCCGTGTCGTCACCCGCCTGATGGGGCTGCTGCTGGCGGTGATCGCCGTACAGTTCATGGTGGATGGCTGGAAGCAGATCTGAGCGCCGGGGTCCGGCGATCTTCAATGCAGCATCTGGTGGATGGCTGAACTGACGGTATGGGCCTCGCGCAGGATGGCGAGGCCGTGCTGTGGATCGAACTCGCCCAGATCGAGCTTGCGGTAGGCGGGGGTGGTGTCGATGCGCGGCAGGTGCTGCATCTGCGGTGTGCCGAGATAACTGTGCAGTTGCGCCACGATGAGCAGGTCGGCATAGTCCGGCGCCTCGTGTTCATCGCGCAGCCAGTCTTCCGCCTGCTCGGCGGCAGTGATCAGATCGTCCTCGAAACCGAGCCGGCTCAACACCAGATGTCCAGTGATGCGGCGCAGGTTGCTGATGGTTTTGTCCAGCTCGGCGGCGTCGTGTTCGAGGGCGCCGTGCCGGGCGGCGAAGGTGAGGATGGGGATCACGCCGATGTCGTGCAGCAGGCCGGCCAGCAGGCCGCGCTCGGCATTGAAGCCGTGGCTGTGGCGCGCCAGCACGTAGGCGATGCTGGCCACCTGGCTGCTGTGGTTGTACAGCGCCTGCATGTGCTGTTGCAGCAGCGGGGCATCGGATTTGAACAGGTGCTTGAGCGCCAGGCTGATGGCGATGTTCTGCGCGGCGGCGAGTCCCAATCGCGTGACGGCCTGGTAGACCGTGGTGGCCGGGGTGTCGCGCCGGTAAGCGGCGCTGTTGGCCACATGGATCAGCCGGGCCGAGAGCACCGGGTCGGCCAACACCATCTTGGCCACATCCTTCACCCCGACGTTGGGGTCGCGGATGGCCTCGCGGATACGCAGGGCGATATCGGGCAGGCTGGGCAGCTCCAACTCGTCGTGTTGGTAGGCCTGGTAGATACGCTGGTAGAGCGGACTCTCTGCCGCCCCTATGCTATCCATGATGATCTCATCGTTGCCGCCGTGGGCGGCGCTGCGCTCCGCCGCCGTCAGGGTATGCTGCAGGGCGCGGCTGAAACGGACCACCACGCTGGCCACATCGGCCTCGGCGTACAGGCCGGGGGGATGGATGCGGAACAGGGGCAGGCGGGCGCGCGGCGAGTTGGCGTGTATCGCCTCCTTCTCGCCCTTGTCGGAAACCAGGGTCAGCTCGCCCCGCACCAGATAGGTAAGCCAGGCGGCATCGTCGACGGCGGCCAGGCGGGCGTGCGGCTTGAGCAGGTCGAGACGGCCCTGGTCGGCCAGGCGGCGGCGCGACTCGGCACCCAGTTCGCACACCGGATACACCGCCTCGGCGACGCGGATCAGCACACGCGGATCGTTGCTTTCCATAGCCTACCCTTTGGATTTTGAATGGATCCAAAAAAAGACACCGACCGCTTGCCGTCGGGTTCGCCGCGAAACTGATGGTGGCGAATTGGTCGTTACATTGCGTTTTCGCAAGGGCTCATCCGCTGCTATTGGCTAGAATGGCCCCGACCGTTTGGAAGCATATCACAGCGCCCGGCTCACCAAACTTTGCGCCCATTCCCACGAGGATTGCCATGCTCTACGCCATCGACGACGCCCTGAAGCGCCAGGCCCGCACCCCGCACGAGTTGCTGATGATCAATCTGGCCGCCTTTCACCTGTTGCTGGCGCCCGCCTCCATCGCCCTCGGCATCGGTGCCTGGGGCCTGCTGTTGCCGCCGCTGTTTTCCGCCCTGGTGATCGCCTACATCTATGTGCGTGCCCATCGTCCCACGGCAGATACCCCCTGGTTCGTAGTGATGCACTGGCGGCTGGCCTGGCGCCGTTGCCGCCTGCTGCTGATGGGCTATGCCGGTTCGGCCGTGATCATCGGCGGCGGTTCCCTGCTGGCGCTCACCGCGCAAAAGCACAGCATGCAGGAGATCATCTTCACCATCGCCACCCGCGTCGGCGTGATGCCCACCATCGTCATGGTGCTGGTATTGTTTGTGCTGGCCAACAGCGGCCTGGAGCTGGCCGGCAAGGGCGAAATCCCGGAAGGTCTGCTCAAGCTCTATCATCCTCCTGCCGAAACAGAGCAGAATTGACGCTGCGCCCGGCCCAGGGCGCGTCCCAGGGGGAGTCCAAACAACATGAAAAAAAGCATATTGCGCAATCTGCTCTATGCCTTTCTCGCCTTCGGTCTGGCCATGGGCCTGATCTTTCCTGTCTATGCCCAGTTCTTCGTGGAGTGGAAGGAAGGCATGCGGGCCTGGTTCATCGTCGGCTGTCTGGTGGCCGGCACCTCCATCGGCATCTTCAATTACGTGCTGGTGAGCGTGGTGCTGATGAACAAGGTACGGCGTATCGCCGATGTGGCGCAGGCCGTGAGCGAGAATGATGTATCGCATCAGTGCACCCTGGAGAGCGCCGATGTCATCGGCGAGATCGTCGCCAGCGTCAACCGCATGACCGCCAACCTGCGTGAGATGCTGGGCCAGATCAGCGGTTCCACTACCGCCCTGAGCGGTTCCATCGCGGCGTTGGGCACGACCAGTCACGATGTCAGTGCCCGCGCCCGGCACCAGCAGGCCGATACCGAACAGGCGGCGCAGGCGCTGGCCGAGATGACGGCCATGGTGCAGGCGGTGGCGCAGCAGGCGCAGCAGGCCGCCGCCGCGGCCGGTGAGGCGGATCAGGCGGCGCAGGGCGGCAAGCTGGTCATCGGCCAGACCATCGATGCCATCTTCGCCCTGGCGGAGAACGTCGAGCAGGCCGCCACGGCGTTGCAGCAACTGGAACAGCAGAGCCAGAACATCGGCATGGTGCTGGACGTGATCCGCGGCATTGCCGAGCAGACCAACCTGCTCGCCCTCAATGCCGCCATTGAGGCGGCCCGCGCCGGCGAGCAGGGCCGCGGTTTTGCCGTGGTGGCCGACGAGGTCCGTACCCTGGCCACTCGCACCCAGCAGTCCACCCTGGAAATCCAGGGCATCATCGAGCAGTTGCAACAGGGCGCGCACCGCACCGTGCAGATCATGAGTGCCGGCCGCAGCCAGGCCCAGTCCAGCGTGGATCAGGCACGCAGGGCTGCCGATGCCTTGGGCACCATCGCCGGCGCCGTCAGCGGTATCGCCCGCACCACCGGCGACATCGCCGCCGCTGCCGATGATCAACAGCGCGTTGCGGAGCACGCCAGTCGCAATGTGGCCAGCATCAGTGCCGATGCCGCCGCCACCGCCGCCGGCGTGGCGCAGCTGGCCGCGGCCGGCAGTGATCTGCAACGGCTGGCGGCGCAATTGCAGGAACTGGTGGCCCGTTTCCGCCGCTAGGCCCGGGCGGGGCGCTTGTGTCGCCCCTGCGTCGGCCCCATCTGTTTCTCTCCGCCCCACCGCCGCCGGGAGGCCGCATGGCCGAGTCCCCCCATCCCACCGAGATCGTGTTGCACCGCGAGGAGCGCCTGTTGGAGATCGCCTTCGACGACGGCGCGCGCTTCCGGCTGCCCTGTGAATACCTGCGGGTGTATTCCCCGTCCTCGGAGGTGGCCGGCTATCACCGCAAACGCCCGGCGCTGCAGGTGGGCAAGGAACTGGTGAACATCACCGACATCGTGCAGGTCGGCCATTACGCCGTGAAGCTGGTGTTCGACGACGGCCACCAGAGCGGTCTGTATACCTGGAACTATCTCTACGACCTGGGCGCCAACCAGGCCGCCCACTGGGCGGACTATCTGGCGCGCCTGGCGCGGGCCGGTCGGCAACGCCAGCGCTGATTCCTCACCTCCTTCCCGCTGGCGGGTGTTCGCTCCGACCGCTCAGTCCTGCCTCCGCGGGCCGCTGGAAGTACATGTTGACTTCTTAATGCGAATCATTATCATTTGAGACTTGTTGAAAATACACTAAGGCTACTCGGGGTGTTCCCATGAGTGACAAGCACACCCCCGCCGGGAAACGGGCAGGGGGGGAGGGGGCGGAAAGCCGCCGGCGCCTGGCCAGCAGCGAGCTGCTCGGGCGGGACAATGAACTGATCATCGCCCATGGCTCCGAGGAATACCGCCTGCGCCTGACCCGGCAGGGCAAGCTGATTCTGACCAAGTAAGTATTTACCAATCACCCGTCGCCAGCCCGACCTTCCCTTTGGGACATGGTCCAGCCAGCCAGGAAATCACCCGTTGATTCTGGGGAGCTGAACCCATGCCGTCTACGCAAAGAACCACCCTTGCCGCCCTGCTGGCCGCCGTCTGTCACGGCGCCCAGGCCGAAACCCCGTTGTTGTTGGTCGAGGCCACCCGGTTGCAGGCGATTACCGTGCACGCCGAACAGGACGACTTCGACGCCCGCCGCGCGTCCTCTTCCACCCGCCTGGTCTACGGCCGTGAGGAGTTGGACCGCATGAACGAACTGAGCGTGGGCGACTACCTGCGCCGCCTGCCCAGCGTCACCTTCACCGGTCCTCCGGGCACACCCAAGGATGTACGCATGCGCGGTATGGATAAGGGCTACACCCAGATCCTCATCGACGGTGAGCCGGCGCTGTCCGGCACCAAGGAGCGTCAGATCCAGGTGGACCGCATCCCCCTGGATATGGTGGAGCGCATCGAGATCGTCCGCGCCCCCACCGCCGACATGCCCAACGAGGGCGTCACCGGCACCATCAACATCGTTTTGCGCGAGGCGCCGGCGCAGCATATCGCCGGCGCGCGCCTGGTCTCCGGCCGGGTGTTCGGCGAGAAGACCGACATGGACACCTGGAACCTGTCTGGCCAGTACGGCGGCGCCAGCGAGCGCGTGCGCTGGCTGATCAATGCGTCCGCCGGCGAGGTAGGCGCCCTCAAGACCAAGAGCAAGAGCGAACAAAGCTTCAACGGCGGTACCGGCATGCGCACCGCCTGGAAGGACGAGTTCGAAGATGAGCGTGTCAGCACACACACCATCGACCTCGCGCCGCGACTCGACATCCGCCTCGACGATGGCGACGAACTGAGCCTGACGCCGTGGTTCACCCGGAGCGACGAACGCAAGACCAAGGCGGTGGACAAGTTCAAGTACAACGATTTTGTGGCCGGAACCGGCTACGTGGCCGATGGCCGCAAGGATGAGGCGGAGGGCAAGCTGCGCGAGACCAGCCGTCTGCGTGCCGAATGGCGCCGCCCCCTCGGCAACGATGGCCGGCTTGTATTCTACGGTGCGGACCAGCACGGTGGTGAGGACAAGGACAAGACCGTGTGGGAATACAATGCCGCTGGCGTCCTTACCAAGACCACATTGGAGACCGATCGCAAGAACGAACGCGAATGGTATGCAGGCGCGCGTATCGACCGCTCCGTTGGCCGCCACAAGCTGGGCGCCGGTGTCGAGTACAGGGACAAGGCGCGTAAGGACACCAAGACCACGCTGGAGAACGGGATGCCCAAGGCGGCGGGCCGTGGCGACAATTTCGACATCACCGAAACGCGCTGGACGCTGTGGTTGCAGGATGAGGTGGGCCTGGGCGGCGGTCACATCCTGACACCGGGAATGCGTTTGCAATGGCAGGAGCAGCATGCGGTGGACGGCCGGGGCGAAGAGCGCGGCGGCGATAGCTACACGGCTGCGCCCTCGCTGCATTATCTATGGCAGGTGAATGCGCGCAACAACCTGCGCGCCAGCGTGAGCGAAACCCTCAAGCCGCCCAAGTTCGATGATCTGTCCACCGTCACCGAGACCAAGACCGGCACCCTGGGCGACCCCGACAAATCCGGCAACCCGGAGTTGAAACCGGAGCGGGCACTGGGCGTGGAACTGGGCTGGGATCACTTCCTGCCGCGCGGCGGCGGTGTGTTAGGCGTCAACCTGTTCCACCGCGACATCAGCGACATGGTGGAGAAGCGCACAGCGCTGGAAGGCAGCCGCTACGTGGAACGTCCTTACAACGTCGGTGACGCTCGCGTGTGGGGCGCCGAACTGGATGCGCGTGCCCGCCTGGACGTGCTCGGTCTGCCAGAGGCCATGCTGCGCTTCAACTACACCTGGCTCGATTCAGAGATCAAGGACAGCGCCACCGGCCTGACCACGCGCATCAAGGATCAGTCTCCCTACGTCTACAACATCGGCTTCGACTGGCAGCTGCCCGCCTGGGATGGTGCCTGGGGTGTCAATTACAACTACACGCCAAGATATCGGAAGAACCCCACCGAGCCGCTCAAGGCCGACGACGAGGCGGAGCAGAAGCTGCTCGACATGTACGTGATGAAGCACCTCGGCAAGGGCCTGTCGCTGCGCGTCACGGCGGCCAATCTGCTCGACATGGTGAAGGAAAAGGACAAGTACGAATACAACACCGCCGGGCAGAAAACCAAGTACATCCGGGAGGAAGAGCGCGGCGGCCGCGCCATCCATGTGGCGCTGGAAGGCCGTTTCTGACCGAGGGCAAGACCATGCAACTCAATCTCAAGGCACGCGACTGGCACAATTGGACTTCGGTAATCCTGGTGGTCCCCATGCTGCTGGTAGGTTTCACCTCGTTTTTCCTGGCGCACAAGAAATCGCTGGGACTCAACGACATCGATCTCACGCCCTACGTGGCCTGGCTACCCGGCTATGGCGCCAGCGGCCTGCGCGCCCGGCAACTGGAGTTGCGCAGCGCAATCATCCTGCACGATGGTCGCCGCTATATAGGCACCAACTGGGGCCTGTTCGAGATCACCCCGGCCGGGCCGGTGGTGGTCGAGGCCATGGCCGGCATGCAGGTGCGTGATCTGGCGCCGCTGGGCGCCGGCGTGCTGGCCGCCACCAGGGAAGGGCTGTGGCTGGAACGGGACGGTCGCTGGCAGCGCGTGCTCAAGGGAGATGCGTGGAACGTCACCGCTGCCATGGACGGCAGCGTCATCGCTGCGCTGAAGGATCGTGGCCTGCTGATCAGCTACGACGGCGTGCTCTGGCACAGCGCATCATCAACCGCGGAACTGATGGCGCTGCAGCAGCTTCCAGACGACACGCTGCCCTATGAGCGTGTCACCCTCGGCAAGTTGATGATCGACATGCACACCGGCAAGGCCTTCATGGGCAAGGATAATGAATGGGTGTGGATCGATCTGCTGGCTTTGGTCTGGGTATTTCTCGGTTTCACCGGCCTGTGGCTATGGTGGCGCGCCCAGACCAAGCGCCATGACGCGGCGCGGAAGCGGGCACATGCCGTGAGCAAGGCCCATGGATGAGAAAGCCCCCTTTCTGCTGAATCTGCTAATTGGGCTCGCCGTGGTTGGTCTGTTGGCCGGTATGATCTTGCTCTGTCACGGCCTGTGGGTGCGACGGCAGACGGCAAAATGGAACCGCATCGCCCCGCCGCCGTCGAAGCGTCAGACTGACCACTGATATATTACGATAGACCGGTCACCCAGATCGCTGAGTGGGCCACGGGTAGCGCCAGGCCAATTCCTTTGGCGGCCTGCGGGTTCTTTGTGACGGTTGTTTGGAGTCGTGCCGCTGGACCGCTGGAAGTGTTGAAAATATATGGCTCTATCGAAGGTCTTGGCGTGACACGCATGACCCGCCGGGAAGCAGGCCGTGGAACAGAGGGCGGAGCGCCGTCCGCATATCTCTCACCTTCACATTTCTTTGCAATCCTTTTAGCCCGCAATCGTCTAGCCTAGGTCTGCACACGCTATAGTGGTACCACGGCCTTGCTTGCCGCCAGCCATGTCTGCGATGGGTATCGACCATGCATAAACCCAAGGCGTTTTCATGAACATGATGTCATTTCTCAAGGTGCCCCGCCGTCGCTATGCGGCCGTCATTCTGCTGCTGGTGCTCGGTGCCGGTGCCTACCTGATCTGGCGCCAGTTTTTTGCGGCTGCGGGCAGTGGCGCGGCGCAGAATGTCGTCGTGGTACAGCGTGGCGATATCGAAGAGGTGGTGACCGCCACCGGCCTGTTGCAGCCGCGCGACTATGTGGACGTGGGCGCCCAGGTGTCGGGCCAGTTGCACAGGATTCATATCGAGGTGGGCAGCGAGGTGAAGGAGGGCGATCTGCTGGCGGAGATCGACCCGACGCTGTTCATGGCGCGGGTGGATGCCAGCCGCGCCCAGTTGCGCTATCAACGGGCGCAGCTCCAGGATCGCGAGGCGCAGTTGTCGCTGGCGGAGATTCAGCACACGCGGCAGAAAAATCTGCTGGCCGAGGATGCCACCACCACCGAGTCCGTGCAGAACGCCGAGGCCGCGTTGCGTTCTGCCCGCGCCCAGATCGAAATGCTCAAGGCGCAGATCGAGCAGACCGAATCATCCCTGCGCGCCGACGAGGCCAATCTCAATTACGCGCGCATCTACGCGCCCATGTCCGGCACGGTGGTTTCCATCAGCGCGCGCCAGGGCCAGACCCTGAATGCCAACCAGCAGGCGCCGATCATCCTGCGCATCGCCGATCTGTCCACCATGACGGTGCAGACGCAGGTGTCGGAGGCGGATGTATCGCGTCTGCGCCTCGGCATGGAGGCCTACTTCACCACCCTGGGCAGCCAGGAGCGGCGCTGGTACGGCAAGCTGTACCGCATCGAGCCGACGCCCACGGTACAGAACAACGTGGTGCTGTACAACGCGCTGTTCGATGTGGACAACGCCAACCGTGCCCTGATGACGCAGATGACGGCGCAGGTGTTCTTCGTTGTCGCCCAGGCCAGGGATGCGCTGCTGGTGCCGATGTCGGCGCTGGCCATGATGCCGCGGCGTGAGCGTCCGGCCGGCGCGGATGCCGCGGCAGCCGGGCGCCCGCCGCACAAAGCCACTGTGCAGGTGCTGGCCGGTGACGGCAGCACCAGCCTGCGCGAGGTGGAGGTGGGGGTGAGCAATCGCATACAGGCGCAAGTCCTCTCCGGCCTGAACGAAGGCGAGCGCGTGGTCGCGGCGCCCATGCAAGGCGGCCAGCGCGGAGCCCAGGGTGCTGTGCCAGGCATGCCCAGAATCCGCTGATGTCCACGCCGCTCATCGAACTGCACGGCGTCACCAAGACCTTCCGCAACGGCGAGCTGGCGGTGGAGGTGCTGCATGGCATCGACCTCGCCATCCATCCGGGCGAGTTCGTCGCCATCATGGGCGCTTCCGGCTCCGGCAAGTCCACCCTGATGAACATCCTTGGCTGTCTGGACCGGCCCACCTCCGGCAGCTACCGCTTCATGGGGCGCGACGTTTCCGCCTTGGAGCGCGACGAATTGGCGCGGTTGCGGCGCGAGGAGTTCGGCTTTGTGTTCCAGAGCTACAACCTCATCGGCGGTGGCACGGCGCTGGAAAACGTCGAGGTGCCGGCGGTGTATTCCGGTATGCCGCCCGAGGAGCGTCACGCGCGCGCCAGCCGGCTGCTCACCGAGCTGGGGTTGGGCGATCGCCTGCATCACCGCCCCAATCAATTGTCCGGCGGCCAGCAGCAGCGTGTGTCCATCGCCCGCGCGCTGATGAACGGCGGCCGCATCATTCTGGCCGACGAACCCACCGGCGCGCTGGACAGCAAGAGCGGCGCCGAGGTGATGCGGCTGTTGTCGGAACTGTCGGCGCAGGGCCATACAGTGATCCTCATCACCCACGAGCGCGAGGTGGCCGAACACGCCAGCCGGGTAATCGAGATCCGCGATGGCAACATCCTGTCCGATCCCGGTCCGCGGCCACGCACCGCCTCGGCGGTCGATTTCATGCCGCATGTGGACCGTAGCTCGCGCCTTACCGATCTGGTGGAAGCCACGCGCACCGCCCTGCGCGCCTTGCGCGCCAATGTGTTCCGCGCCATCCTCACCCTGCTCGGCATCGTCATCGGCGTAGCCTCGGTGATCGCCATGCTGGCCATCGGCGACGGTGCCAAGCAAGCGGTGGTGGACAGCATCAGTGCCATGGGCAGCAACCTGCTCACCATCCGCCCCGGCGCGCCCAACATGCGCGGCCGCGGAGGCATCACCACACTGGTGCCGGAGGATGTGGTGGCGATCCGCGGGCTGCCCAACGTGTTGGCGGCGGTGCCGGAACAGGGTAGCGGCGTCACCGTGCGTTATGCCGGTGCCGATCATCGCACCGAAATCAATGCCACTTCCGCCGACTACATCCGCGCCCGCACCTGGCAGCCGGCAGTGGGTACCTTCTTCACTGTCGACGACGAGCGCAGCTACGCCACTGTCGCGGTATTGGGCCAGACGGTGAGCAAGGCGCTGTTTCCCGCCGATGACGCGCTGGGCCGCTTCATCCTCATCAACAACATTCCATTCCAGGTCATCGGCATCATGGCGCCCAAGGGGGCCACTGCCTGGGGTATGGACCAGGACGATGTGATCTTCGTGCCCTATACCACCGGCAGCCTGCGCCTCACCGGCCAGCGCCATTTGCGCAACGTCACGGTGGCGGTGGAAGACGTCAAGCGCATCGACGAGACACAAGAGGCGGTGCATGCCCTGCTGCTCACCCGCCACGGCAGCGAGGATTTCCAGATCCGCAACATGGCGGCGATCATCGACAGCGTATCGGAAACGCAGAACACCATGACCATCCTGCTCGGCTCCATCGCCGCCATTTCGCTCTTGGTGGGTGGTATCGGTGTGATGAACATCATGCTGGTGTCTGTCACCGAGCGCACGCGCGAGATCGGCATCCGCATGGCCACCGGCGCGCGCATGCGCAACATCCTGCAACAGTTTCTCATCGAGGCGCTGGTGGTCACCGCCGTGGGCGGTGTCATCGGCGTCGCCTGTGGCCTCGGTGCGGCGGCGATCGTGGCGACCTTCGATACGCCGATACAGTATTCCGTGGCGCCGGTGCTGCTGGCCTTCAGTTGTGCCTTCGCCACCGGACTCATCTTCGGCTACCTTCCGGCGCGCAAGGCGGCGCGGCTCGACCCGGTAGTGGCGTTGGCGTCGGAATGAGTGTGTGGAGTTCTAAGAGCATGAGGAAAAGGCATCTGGTTTATCTGCTGCTCGGTAGCATACTCGCGCTGGCCGGCTGCGCTACCAGCGATACCATCGAACGGCCGCAGTTGCCGATGCCCGAGAATTGGGCGGAGGTGGTGGATGTGCAGGCCATAGCAGCCAGTACCGAATGGTGGCGGCATTTCAATTCGGCGCAACTGGAGAAGTTGGTGGAAGAGGCCATGCAGACCAGCCCCGATCTCGCCGCCGCGGCCGAGAAGGTGATTCAGGCCGAGTGGCAGGTGCGCCAGAGCGGGGCCTCGCTGTTTCCATCGCTCAACCTCAGCGGCAGCACCGGACGCAGCCGCAGCGAGCCCCATGGCGGTGTCGCGTCGGAGAGTGATTCGACCCGGCTTGCCCTCGGCGCCAGCTATGAAGTGGATGTGTGGGGGCGTGTCAGTGCCGGCGTGAGCGCGGCGGAGGCAGCGCTGGCAATGGCGCAATACGACTATGAAGCCGCGCGCCTCAGCCTGGTGGCCGCAGTAGCCAACGCTTATTTCCAGACCCTCGCCCTGCGCGAGCGCCTGACCATCGCGCGCGAGAATCTCGCCATTGCCGAGCGCGTACTGCGCATCGTCGACGCGCGTTATCGCAACGGCGCCGCTTCCGCCCTGGATCTGACGCGCCAGCAGACGGCGGTGCTGACTCAGCGCACGGCGCTGCTGCCGTTGGAGGTGCAGGAGCGTCAGACGCAGACGGCGCTGGCGATCCTGCTCGGCCGTGTGCCGCAGGGATTTGCCGTGACGCAGGAAGGGTTTGCGCAATTGGACATTCCGGCGGTGGCGCCGGGTCTGCCGTCGGAACTCCTGTTGCGTCGCCCGGATCTGGCGCGTGCCGAGGCGCAACTGGCAGCCGCCGATGCCAACGTGGCGGCGGCGCGTGCCGCCCTGCTGCCGTCCATCTCGCTTTCGGCCTCCGCCGGTGTCGCCAGCAACGCACTGCTGTCATTGTCCGCCGCCACCACCAGCTACAGTCTCTCCGCCGCCGTCGTGCAGTCACTGTTCGATGGTGGCCGCCTGCGCGCCCAGGTGGGCATGGCGGAGTCGCGCCGCCGCGAACTGGTGGAGAACTATCGTGGCGCGATCCTCACCGCCCTCAAGGAGGTGGAGGATGCCCTTGGCAACGCGGAGCGTAACATTCGCCAGGAGGCGGCACAGCAACAGATCGTCGAACACGCGGCACGTACGTTGCGCCTGGCCGAACTGCGCTACCGCGAAGGCGCCGATGACCTGCTGTCGGTGCTCGACGCCCAGCGCACCCTGTTCCAGGCCCAGGACAGCCTGGTGCAATTGCGCTTGTCCCGCCTCGGCGCAGCGCTGGACCTGTACAAGGTGCTGGGTGGGGGATGGCCGGTATAACACCGACACTCCAAGGCATGGATACAAAGCGCGTAAACCACTGCGTACAGGTTTGTGCTTCACACTTCTTAACCTTTTAGCGCGGTTTTGGCGGTCCCATGTTGCCTTCGGGGGGCGTACACTTATCCCCTGCCGTAACCCCCCTGTTCGGAGCCGTCGATGAACTTGCCGCGTATTCCCCGCAAGCTGGCGCCAGCGGTAATAATTGCCGCGGCTATCCTGGTGTTTTTCCTGTTGGTGGCCACCCGTCCGGCCAAGATGCCGGCCGAGGTGCGCGAGCGTGTCTGGCCGGTAGCGGTGGAAACGGTGACACCGGCAAGTCTCGCGCCGATGCTGACGCTGTACGGTGCGGTGGACAGCCCGCGCGCCGCGGTGCTGACCGCGGCGGTGGCGGCCTATGTGGCGGAGGTGCCGGTGCGCGAGGGCGCGGTGGCGGCGCTGGGAGCGCCGCTGGTGCTGCTGGATGAGCGAGACGCGCGGCTGGTGCTGGCACAGCGCGAGGCGCAGGTCACCAGCGCCAGGCACAGCCATCGTAACGATGTGCAGGCGCTGGAGCGCGAGCGTGAACTGCTGCGCCTGGCGGAGCGCGCGGCGGAGCGGGCGCAGACCATGGTGGCGCGCAATCTCGGGCCGCAGTCGGCCCTGGACGAGGCCCATGCCGCGCTGGAGCGCCAGCGTCTTTCCCTGGCCACGCGCGAACTGGCGGTGGCCGACTATCCACAGCGCCTGGCACAACTGGAGGCACAGTTGGAGCAGGCGCGCCTGGATCTGGAGCGCACGCGCATCGTCGCGCCGTTCCGCGGTCGTGTGGCGGCCTTGCACGTGGCGCCCGGTGATCGGGTGCGGGTGGGCGATCGCATCGCCGAGATCTACGACGTGGAAGGGTTGGAAATCCGCGCCACGGTGCCTGCGCCCTGGCTGCCGGCGGTGCGCGCTGCTGTGGCCGCGGGCGAGGTGCGCGGCTCAACGTTGATCGACGGCGTCGGTTATGAACTGCAATTGACTGGTCTGTCGGGCCGTGCCGGCGCCGGTGGCGCCGGGGTGGACGCGCTGCTGCGCTTTGCGGAGGGGGCGCCGGAGCTGCCCCTGGGCCGTTTTGCCGAGGTGCAGCTGCACCTGCCGGCGGTGGAACAGGCGGTGGCGCTGCCGCACGAGGCGCTGTACGGCCGTGACCGCATCTATCGCCTGGTGGAGGGCCGCATGGCGGCGCTGCCGGTGGATCGCCTGGGCGAGACGGTGACGGCGGACGGCAGTGTGCGCCTGCTGCTGCGCAGCCCGGAATTGCGCGCCGGTGATCGCGTGATCATCACCCGCCTGCCCAATGCCCTGGAGGGATTGCGCGTGGTGGTGGCGGAGTAGCATTGATGAGCAGCGGAATGATCGGTCTGTTCGCCCGCCACCGCGTGGCGGCCAACATGCTCATGCTGTTGATGCTGCTGTCCGGCTTGTGGGCCTTGCAGAAGCTGAACACGCAGTTCATGCCCAGCTTCGATCTCAACTTCGTCACCGTGCGCGTGATCTGGCAGGGTGCCAGTGCTGAGGATGTAGAGAGCGGCATCACCGTGCCACTGGAGCAGGAGCTGCGCACAGTTGACAATTTGAAGGTGATGACCTCCACCTCTGCCATCGGTGTGTCCGCCATCACCCTGGAGTTCCGCCCCAAGACCGACATGACGCTGGCGCTGGAGCAGGTGAAGGACCTGGTGGCGCAGCAGCGCAACCTGCCGGAGACAGCGGAGGAACCGATCATCACCCGTGTTATCCGCTACGAGGACATCGGCCGCATGCTGGTGACTGGTCCGGCGGACCTGCGCGAACTGCGACCGATGGTGCGGCGCATCGAACAGGAGTTGCTGGCGCGCGGCGTGGCCCGCGTGGTGCTCAACGGACTGCCCAAGGAGGAGGTGGCGATCCAGGTGCCCACGGCACGCCTGTTGGAGCTGGGTTTGAGCCTGGACGGCATCGCCGACAGCGTCGCGCGTATGAGCCGCGATCTGCCTGCGGGCATGGCTGGCCGCGATGATGTGGCGCATCAGTTGCGCAGCCTGGATCAGCGCCGCACGTTGCAAGGCTTTGCCGATCTGCCGCTGCGCGGCGACACGCGCCACGGCCTGGTGGCGCTGGGCGACGTCGCCACCATCGAGCGCCGCCCGCGCGACGGCCAGCAGCTGATCTTCCACAAGGGCAAGCCGGCGGTGGAACTGCAATTGCAGCGCAGCGAAACCGGCGACGCCTTGCAGGCGGCGCGCATCGTTTCGGAATGGATGGCGCAGGGCCGGCCGCAGCTGCCCGCCGGTGTGGAGGTGGAGCTGTATGACCAGAGCTGGGAACTGATCGCCGAACGCATCAACCTGCTGCTCAAGAACGGCCTCGGCGGCCTGGCGCTGGTGCTGGCCATGCTGTACCTGTTCCTCAGCGGGCGCCTTGCCGGCCGGGTGGCGCTGACCATTCCGGTGTCGTTCACTGCGGCGCTGGCGGTGCTGTGGCTCATCGGCGGTTCCATCAACATGATCAGCCTGTTCGGCCTGATCATGGCGCTGGGCATCATCGTCGACAACGCCATCGTGGTGAGCGAGCACGCCTACACCCTGCACCAGCGCGGCGCCAGCACCTTGCACGCCGCGGAGGAGGCTGCGCTGCGCATGTTCGCGCCGGTGATGTCGTCGTCGCTCACCACCGTGGCCGCCTTCATTCCGCTGATGCTCATTGGCGGCATCATCGGTCAGATCATGTTCGATATCCCGCTGGTGGTGATTTGCGTGATCCTGGCCACCCTGGTGATCACCTTCCTGATCCTGCCGGCGCAACTGGGCAAAACCATGCGCAACATGGATGCCCATCGGCCCAGCCAATTTCGCCTCCGTTTCGATGCCGGCTTCGATCGTTTCCGCGACCACTATTTTCGCCCCGCCGTCACTTGGTCGGTACACAACCGTGGCATCACCCTGACAGGTACGCTGGGGCTGTTGATCATGGCCTTCGGCCTGCTCGCCGGCGGCCGCCTCGGCTTTACCTTCTTTCCGGCACCGGACAGCACCATCATCTTCGCCAACGCCACCTTCGTGGCCGGCACGCCGCCGCAGCGGGTGGATCGCTTCATCGACGATGTGCACCGCGCGCTGTGGGAGACCGATGCCCAGTTCGGCGGCGGCATCGTACAGCATGCCATCCCGCGCCTGCGCACCGTGGTGGCCGTCGGTCCCGGTACCGAACGCAGCGGTGACGCCTTCGGCTCGGTGCTAGTGGAGCTGGCCTCGCCGGATCGGCGCGAGGTGAGCAATACCGAATTCATCCGCGCCTGGCAGGCGCGCGTGGCGCGTGTGCCAGGGCTGGAAACTTTCGCCGTGGGTGCGCGCATGGGCGGCCCGCCGGGACGCGATCTGGAGGTCCGGCTCACCGGCGCCGATGCGGCCCGCCTCAAGGCGGCGGCACTGGACCTTACCGAGGTGCTGAACGACTACGCTGGCGTCTCGGCGGTGGAAGACGACATGCCCTTCGGGCGTGAACAACTCATCTACCGGCTCACGCCGGAGGGGCGCGCGGCGGGCCTGACGGTGGAGGCGGTGGGGCGGCAGTTGCGCGCCGCCTTCGACGGCCGCATCGCGCAGATCTATCAGGACGGCCTCGACGAGATCGAGGTGCGTGTGGTGTTGCCGGACCACGAGCGCCATCGCATGGCCAGCCTGGAGCGCTTCGCCATTATCCTGCCCGATGGCCGCGGCCTGCCTTTTGGCACGGTGGCGGAACTGGTGTCGCGCCAGGGCTTCGAGGCGCTGCGCCATGCGGACGGCCGCCTGGCGGTAAATGTGTTCGGTGACGTGGACCGCACGCAGAACAATGCCGGCCGTGTCATCGCCTCGTTGCAGGAAAACGTGCTGCCGGAACTGGTGGCGCGTTACGGCGTCGATTACTCGTTCCAGGGCCGTGCCGCCGATCAGGCGGAGACCATCGGTGACATGAAGATGGGTCTGGTGTTCGCATTGCTGATGATCTACGTCACCCTGGCCTGGGTGTTCGGTTCCTACGGCTGGCCGCTGGTGGTGATGGCGATCATCCCCTTCGGCCTGCTCGGCGCGGTGGTAGGGCATTGGCTGCTGGGCATGGAGCTGACCATCCTGTCGCTGTTCGGCCTGTTTGGTCTCACCGGCATCGTGGTCAACAACTCCATCATTCTGGTGAGTTTCTACCAGACCCTGCGCGAGGAAGGACTGGCCACCACCGCGGCGATCATCGAGGCCTCGTGTCAGCGCCTGCGCGCCGTGCTGCTCACCTCATTGACCACCATCGTCGGCCTGGTGCCGCTGCTGTTCGAGCGCTCCTTGCAGGCACAATTCCTGATCCCGATGGCGATATCCATCGTCTTCGGTCTGGCCTTCGCCACCGGTCTGGTCTTGGGGGTGATTCCGGCGCTGTTGTCGTGGCACGAGGAGTGGGCCGAGCGGATCGCCGCCTGGCGCGGCAAGAAATCCGCACAAGTGTAGGCGCCGTGCCCGCCCCGCCGCACGGCGCCCAGCTGCGTCAGTGCACGCCCTTGTCGCGCAGGAACTGGCTGTAACCCTGGTCGGTGCCGTTGATGTGGCCGACCAGCCACTTCTTCAAATACTGCACCGCCTCTTCGATGGTGTCGTGCGGTTTGGCGTGGTAGTTCTGCAACATCTCGTTGACCTTGGCGATCATCGCCTCATGTTCCGCCTTGTGCCCCGCGTAGGTGGGATAGCCGTGGGCCTGCATCAGGTCCTCTTCGCGTTTGAAGTGGGTCTTGGTGTAGTCCACCAGGGCGTCGAAGGCTTCCCGTTCATACTGCGGATCGGTCTGATAGTGGGCCGCGGTTTGTAATTGATTGATGAGGTTCAACAGCTTCTTGTGATCGTTGTCGATGGCCTCGATACCGACGCTGTAGGAGTCGTGCCATTCGACGAAGCGGTTGGCGACGATGCGCTTGTGGATGTAAGGCACCAGGGCCAGCAGCACGATCAGGCCCCAGGACACCGGGTTGAGTATGCTGACCATGAAGCCGAGCAGGATGACGGTAATGATGACCAGCAGCAGCAATGCCAGGCCGAACATGCTCCATTGCTTGTTCATGATGCCCCCCGGAATGATGTGGCGATGGATGACGCGGCAGGAATAACCTTTCGCACTGCCGGCCATTGTGGGTAATGGCCGGGCAGTGCGACTTGATCTGGGTCAATTCTGCACCGCCCGCGGCAACGGGGGGAAGCCGCCTTACTGGCTGGTGCGGTCGCGGTCCTGCGTTCTGTCACGATCCCTGTCACGATCCTCGTCACGGTCCTTGTCACGGTCTCGATCACGATCCCTGTCGCGGTCCTGGGCCTGATCCCGCACTTCTTCACCCAGCCCTTGCTTGTCGCGCGTCTGCTGCTGCGCCTTTTCCCTGACCTGCGCACCAATGCCCTGGCCTTTCTGCTCGGCCTCGCCCTTGGCCTTTGCCTTGGCTTTGGCCTTGTCCTTCTCGGCGTCCTTGTCGCGGTAGGTTTCACGATCCCTGTCACGGTCACGGTCACGGTCACCGCTCTGCGCCGCCATGCCGCCGCCGGCGGCCGGCGGGGACGCGAAGGCGCCCGTCGAGATGCCAAGTAACACACACAGGAATGAGGTCGTGATTAACGTCCTTTTTTTCATGGAAATGCTCCTTGAGGTGACGATAAGGATTATGAATATAGACGCGGTTTGGCAATTTTCCATCCCTGCATATGGTGAAGCCGTAATGGCTACGGCGGGAAATATTAAGGGGTGAAGCGGGACATGTTTTACCCCTGCGACTATCGCGTGACACGATAGTTGGTGATCTGCTGTCAGGTGGCTTGATTGCCCCGGCCGGCGGCCAGTGCCATGTTGATGAAGCGGGCGGTGAGGTGATCCATGGTGGCGACGTGGCGTGTCATCCAGCGCACATGTTCATCGAGCAGATGGCGGCGCAGGCGATCATCGTCGTGTCCCTGCCGCCATGCGGCGATGGTCTGGCGGACACCGTGCAGTACCTCTTGATGTTCCCCGGCATGGGCCGGATAGGGCGGAAAGCCGAGCCGGCGCATCAGGTCATCCTCCATGGTGAAATGGGACTCCATGCTGGAAACGAAGGCGGCGAGCGTGGCGTCCAGCTCCGCGGTGTTGTCGGTGCCTTGACTGTGGGCGCTGATTTGTTCCGCCAATTGCTGCAGTAACGCGGCCTCGTGTTCATGGGCGGCCTGCATCTCGGGATACTCCACGGTTTCCAGTTCGAGCATGGTCATCGGTCTATTCCACGGGTGAATTGGTTCGGTCAAATCGTTGCCGCCGCTGCCGCAGCCACCAGGCTAGTGGGGCGGTTAAAAAGGCTGCCAACAGGGCGTATTCCGCGACGGCACGCCAGGTAACGGCTGGCTGGGTTTGGGTAAGGTGGTCGACGATGAAGCCATGTTCGAGCCAGGTGAGTTCCGCTCCATGCCAGTAGCGCATGCGGACCACGGTAAAGTGCCAGCCGGGGCGCGCATGACGGGCAGACGCCACCTGTTCTGCCGGATGACAACTGCTGCAACGCGCCTCCACCAGCTGTTCCCCCAAAGGGCGGGCGGCCAGGCGCTGGCGCTCGGCTTCGAGCCGCAGTGCGGCGTCGCGCTGTTGCTGCTCCGATCGTCTGCGCTCCGCCTCCCGTTCCGCATCGAGGCGGCGCTGTACGGCGGCGAACTCCTCCTCCGTCAGACTGCGCTCCTCCACCTCCTTCTCGTGCATCATTTCGTCGAAGGACATGTCGGCGAGCAGCGGCGCGGGGGCGAGGGGCAGCAGGCCCCACAGCAGCCGTGTCAACAGCGGCAAGGTATGCACGTGGTTCAGGCGTTGCTGGCGACCTTCATGCCTGTGGCAGTGCCTTGCAGGTGTGTGGTGTCGAGCCCCGCCGCCTGCAGGCGCTCGATCATTGCCTGCATGGCCTCGGGGGTTTCGATGCCGGCGACCGTATCGGCGGCGACCGTATCGCCTTCGTGCTGGGCATAGTGCGCATCCAGCCACGCGATATCGTCCTGCACCGCCTGTTGCAGGATGCCGGCCACCGCGCGATAGATGTCGTAACGGGCGTCACGCGCCGCTTCACGGTCCAGGGCCTCCAGCAAGGTGGGCAGCCAGGGGGCGACATAGCGGCCGATGAAGTTGCGTGCGCCGTGCAATGCGGCAGCGGCCATCTCGCTGTTTCCCTCGGTTCCGGCCGTTACAGCCTCAAGCAGAAGATAGGCGATGAATTCCAGTTGCACGCTGATGTGGTCGGGCATGTTGCGGAAGTCATCGCTCTTATCCACGCCGTGTTGCAGATAGAACTCGATCATCTCAGCGGTATGCGCGGCCATCATCGCCTGGTCGAGGTAGACGCCGGCATTGAGGAACACCTTGGCCGGCGGAACCATGAACAGATCGCTGTAGGTGCGCAGCAGGCTGAGGTGATCGGTGGTATGGGTGGTGATGGCTGCTGCCAGCGCGTCGATCCGGGGCGCGGCCGCATAGCCGGCATCGGCGGCAATGGCCCGGAGATCCGTGCTCAGCCAGTCACGAAACGCTTGGTAATCGGCTTCGCTCATGGGCGCCTGCAATGCGCGCGCCAGGCACAGATAGTATTCGGCGCGATTCTGGAGTTGTGCGTTGTTCGGGTGCATGGGGCCTCCGTGGAAAAGGGAGGGCGGGACACGAATGTCCCGCCCCAAGTTCATACAGTTATGGAGTTCTTATTCATTGGGCGTGGCGGCCAGATTGAGTTTCTTCTCGCCGAAGGCGTAGAGCAGCAGGCCGATGGCGGCCGCCAGGATCACCACACCCCATTCCGTCATGGACGGGCTGTACATGATCAGGTCGTCATACCAGGCACCCTTGAACATCGGCACCAGCTGGCCGCCCACCACGTACTCGTAACGGCCGATGAACAACGCCAGGATCACCAGCAGGCCAGCCAGGGTTTGCACCTTGGCATTGGTACGCTGACTGCTCAACATCAGGGCCAGTGGCAGCACCATGCCGAGCCAGATCTCCGCCTGATACCAGAACGAGCCGACGATGTGGCGCATCGGGATGTTGAGTTCCGGGATGTTGGACCACAGGCCGGTGACGGTGCGGGCAATGGTGAACACCAGCACCAGACCCACCGCTAGACCGAAGATCGGCGGCATGTAGCGGGTCATGGCGCGACGCGCGCCCTCCGACATGTTGGACTGGTTCATGCCGTAGTCCAGGTTGATGAACAGCATGATGAAGGCCAGACCGGACAGGGCAGCGGTGATCAGGAAGTACACCGGCACCATGCCGCCGAACCAGAAAGGCCGCATGCCCATCATGCCGAACACCGAGCCCAAGGTGGCGTGGGCGAAGATCACGGTGACGAAGGAGGCGATGCCGACGAATTTGCTCTGGCCGCTACTCCAATCGCCCTTGTTCACCAGCAGGAACTTCCACACCAGGAAGATCGCATAGCTCAGATAGAACAGGCCCATCCACCACATCGGAGAACTTACCGCCATGTTGGTGGGAATGACCCAGATCATGCGCAGCGGATTGCCGATCTCCAGCCCCAGGGCGATGAAGCCGGTGAGCAGGGTGGCGATAGCGCCCCACACGCAGCGCTTGGCGATGGGATAGAAGTCTTTCATCCCGAACACCATGGCCAGCGAGGCGACGAAGGTGAGGCCGGTGGAGGTCAACACAAAGAACACGTAGGTAGCCACTGGCAGGCCCCAGGAGATGTTGCTGTTGGTGTTGAACGATGCATGGCCTTCGGTCAGTAGCCCGATGGCGGCGATGATGCCGAGCACCAGACCAATGGCGCCTGCGCCGATGCGCAGGTTGGAGATGCGCGAGACGCTCTCCGGGAACGGTACTGCTTGGCTTGAATTACTCATGTCGTTAGCTCCCTAGTCGTAATCAGGACTTGACCGGCCGGGTAAAGGCGGGCACCACACCGTGATCGCCGAGGTAGTACACCTGCGGTTTGTTGCCGGTGTGCTCCAAGAGGCGCACGCCGCGCTTGTCGGCGATGAGGCGGTTGACGGTGCTGTTGGGATTGTCCAGGTCACCGAAGTAGCGTGCCTTGGGCGCGCAGGTGCGCACGCAGGCTGGCACGTACTCCTTCAACGCCGGATTATCCTCGTCCAGGTCCGCCACGCCGGCCGGCGCCTTCGATACCTTGTGGTAGCAGAAGGTACACTTGGACACCACGCCCTTGGGCTGGATGCCGACGCCCTTGCTCCAGTCGGAGTTGGGGTTCTGATACGGCGGGCTGTACTGCTGGCCGTCCTGACCCGGATAGACCTTCTTCAGATCCGGTTCGATGAGCGGCTTCTCGTCGGTGTAGAAGCGCACGCCGTAGGGACAGGCGATCATGCAGTACTTGCAGCCGATGCACTTGTTCCAGTCGATGAGCACGAAGCCGTCCTCGGTCTTGTACGTCGCCTTGGTCGGGCAGACGTGCATGCACGACGGATTCTCGCAGTGCTGGCATGGGCGCGGGAACCACTTGATGTTGACGTTGGGATACTTGCCCTCCTTGTAGTAGAGCACGTCCTGCCAGGACTCACCGGGCAGGGTGTTGTTCTCCATGGCGCACGCGGTGCTGCACGCCTGGCAGCCGGTGCACTTTTCCAGGTCGATGACCATTCCCCATTTAGCCATTGTCATTCACTCCTTATCGGTTCGTTAGGCCCGCTCGACGGTGACTGTGCCGGTGTAATAGCAGGCCAGGCCGGAGATGGGATCGGAGACATTTTCGGTGAGGTGGCCGGAGTGGCCCGAGCCGCGGTTCTGCGTCCAGCGCGTAAGCGTGGACCAGTGGCCATGCTCGAACGGCATCACCACGGTGTCGGGGCGCGTGCCCTCGAAGTACTTGCAGTAGGCTTCGATGGAACCGACCGAGGACTTGATCTTCACCTTATCGCCGTTCTTGATGCCGCGCTTACGCGCCGTGTCCGGATGGATCTCCAGATAGACGGTGCGGTTGCCGCCATGCATCGGCTGCTGGTAGGCGATGGCATGCGGCAGGTTGGCACCGCGGCCCTCGGCGTGCATCGCCGTCTTCGGGGTGACGAAGTGCAGATCGCCGCCGCCAGTGTGCTTGGGCGGTACCCACTGGATCAGCCCGATGCGCTCTGCCGGGATACCCAGCTTCTGGCTGAAGTTGTCGGCATGTTTTTCGATGAAGGCGGACTTGAACTCGAATTTTCCGCTGGGGGTCTTGAGCAGCTTGGCCTTGACCTCATCGGCGGACATCTTTTTGTTGTAGCCCTTGCCGTCCCATTCGTAGAAGTCGCCGCGCCACTGGCGCCAGTGATAGGGCTTTTTGTACCAGACGCCTTTTTCCTTCCAGCTCTCGAAGCTGTTCACGCCGTTGTCGCCGGGGTCTTTTTCGAAACCCTTGGCGAGATGGCGCAGCACGTTCTCGGTGCTGTCGATGGCCTTGTAGTAATCGGCCATCGGTCCCTTCATGCGCTTGCCGATCTCGATGAGGATGTCGCCGTAGACCTTGGTGTCGTGCACCGGCTTCACTGCCGGCACGCGCAGCTGCGCCATGGGCCAGCCCTCGAACGGATAGGTGGGCGCATCCTGCAGGCGTTCCAGATAGGTGTGATCGGGCACGATGATGTCGGCATACATCGCCGTTTCCGCGCCGTAGGGCGAGGTGTCGATGACGAATACATCCTTCATCGCCTCTTCCCACACCTGGCCGTTGGGCGCAGTGAAGATCGGATTGGTGAGGTAGAACATTGCCGTGTCGAGCTTGTACGGATCGCCCTTGAGGTGATTCGGCCCCGCCTCCTGCATCATGGTGCCGGCGGTGGGCCAGCGGTCGGTCTTGGCCATGTCGATGCGCGGCTTGCCCTTCCAGGCGCCATTCTTCGCCCAGTCGTCCATGTAGTCGTCGGCGCTCACCGGCATGGAACCGTAGGACGGGCCCATCTGGTAATGCATGCCGCCCTCGGCGAACAGCGCGCCGGACAGGGCGTTCAAGGCATGGATGGCCATGCCGTTGTAGGTGCCGTTGGTGTGCGCGGTGGGGCCGCGCTCCATGATCGCCATGGCCGGACGGGTGCTGCCGAATTCACGCGCCACATCACGGATGTACTTGGCCGGGATGGTGGTGATTTTCTCGGCCCATTCCGGTGTGCGGTCCTTCAGCTCCTCGTTCCACCAGGCCTCCAGCCCGGAGGTCCACTTTTCGGCGAAACTGCCGGCGGGAATGCGCTGGCCGGTCTTGAACTGATTGTTGCCGTCCTTGAAGTCGCCGACGAACTCCTTGTCCCACAGCCCCTCGGTGAGCATGACGTGGGCGATGGCCAGGGCCATGGCGCCGTCAGTGCCGGGCTTGATATACAGCGCGCGGTCGGCGGCGGCGGTGGTGGTGTTGGCGTGCACGTCGATCACGGTCACCCGCGTCTTCGGGCTCTTGGTGCGCATGTGACCCCACATCTGCATCAGGTAGTTGTAGGGGCGGAATGCTTCCAGGAATCCGGCGCCGAAGATCAGCAGGTAGTTGGTGTGGCGGTAGTCGTAGGCGTTGTAGGAGTCGTTACCGTCGGTGGCCTGCTTGGCGCGCTTGGATCCCTCTGAACACATGGAGGCGTGGCCGATGGCGACATTGGGCGAGCCGTACAGCTTGCCGAAGGTGCCCTGCAGGCCGGCGCAGGAGGCGCCCCAGCCGCGGCCGTAGAACAGCGCGAAGCGGTGCGACTCGCCCTTGTCGCGCAGGTTTTGCAGGCGCCCGGCGATGGTGTTCAGCGCTTCGTCCCAGGTAATGGGCACGAAGCCCGGGTCTTCGTTGCGTCCCTTCTTGGGATTGGTGCGCTTCATCGGTCCTTTGAAACGATCAGGATCATAGAGGATGAAGGTGCCGAGATGCCCCTTGGGGCACAGCTTGCCGTTGGCGATGGGGTGGTCGGAGTTGCCGTAGATGGCGTGGACACGACCATTGGTGGTGTACACGTCGATGCCGCAGCGGGCCGGACACTGATGGCAGATGCTCTTGGTGATGGTGGTGGTGCCGCCGCTGGAGGCCGGTGCTGCCTCGGCCTTTTTCAGCGTGGTGAAGGTGCCGGCGGCGCCGAGACCGGCCGCCCCCGCCGCGCCTGCGGCGCCGCTGGCCTGCAGAAAGCGCCGGCGGGTGATCAGTGATTTAAGGATGTCCATCTGACTCCTCCTCTGGTGGTCGTTGTTGTTACAGACTCCGGTGGCCGAACAGGGCGCCGAAGGCACTCTGCGCGAACTGGTGGTTACGCCGGCAGGCAGGACAGGTGTCTCCCTCGCCGGTGAACTCGCTGCCGCACTCCGGACAATTGCGGCGGGAAAATCGGGTGACGACCTGTGCCTGCTCGGGGCGCAGGTTGTTGCCGGCGTCCTCGAGGGTGAGCGCCTCTTCCGGGCACAGGCGGGCACAGGCACCGCAAGCCACACAGGCGGCGGCAAGGAAGGCGATGCCGCCATCCCCGCCCCGTTCGTAGTCGAACAGGGCGCCGGTGGGGCAGGCGGCGACGCAGATGCGATGATCGGCACAGGCGTTGCCCACGCGCAGGGAAGGAAACAGCGCCGCGGGCAGCGGGGTGTCGGGCGCCAGCCGCCGCAGGGCGGCGAGCAGGCGGGAACGCTCCTCCGGCAGGGCGCGCTCGCGCAGCGCCGCCGGCGTGGCGTCGGCGGCGGCCTCGGCCAGGCCCAGGGGACGGAGGTGATCGGCGGTGGCCAGGGTACGGGCGGACACGGCGCCGAGAAAGGCGCGGCGATCGACGCGTTGTTCCACCGCATAGCCCTGCGGTTCTGCTATGCGCTGCGCGGTGGGCAGCGGGGCGGCGTGCAGGTGCGGATGCAGGCTTTCCGGTAGGCCCACGGCGGTGAGCAGGCGCTTGGCCTCAGCCAGGACCGCTGCCGCTGGATGGCTGTCTGCAACTCCGCCGCTGGGGCAGTCGGTGCAGAAGCCGCGGTCCAGTAGCCGGACCGGACGCTTGCCAGCGTCGGCGCAGATCTCCAGTAGCCGTGCCGTACTCAGGCCGCCCAGGCAGGGCAGGCGCAGGCCGTCGCGTGACGAGGCCTTGGCCGGGACGCGCCAGCATTCCAGATCGATGACGGTGGCTTGCGGCGCAGGCGTAACGGCAAAGCCGGGGGTGCGCAGTGCGCCGGTGGGGCAGGCGGCGGCGCAGCGGCCACAGCCGTCGCAGCCTTCCGTCAGGGCCGGGCCGCCCACCCCTAGGCTGAGCTTGCCGCCGGCACAGGCGGTGACGCAGCGGGTACAGCCCACCACCGGAGCACGCAGCGCCAGGCAGGCCGCGGCACGCAGGCCGAGCGGCGCCTCGGGGCGCAGACGGACATAGGGCAGCGGTGCGGAGGCGGTCATGGGTGGCGGTGTTCCCGGTAGTGGGTTGGCTGCACACCCGGTGCAAGAACAGGGCCATGGCCGTGTAAAGGGGGGTTACGGCAGGAAATGCCCGCTCCGCGTTACCAGGGAGTAACGTTGGATGCTATGGTGAGGTTACGGTCAGGTAACGGGCTGCCGTTTGTGTTACCAAATCCGCCCGTTAGCGAGGTCGGCCCGTTCTTTGCGTGGTAGTTCGGTCTGCCTCTTGGCCATGTGAGGGAAAGGTCCGCATGATACGTATGGTTTGCCTGGTGCTGCTGCTCGTCAGCGCGCCCTTGTGGGCGCGCGACGAGACGCCGCTACGCATCGGTCTGACGCCGGTGTTCCTCGATCACCAGACCTCGTTTCTGGAGGAGTGGCGCACCTATCTGGAGGGGAAGCTGAACCGCCCGGTGGTATTTGCCCAACGGTCCAGTTACCGCGGCGTGGTGGAGTTGATGTTGCAGGGCGAGTTGGACTTCGCCTGGCTGTGCGGCTATCCCTACGTGCGCAATCGGACCGACATGACTCTGCTGGCGACGCCGGTCTATCAGGGGGCGCCGCTGTACCGCTCCTATCTCATCGTCCCCGCTGCCGATACCACCACCCGTAGCCTGGCCGATCTGCGTGGCCGCATCTTTGCCTACTCCGATCCGGATTCCAACTCCGGCTATCTGGTCACCCAACATCGCCTGCTGGAGAGTCATCCGGGCACACAGGGATTTTTCCGCCGCACCTTTTTCACCTGGTCGCACCGCAAGGTGGTCGAGGCAGTGGCCGCCAACGTCGCCGACGGCGGCGCCGTGGACGGTTATGTGTGGGATACGCTGGCGCAACTACACCCGGAGCTGACGGCACGTACGCGGGTGGTGGAGCGTTCGGCGTCTTTCGGCTTTCCGCCCATCGTCGCGCGTCAGTCGGTTTCCAGCGCGGATAGGGCGGCGATGCGCGCGGTGTTGCTGGCCATGAACAGTGATGAGCGGGGGCGTGCCCTGCTGGCGCGCCTGAATCTGGATGGTTTCCAGGTCGCCGAGCCGGAGTTGTACCAAGGGATCGAATCCATGATGGCCAAAGTGTTGGGCGGGCGCCGTGCTGCACAACCTTAGCTTTCGCTACAAGGTGCCCATCCGCTCCAGTATCTTGATACTGGTGACGGCATTGCTGGTCACGGTCTCATTGATGTATCGCGCCTACGACGACATGCGCCGCGACCTGCTGTTCAACGCCGAGGGCATGAGCCGCGTACTGGTCCGTACCCTGGTGCCGGCGATGCTGCACGATGATGTGTGGCAGGCCTACGAGGTCATCCATGCCGCCTATCCCATGGCAGGCAGCGCCGCCGCCCTGCAGAACGAATTGATTCTGGTGCTGGACAACACCGGCAACACCTATATCGCCAATCAGCCGACGCGTTTCCCCATGTTGTCGGACCCGGCCGCGGCCGGCGCCGAGTTCGCCCAGCTCAAACGCGCGGCCTTGCGGCACCAGGAGGAAACGCCGACGGTGGTGGATCTGGACCTGGCGGAATACCTCTACCTGGTGATGCCCATCATTTCCGATCGTGTGCGCCTTGGCAGCCTGGTGCTGGGCTTCCCGCGTTCGCTGTTTCTACCGCGCTTTCTCACCATCGCCAAGCGTGCCGCCTGGATGACGCTACTCAGTCTGATGGTGCTGCTGCCCATCACCTGGTATTGGGCAGGGCGCATGGCGCGGCCCATGGTGCAGTTGGCCAACTGCATGGAACAGTTGGGTGAAACCACGCCGGAGCACATGCACTGCGACCTCTATGAGTCGCAGGATGAAATCGGCCGCCTGGGCCAGAGCTTCCGCCGCATGCTGGCGGAACTACAGGAGAAGCAGGCATTGGAGCGGCAGATCGTGGTGGCGGATCGGCTCGGTGCCATCGGCCGCCTGACCTCGTCCATCGCCCACGAAATCAACAACCCGCTCGGCGGCATGCTCAATGCCATCGATACCTTCAAGCGTCACGGCAACTGTGACAACCAGCGTACCCATCGCACCATGTCGCTGCTGGAGCGCGGCCTGCTCCAGATCCGCGACACGGTGGCTGCGCTGCTGGTGGAGGCCAAGGCGGGCAGTCACACCCTGAAGCCGGTGGATATCGAGGACATCCATACCCTGGTAGCGCCGGAGGCGGGGAAAAAATCGGCGCGCATCGAGTGGCACAATGAGCTGGAACATCCCATCGACCTGCCGGCCACGCCGGTACGCCAGACCCTGATCAACCTGTTGCTCAACGCCGTGCATGCGGTGGAGGAGGGTGGCGTCGTGCGCTGTCTGGTATGGGCGGACGACTATCGCCTGCACATGCAGGTAGCCAATGATGGCCGTCATATTCCTGCCGACAAGCTTGAGCACCTGTTCGAGCCGTTCTCGCCGCTGTCGGAGTCCGGTCACGGCCTGGGGCTGTGGGTGTGCTATCAGATCGTGCAGCAGCTGGGCGGCGACATTCATGTGCACAGTGAACCGGAGTACACCGTGTTCACCGTGGCCTTGCCTTACGGAGAGCGAGCGTGAGTAAACTGTGTCTGGTGGAAGATGACGCCATCATGGGCGAGTCCCTGTGTGACCGCTTCGAGCTGGAGGGCTTCGATGTCGACTGGTTCCAGAATGCGCAGGATGCCCTCGACGCCATCGGCCGCATGCCCTATGGTCTGGTGATCAGCGACATCCGCATGCCCGGCATGAGCGGCGAACAGTTGTTCGAGCAGGTGTTGGAGCGCTACGCGCAGCGGCCGCCGTTTCTGTTCATCACCGGTTATGGCGCCATCGACAAGGCCGTGCACCTGCTCAAGCTGGGCGCCGCAGACTACATCACCAAGCCCTTCGATCTGGATCAGCTGGTGCAGAAGGTGCGCGAGTTGAGCGCCGCCGGCGCGCCGGGTGAACAGCTGGACGCAGCGGCCCCGGCCCTGGGTGTCTGCCCGACCATGCGTCACATGGAGGAGTCCCTGCCGCACCTGGCGCAGCGCGCCAGTACTATCCTGCTCACCGGTGAATCCGGTGTGGGCAAGGAGCACGTGGCGCGCCTGATTCACCACTACGGCAGCGGCGATGCCGCGCCCTTCGTGGCGGTGAACTGCGGCGCCCTCACCGAATCCCTGCTGGAGGCCGAGCTGTTCGGCTATGAGAAGGGTGCCTTCACCGGAGCCATGCGCACCAAGAAGGGCGTGTTCGAGCTGGCGCACGGTGGCACGCTGTTGCTGGATGAGATCGGCGAGATGCCGCTGGCCATGCAGGTGCGCCTGCTGCGTGCCATCCAGGAGCGTACGGTGGTGCGCGTCGGTGGCGAACAGCCGATTCGGGTGGAGCTGCGCCTGATCTGCGCCACCAACCGCGATCTCAAATGCATGGCGGAGCAGGGGCAGTTCCGTGAGGACCTCTACTACCGCGTGAATGTGATTCATCTGCGCATTCCGCCGCTGCGCGAGCGTAAGGAGGATGTGTTGTGGTTCGCGCGCCGCTTCCTGCAGGAGTTCACTGCCGCCCACCCCGGCGAGGGCAAGGTGCTGCACCCCGACGCCGAACGGGCGATGCTGGATTATCCCTGGCCGGGCAATATCCGCGAGCTGCGCCACGCCCTGGAGCGGGCCTGCATCCTCACCCGCGGCGAGATACTGATGCCGCAGGATCTGTTCGAGGGCGCCATCGAGGAACCAGCGCCGGCGCCGTTGCCCGGGGAGCCTGCCTGCGATGAGCTGGGGCAATACATGCGCGCGTGCGAACGCGCCTATATCCTGCGCGCGCTGGATGCCCATCAGTGGCAGATCGGCAATACCGCCACCTATCTCGGCATCAGCCGGAAGAATCTGTGGGAAAAGATGAAGAAGTACGCCATCCAGGCGGAGACAGGGGACGATGAGGTCTGAGGCATGACCCAGCGGCACCGATCTTGCTTGTGTTTTGGCAGGCAATCACCGCGAGAACAGCCATGCAAGCGCTGACCGACAACTTTGGCCGCCGCATCACCTATCTGCGCCTGTCGCTGACCGACCACTGCAACCTGCGCTGCCGCTATTGCATGCCGGAGGAGGCGCATGGCAGCGGCCGGGCCGGTCAGCTGACGCAGGAGGAGACGGTGCGCCTGATCGGACTGTTCGCCCGCCTGGGTGTGGACAAGGTCCGGCTGACCGGCGGCGAGCCTCTGCTGCGTCGTGATTTGGTAACACTGGCCGGCGCCATCGCCGCGCTGCCCGGGGTGCGCGACCTGTCCCTGTCCACCAATGCGCTGCTGCTGGAAAAGAATGCGGCGGGGTTGGCCGCGGCTGGCGTCCGGCGCCTCAATGTTTCCCTCGACTCCCTGCAGGCGGATCGTTTTGCCGAGATAACCGGTGGCGGCGACCTGGCGAGCGTACTGCGCGGTATCGAGGCCGCGCGGGCCGCCGGCATGACGCCCATCAAGCTCAACATGGTGGCGCTGGCCGGCATCAACGACGATGAAATCACTGCCATGGCCGAGTTTGCCCAGACACGCGGTCTGGAGCTGCGCTACATCGAAACCATGCCGGTGGGCAGCCAAGGCGAGTGGAGCATGCGTCACCATCTGCCCGCCGAGCAGATCATGGTGCGGCTGCAACGCCACTACGGCACCGACCTGCTGCCGCAGCATGAAGGCGCGGGCGGCCCGGCGCGCATGTACCGCATCGGCGCCACGGGGCCACGTATCGGCGTCATCTCCGCTGTGTCGCGCCACTTCTGCGCCACCTGCAACCGCGTCCGCCTCACCGCCGCGGGCGATCTGGTACTCTGTCTGGGCAACGAAAACAGCGTGTCGCTGCGCGAGCCGCTGCGGGCCGGGATGAACGACGAGAGTTTGTGTGAATTGATTCGCGCCGCCATCCTGCATAAGCCGGAACGGCATGACTTCAATGCTCCCCAGGTGGCGCCGCTGCGGCCGATGCACGCGCTGGGTGGCTGAAACAACCAACAAGGAAACATGATGCCTACTCCACAACACCTCGGCGAGCTGACGCCGCGCCAGGCCTGGCAGATGCTGCAGGATGATCCGCGCGCGGTACTGGTCGACATCCGCTCCGCCATGGAGTTTCTGTTCGTCGGCCATCCGGCCGGCGCGGTACACATCGCCTGGATCGACGAACCGGACTGGACCGTGAACCCCCACTTCGTCACCGAGGTGCGCAAGCTGCTGCTCGGCGGCGTGGTGTGCGACGGCGAGGAGGGTTGCGCCCCGGTGATTCTGATCTGCCGCAGCGGCAAGCGCTCCAAGGAGGCGGGCAAGGCGTTGCTGGAGGCCGGTCTGAAGAACGTCTATCACGTCGACAGCGGTTTCGAAGGCGAGCTGGACGAACATCACCATCGCAGCACGGTAAATGGCTGGCGTCACGACGGCTTGCCGTGGGAGCAGTGCTGAACGCAAGCACCCGCGCCCTTGAGGCTCGACGCAATAGATAGGTAGTCACGTAGGCCCACCCCCTTCCCTTATGGTTCCCACGCTGAGCGTGGGAACTCCTCCCCGGTCGCTCCGCGTCCACCACGCCCGCGCGGCAATCTGGTTTGTTCAAACGACAAAATTCAACGAGGCATAAAAAAACCGGTATGAACTTGCGTTCGTACCGGTAAGGGCCCACGGAGGGGTGGGGTGCAAAGCAAAAAATTCCGGCCCGGCAATGGCGCCGGACCGGCGTTCCAAGGAGACGTTTAGAAGTCGTAGACGAAGCCGAGGGAGAAGCCCGACGGATCCTTGCCTGGCGCCGCGGCGCCGGGATTGGCGCCATGCCCCCAATTGAACGGATGAGCGCTGGCGCCGGCACTGTTGTCCACCTTGGCATAGGCGGCGTAGACCGTGGCGTTCTTGAACAGCGGATAGTCGTAGCCCACCGCCAGCATGGTGGCCTTGTCATCTGCGCCGCTCAGGCCCTCATCGGCACTGGAATACTGAATTTTCGCCGTACCGCTGCCGGCCTTCATGGCCGCGCCGACGGTGAAGATGTTGCGGTCCGCGCCATCCACGCCGTCCTCGTTCTTGTTCTGTACCACCATGGCCTTGATGTCGGCGATACCGAAGTCGTAACCGGCGCTCACGGCGATGACGGACGCAGCTTCTCCGCCGCCAAATACTGCTTTGCCAAATCCCAGCCAGGTCGCGCCCAGGGCCAGTTTGTCGATGTTGAAGGTGACGCGCACGCCGTTGGCACTGCCGTCCTTGGTGCCCTGCTCCAGCACATGGGTCAGCGCGATGGTGGCGTTACCGAGGGCCGGGGAGACGTAGTGCAGCGCATTGTTGGCGCGACCGGGCCAGGCGGCGCCGGTGAAATTGCCGGCGTCACCGATCTGATCGGCGAACAGGTTGGCGTCGTATACGTACTGGTTGGCCGCAGGCAGGCGACCGGCGAGGAAGGTGCCGAAATCACCCTGCAGGCCGAGGAAGCTGTCGCGGGTGGTGCCCCATGCGGTGGTATCTTCCATGGTAACGCCACCTTCCAGCTGGAACATGCCGGTGAGCCCGTTGCCGAAGTCAGTGGAACCACGCACACCGAAGCGCGAGGAATTACTGGACAGGTAGCTGCTGCTGGTATCGCCATCGTTCAGGCTGTCCACCGACAGATGTACCTTGCCGTAGATGCCGACGTCGGCACTGGCAGCAAAGGGAAGCAGTGCGGCGGCGACGGCCAGTGACGTGATGGTTCTGTTCATCTTAATCCCCCCAAAAAATTTGTGCAGGCTAAGGTGCCCGGAGCGTTGCATGCAGGTGGTGGTTAGCGGGTGGCGTAGTCGACGCATTCCGCAGCCGTTGCATGTCCCAGAACCATGGCAATTTGCGGGCCAGGAGAGACGAGTGAATAGAATCAACAACTTGATTGTGGGATGTGCGGATAATACCGATGTGGTGTGTTACCGCGTTGTGACCTCGCCTGTAGCCGAAACATTACCTGCCGGTAACGGCAACAGGCGGATAGGGTCACAAGGCTGCATGTTAATGAAGCAATGCTGTGTGGCCTGATTCATGCAGTGGATGTGTTCGCCGCATCGGGCGGCGACATCTACGTAATGGGAGCCTGCACGCGATTATGAGTAGCGCAGAAACATGTTTGATTGAGGGACAGGCGCATGCATGCAATGTGGTACACGCCGCTGGCCAGCGCCAGGATGCACGACACGGTACGTGCGCGATAGCGAGGCGCGGCGCCATCATCAAAGGGGTTACCGGTGCGGGACAGGTGTTTCGTCCCAGCGACTGGGCGCAGCGCATGGCGGCCGCGGCGACGGTGAACTGCAATTACTGCGGCAGCCGCGGCGAGGGACGTTACAACCCCCATGTGCGGGTGTTGCATGTGGATGGTGTGACCTGTCTGTGGCTGGCGGACGCGTTGCTGGAGATCGATGCGCCGCTGCATGCATTCATCATGCGTTTCGCGTTGGACAATCACCTCAAGGTGATCGAGGCGACCAGCTAAGGAAGGTCTGAATAAGTCCATCCTAAATTTCTCAGCCCACGCGCATCGAAAAGTGTGATTTTCGATTTGCTTCATTTTCCAACGACATATCATCGTTGGAAAATGGCGGCACATCCCTGTGCCGCGGAAGCTCTGAACTTATTCAGAGCTTTCCTAACAGATTTATCCAGCAGTCACGCACACCGTGGCGAAGCCGCCCCCGGGGGTGCGGAAGTTGGTGGTCTGGCCGCGATAGAGGCGGGCGGCGATGAGCTGGATGGTGCCGTCGTAGACGTAGCAGCGCACGTCGGCTTTCAGCTCCACCACCTCGTTGTCCACCACTGCGTGGCGCAAGGACGGCGCCACCATCTCCTGCGCCACATAATCCTCGTGCAGCAGTTTCTCGAACACCGTGCGCGTCAGCTTGGCGCCCTCGTAGGCGCCATGGCTGCCGTAGGCCGCCACCGGTTTGAAGAACAGGCGGCGGCGGTTGCGCCACAGTTCCTCGGCCAGTGCTGGCGTGACGCGCCGGGTCGGCGGCACGTGGGCGGTGATCTGCGCAATGTCCTGTGCCGGCGCGCCCAGGGCTGCCAATAATGCCGCATCGGACAAGCGCGCCAGATGGCGCTTGTCGGCGTAGAGCGCGTGACTGCGCGGGTGCGGTGTCAGCAGTACCCGGCCGGCGAGATACGCCGTGCGCAGGGCGGAAAGGTGCGGCGCCTCCAGATAGAAATCGGTCAGGCGGTTGTAGATCAGATCGATGGGGGCGCCGTTCACGGCGAGGCCGCTCGCTCCGGCCGCCAGGTCACGCGGGCCGCAGATCACCGCCTCGATGCCGGCACGGCCGAACAGCTCGACGAAGCGCAGGAACTCCGGGAACAGATATTGCTGTTGCGGATTTTCATCGACGATGGCGATGCGGCGCAACGGCTGCTCGCCATGCACCTGACGCCATTCGCGCAGAAAGCTGTCGAGGATCGCCTGTTCCGCCGCTGCCGCTTCCTGGGCCGGAATGACGCCGTGCAATTCGCGGCAGCAGGAATTCTGTGCCGCCAGTAGAGCGGTGCTGATGAGCGCGCCGCCGGCGTTGCTGTTGATCTCGATGAGTTGCGGCCGATCGGCGCCGAGGTGGAAGTCGTAGCCGTACAGCACACCGGGATGGCCGGGGTTGAAGGCGGCGATGGCCGGTGCCTCCGCCAGGGCCTGTGCCTGCCAGTCCGGCAGGGCGGCGATGCGCTGGATGGCGGCAATGGTGTCACGCATGGCCTCGTAGGCACCCTGCGCAATATACAGCGGTGCCGCCGCCACGCGCGGAAAATCCGTATCGACCTTCAATTCCTGTTGCGGGCACAGGCAGAAACGGTTCAGACGCGAGGCGACGCGCACGGTACTGGCGGCGCCGGTGATCGGGGTGAGATCGTGGGGCAGGGCAGCCATGATGGCTTGGTTAGCTCGATGAGTTGGTCAGCCAGGATTCCACCTGTTTGCGGTCTGGCACGCCGCCGGCATGTATCACCTTGCCGTCGATGACGACGCCAGGAGTGGACATCACGCCATAACCCATAATCTGGCCGATATCCTCGATCTTCTCAAGCTGGATCGCGATACTTTTTTCTTCCGCCGTCCTGCGGATCAGTTCGTAGGTGGTCTGGCAGTTGCGGCAGCCGGTACCGAGTACCTTGATGTTTTTCATGTGTATCTCCTGGTTAGCAGCAGGACTGGCCGTTCTTGGTGGTGGAGCAGCCGCAGCTTTGCGCCGGTGCCGCCGCGATACTGAAGGTGGGTCGCACCTGGGAGGCATTTTCGTCGAAGGCGGCATCCAGTTTCTGCGCCGCCTCATCGCGGATGTGGCGCGCAATCTCGATCACGGCATTGAGCTGGTGTTCGGGCACCTTCATGTCACGCAGGCGTTGCAGCTGGCACTGGCCCATGGCCGGGTGGTTGGCGGCGATACCGGCGGCCAGCGATACCATGGCGACGATGGAGGAATGCAGTGGCGGTTGTTCGGTCATGGCATGTCCCTCAGGTAAACAGATTGAAGCCCCAGCCGACCAGCATGAAGGCGATGGCCAGGACGCCAGAGAAGGCCGCCAGGCCCGGCCACTTGATCACCTTGCGCAGGATGATCAGTTCCGGCAACGACAGGGCGGCGATGCTCATCATGAAGGCCAGGGTGGTGCCGATGGCAACGCCCTTGCCCAGCATGGCCTCGGCCACCGGGATCACGCCGGTGGCATTGGAATAGAGGGGCACGCCGAGCAATACGGCGCCGGGTACGGCCCACCAGTTGTCCTTGCCGCCTAGGTGTTCGGTGACCCAGCCCTCGGGCACGTAGCCGTGGAACAGCGCACCGACGGCGATACCGGCCACCACCCACTTCCACAACCGGCCGACGATCTCCTTCACCTCGTTCCAGGCGTAGCGGTGCCGCCCGGCCAGTGAGGTGTCGGGCTCCGGCAGCGCCACCTGGCCCATGTGGATCTTCCACACGTAATCCTCCACCCAGCGCTCCGGCTTGAAACGTTCCATGATCATGCCGCCGGCGTAGGCCACGGTGAGGCCGGCCGCCACATACATCAGGGTCAGTTCCCAGCCGAGGATGCCGATGAGGAGTACCACGGCCACCTCGTTGATCATCGGCGAGGCGATGAGGAAGGAGAAGGTGACGCCAAGGGGGATGCCGGCCTCGACGAAGCCGATGAACAGCGGTACCGAGGAGCAGGAACAGAACGGTGTGATGGCACCCAAAGTGACGGCGGAGCTGCGCGCCATCCACTTCGGCTTGCCGCGCACGTAATCGCGCACCTTCTCCGGCGACAGCAGCGCGCGCAGCAGGCCCATCACGTAGATGATGATCGCCAGCATGACGAAGATCTTCACCGTGTCCATGACGAAGAAGTGCACGGCGGCGCCCAGATGGCTGGCGGGGTCGAGGCCCATCCACCGGTAGACGACGAGATTGGCCAAGGCATCAAACATGGGGCATTCCGTCTACGGTCAGCATCAGAATGGTCAATATTTACAGCGCGTATTCCGCGTCGTAGGGTTCTTCACCCATCACCGTCGGCAAGGTCAGCTCGTTGCCCCAGTGCGACCAGCCGCCGTTGTACAGACGCACGTCCTTGTAGCCCAGGCTCTTCAGCTGCATCCAGGCCAGGCCCATGCGGAAGCCGTCGTGGCAGTAGACGTACACGGTACTGTCCTTGGGGATGGATTGGTACATGGCCGCCAGGCGCTCCGCGTCGTGCCACTTCTGGCTCTGGGCGTCGGTGCCGTCCAGACTGACGATATTGATGGCGCCGGGGATGTGGCCGCCCTGGATGGAGTGGCGGATCACCTCACCGGTATACATGTCGTGCGGGCGCGCATCGAGCAGCACCACTTTGGCATCGCGGCGCGATACTACGTCGTCATACACGTTGCTCCATTCCACGTACAGCCTCTTGTCGGCCTCCTTGAGGGTGACATTGCCGGGCTTGCGCTTGACCGGTTCGGTGGACAGTTCGTTGAACGCGCTCCACTCGCCGGTGCCGCCGTCTAGTACCTTCACGCGTTGCATGTCGTAGCCGTACAGGGCGAGCAGGTAGTACAGGCGCGAGGCCAGGGCGGTGCGCGAATCGTCGTAGATGACGATGAGTGAGTCGTTGTTCACGCCCCAGCTGCGCAGGGTGGCCTGGAAGGTGGCCTTGGAGGGGAAGCGCATGATGGGTGAACCGTGGTTGTCGCCCAGATCCTTGAAGCGCTGTACCTGCACAGCACCCTCGATGTGTCCCACGGTGTAGTAGCGGTGCGGGTGATAGCGCACTTCAAGCACCACGGTCTTGGGGTCGTTGATGTGTTGCTCCAGCCAGGCGGCATCAACCAGGAAGTCGCGCGCGTGGACCGCATGGGCGCTGATGAGCAGGCTGAGCGCCAGCAGGAGTTTGGGCAGAATATGCATGTAAGGTTCTCCGTTATAGGGGGTGTGAGATTCACACTAGGTAGATGATGTTGCCAGCTGTTTCATTCCGCCCGCTGTGGCCGTTCGTACCAATCCTTGCTGGCATTGACGATCTTCACCACCGACAGCATCACCGGCACCTCGATGAGCACGCCGACCACGGTGGCGAGCGCGGCGCCGGAATGGAAGCCGAACAGGGCGATGGCAGCGGCAACCGCCAGCTCGAAGAAATTGCTGGCGCCGATCAGCGCCGACGGGCCGGCCACGCAGTGCGCCACCTTAAACTGGCGGTTGAGCAGATAGGCGAGTCCCGAGTTGAAATACACCTGGATCAGGATCGGCACCGCCAGCATGGCGATGACGAGCGGCTGCGCCAGAATTTGCTCGCCCTGGAAGCCGAACAGCAGCACCAGGGTAGCGAGCAGGGCGACAAGAGAGATGGGGTGCATGCGCTTGAGCAGCGCATCCAGGGCCTGCTGGCCACCGTGCTGCAGCACGCGCCGGCGCCACCACTGGGCGAACAGCACCGGAATGACGATGTACAGCAGCACCGACAGCAGCAGCGTGCTCCACGGCACGGTGATGGAGGCGAGGCCCAGCAGCAGGCCGACGATGGGGGCGAAGGCGAACACCATGATGGTGTCGTTGAGCGCCACCTGGGTCAGGGTGAAATGCGGCTCGCCCTTGGTGAGGTGACTCCACACGAACACCATCGCCGTGCAAGGCGCGGCGGCGAGGATGATCAGGCCGGCGATGTAGCTGTCATGCTGATCGGCGGGCAGCGCGTCGGCGAACACGCCGCGGATGAAGAACCAGGCCAGCAGCGCCATGGAGAAGGGCTTCACCGCCCAATTGATGAACAGCGTGACGCCGATGCCGCGCCAGTGCTCCTTCACGTGCGACAGGGCAGTGAAGTCGATCTTAAGCAGCATCGGGATGATCATCAGCCAGATCAGCACTGCCACCGGCAGGTTGACCTGGGCCACCTCCAGAGCGCCGATGAAATGAAACGGCGCAGCGAAGAAATGGCCCAGTGAGATGCCGGCGATGATGCACAGGAACACCCACAGCGTCAGATAGCGCTCGAAAAAACCCATCGGACTGCCGGCGGCCTTCTTGGCGGTGGTTTCGCACTGTGCGGACATGTGGTCTCCTCAAACCAAAAGTTATCGTTGTTCGAATTCGACATAGGTACGGCTGATGTTGGTGCGGTGCCAGCCGTCGTAGTGTTCCAGGTGCTGGAACTGCGGCGCCTTGCCCAGCCGTTGCACCACTTCATCCAGTGGCTCCCACGCCGCCACCGCCGCGCCGATTTCGTCGGTGAGGAAGTCCAGGTAATCGCCGGTGTCACGCCGTGCCTTGGCCATGTCGCATACGCCACCGTGACCGGGCACCACCTTCTCGGCGCCGAGCTGTTCCAGCGCGCGGAAGGCATCGCGCCAGGCGGCGGTGCGGGTGCCGGGCAGCACGCCGAGCATGCGGTCGACGTAGACCAGGTCGCCGGTGAAGACGATCTTGTCCTGCGGCAGCCACAGCGCGGCATCGCCAGCGAAGTGGCCGTCGCCGAACCAATGCAATTCAAACGTCACGCCGCCGAGGGTGAAGGTCTCATGGTCGCCGGCCAGCGGCGCCGGGGCGTGGTAGGGTTCGGTGCCTGTAAAGCGATCCCGCAACGTCTCCTGCAGGGCCGCCATCTGTTGGGCGGCAAAGGTACGCTGGCCCTGCACAGTGCGTTCTAGGGCGATCACCTCGGCGCCGCGCCGGGCGAACCAACCATTGCCCAGCCAGCGATGATCCTGAATGCCGACGTTGATCACCCAGCGTACCGGCTGCCTGGTTATCCTGGCGATGGTTTGTTCGATGAGCTGCGCACCGCTGTTGGACGCGCCGGAGTCGATCAGCACCACGCCGGCATCGGTGACCACGAAGCCGACATTGTTGTTGAGGCCGTAGTTGTCATAGGTGCGCGGCCCGATGGGGCCGACCAGCGCCCAGACCCGTTCATTCAATTGCACTGTCTGCAAGGCAAAATCGCCAGCAAAGGCCGGCAGCGACAGACTCAACAGCAACAGGGCACGGAACAATTGGTTCATCTCCTGCTTAATAAAGCAGCCTGCCGCAGAGACGCGGAGGCGCAGAGTAAAGACAAATGTCGAACACACATCACTCTGCATCTCTGCGGCAAGGGCTGAAATATTTATTCACGCCCTAGTCAACTCATCCACCAGTGCGCGCACGCGGTCGCGGATATCGTCGCGGGCGGCGCGGAACACGGCCATGATCTCCTCTTCCGTGCCGGTGGCCTTGGCCGGGTCGTTGAGCGGCCAGTGGATCTTGCGGATGGAGGCGGGCAGGGCCGGGCAGTGTTCGTCGGCGTGGCCGCAGACGGTGACCACCACGTCGGCGGCGTCGATCATCGCCTGGGTCACCTTGGTGGACTCCTGGCCGGAGATGTCGATGCCGGCCTCGGCCATCACCTTGATGGCGCGCGGGTTCTTGCCGTGGGCCTCGATGCCGGCGGACTGCACCTCGATGCGGCCGGCGCCGAAGTGTTTGCCCCAGCCTTCGGCGATTTGCGAGCGGCAGGAGTTGCCGGTGCAGAGGAACAGCAGGTTGAGTTTCTTGCTCATGGTTGGATCCGTGGATTGTGTTGTTGAAGGAAGCGGTGTCAGGCGCAGCAGACGGCGCCGGGCCGGTTGGGCATATCCGCCAGGGCCTGCCGATCGGCGGCATAGGGTGCCTGGTCGGCGACACCTTCCGCAGTGATGCGCAGCACCTCCTGCGCCCAGGTGGGCAGCTCGGTGTGCAGGCGGTAGTACACCCACAGGCCCTGGCGGCGGTCGCTGACGATGCCGGCCTCGCGCAGCTGGGCCAGGTGGCGGGAAATCTTCGGCTGGATCTCGCCCAGGGCATGGGTCAGCTCACACACACACAGCTCGCCCTCGGCGTGCAGCAGCAGCAGGCAGCGCAGGCGGGTAGGGTCGGCGAGGGCGCGGAACAGGGACTCGGTGCTCAGTGACATGGGCCAAAACATACGCCTGTCCGTATATATGGTCAAGCGTATGTAGTGCGCGCTGGAGGGCAGGTGCCCGCATCCGGTATAGTAGCCGCCTGTTTTCCTTGATGATTCCCGCGCATGAAGACGTTACACGTTGACCTGGGGGCACGCAGCTACCCCATCCATATCGGCCCCGGCCTGCTCGGCCGGGCCGACCTGGTCATCCCCCACCTCACCGGCACCCAGGTGATGATCGTCAGCAACGAGACGGTGGCTCCGCTGTACCTGGAACGTACCCGGGAAGCCTTCAAGGGCGTGCGCACCGAGGCGGTGATCCTGCCCGATGGCGAACAGTACAAGACCCTGGAGACGGTCAATTCCATCTTCGACGGCCTGCTATCCAATCGCTTCGACCGCAAGTGCACCCTCGTCGCCCTGGGCGGCGGCGTGGTGGGCGATATGACCGGCTTCGCCGCCGCCTGCTACCAGCGCGGCGTGTCTTTCATCCAGATCCCCACCACCCTGCTGTCGCAGGTGGACTCCTCGGTGGGCGGCAAGACCGGCGTGAACCATCCGCTGGGCAAGAATATGATCGGCGCCTTCCACCAGCCGCGCTGCGTGCTGGCCGACACCGACACCCTCAATACCCTGGACGACCGCCAGCTACGCGCCGGCATCGCCGAGGTGATCAAGTACGGCCTGATCAACGACCCGGAATTCTTCACCTGGCTGGAGCAGAATATGGGCGCGCTGCTGGCGCGTGAGGCTGAGGCACTGAGCTACGCCATCGAACGCTCCTGCCGCGACAAGGCGGCCATCGTTGCCGCCGACGAAACCGAGGGTGGCGTGCGCGCCCTGCTCAACCTGGGTCACACCTATGGCCACGCCATCGAGACCGGCATGGGCTACGGCGAGTGGCTGCACGGCGAGGCCATTGCCGCGGGCATGGTGATGGCGGCGGAGCTGTCGCAGCACCTGGGCTGGATGGCGGCTGACGAAGTGGCGCGGGCGCGCAATCTGCTGAAGGCCGCCGGCCTGCCGGTGCAGGCGCCGGCGGAACTGGATGCCGCCCGCTTCCTGGAACTGATGGCGGTGGACAAGAAGGTGCTGGCGGGCAAGCTGCGGCTCATTTTGCTGCGCGGCATCGGCCAGGCGGTGATCAGCGACAGCGCCACGCCGGAACAGATTAGCGCCGGCATCGCCCTGCACCGCAGCGGAGCGTAAGACATGGACGGTCTGGCCCCCTACGCAGCAGTGTGCACCCGCTCCCGCGGCCGCCGTCTTCCCGAATCCGCCCCGCAGTACCGCAGTGAGTTCCAGCGCGATCGTGATCGCATCGTGCATTCGTCTGCCTTCCGCCGCCTGGAATACAAGACCCAGGTGTTCGTCAATCACGAAGGCGACATGTTCCGCACCCGCCTCACTCATTCCATCGAGGTGGCGCAGATCGGCCGCGCCATCGCCCGCGCCCTGCATTTGAACGAAGACCTCACCGAGGCCATCAGCCTGGCCCACGATCTGGGCCATACCCCCTTCGGTCATGCCGGCCAGGACGCCCTCAACGAGTGCATGCGCGACTACGGCGGCTTCGAGCACAACCTGCAATCGCTGCGCGTGGTGGATGAACTGGAGGACCGCTACGCCGAGTTCCGCGGCCTCAACCTCACCTTCGAGACGCGCGAGGGCATCCTCAAGCACTGTTCGCTGGAAAATGCGCGCCAGCTCGGCGAGCTGGGCCGGCGATTTCTGGACAAGGGCCAGCCCAGCCTGGAGGCGCAGATCGCCAACATCGCCGACGCCATCGCCTACAACAACCACGATGTGGACGACGGCCTGCGTGCGGGCCTGCTGACAGTGGAACAGCTGTGCGAGGTGGAACTGTTCGCCGCGCAGCACGCCGCCGTGCGTGAGCGCTATCCCGACCTGGACGGCCGCCGCCTGATCCATGAGATCATCCGCCGCATGATCAACCGCCAGGTGGTGGACCTGCTCGATACCAGCGCCCGTCTCATTGATGACGCCGCCCCTGCCGACATCGACGCGGTGCGCGCCCTCGGCGAACCGCTGCTGCGCTTCAGCGAGGCGATGCAGCAGCAGCACCAGACCCTCAAGCGCTTTCTGCGCGTCAATCTGTACCAGCACTACCGCGTGCACCGCATGACGGTGAAGTCGCAGCGCATCGTGCGCGACCTGTTCGGCGCCATCTTCGACGATCCGCGCCTGCTGCCGGTGCCGCACCAGCACAACGTCGCCGTGCTGGAGCAGCAGCATGGCCCCGCCGGCCGTGCCCGCGCCGTGGCCGACTACATCGCCGGCATGACCGACCGCTACGCCATCGCCGAGCACAGCAAGCTGTTCACCCCCAGCGAGCTGACCTGAGCCGGGGGGCGGGGGCGCTCTCCCTCCAATTTGTGAAGCGAGCGCCCACCAACACACCTTTTGGTGTTCATCGCCTCTCCGTGGCACCACATCTTGTGCGTTTGTTTACGTTTCCTCCTTGAGAAATCAGCGTCTTGGCGGCATACTTTGGGCCAACCGCAGGCGGCCCTCCGGGGCCAGACATAACAACACACAGGGAACCCGCGTCATCGGCACATGCGTATCTACATGCAGACACCCGTCACCGATGACAGCCCGCCGCGCTACTACCACCTGTTTCTGCAGGAAGACCTGCTTGGTGGCTGGAGCGTGGTGCGCGAATGGGGTTTCCAGGGATCTTCCGGGCGCGTGGTGCGCGACCATTTCGCGACCCGGGAGGCGGCCGAGTCCGCTGTCATCAGCGGGCGCGATGCGCAGCTTAAACGGGGATATCGCGTGATGTTCATGCAGGGTGACGCCTACAGGGATGATCGGGCGGACCAGGAGCGACCCACATGATTCGGGCCCTACGCCGTAGCAAGGACCCGCTGGCCGCCCCACCCTATCTTTCCCGGTACAAACTGCGCGAGTCCCCCTTCGCCAACGGCGCCCGCTTCTTCTACGCCGACCCCGAGCGCGCGCAAACCCTCAACATGCTGCAACACCTCACCCAGTACAGCGAGGAGCTGTTGCTGGTGAGCGGCCCGGCCGGCAGCGGCAAGAGCACCCTGCTGGAGCAGTACCTGGCACGCGCCGACGATGACTGGAAGGTGTGTCGTGTCAGCGCCAGCGAAACCCCTGATCCCGGCCAGTTGTTCCTCGCCGCGGCCCGTTGCTTCGGCCTGCACACCGATGGCGTGGCTGGCGACGCCCTGCTCGGTGCATTGCAGGAACACCTCAACCATCTGCAGCAGACCATGACGCCGGTGCTGGTGGTGGATGATGCCGACAAGCTGTCCGACGACGCCCTGGAGATCGTGGTGCGCCTGGCCGAGCTGCCCGGTGAACACGGTAAGCTGGTGCGCACCATTTTGTTTGCCGACAGCGCGATCCTGCCGCGTTTCGACAGCGCGCGTTTTGCCTCGGGTCCCAAACCGCACCGTCTCGATCTCAAGCCGCTGGACGAGGCGCAGACCATCGCCTATCTGCAGCACCGTCTGGCCACCGCGGGTTTCGCCGGCGGCCCGGTGTTTCTGCCGCGCGACCTCAAGCGCATCCACAAGCAGTCGTTGGGTTGGCCCGGCGGCATCAACCTACAGGCCCACGAGGTACTGATGAGCAAACGCAGCGGCAGCAGCATCCCCTGGTCCTATGTCGTCGCGGCACTGGCGCTGGCCGCGGCGGTCGGTACTTGGCTGCAATTCTCCGGCGGCAGCTTGCCCACCGCGAACGTCGCACCGGCGCCCCAGCCGGTGGTAGCGATGCCGGAACGGCCCATCGTGCGCTATGCGGAGCAGGGGGCGGCGGCCACCTCCTCCCTGGTGGTGCGCGGCGGCGAAACGGTGCAGATCACCTGTCTGGCCCCCGCGGCGGCCGAGCCGCCGGCGCCCCTGCCGCCACCCCTCGTGCGCGAGGTCCCGCCGCCCGCCGAATCGGTCGCGGTGTCGGAACCGGTGGTGAGCCTGCCGCCGTTGCCGCAGCCCGAGCCCGAACCCCAGCCTGAACCCGCGGCCCCGGCGGCGACGGTTGCGCTGCCGCCCCTGCCGGCGCCACCCGCCGAAGCCGAGGCCGCGCAGCCTGCTGCGGCGGCACAGCCCGAACCGGTCCCGGCCGAACCCGCGTCCGCCCCGGTGGCGGAGGCCGCCCCTGTCCTGCCGGCGCCGGTGGTCGAGCGGGTCGAGCCGGACCCGGTTCCGGGCAGCCGTCAGACGCAGACCCTGACCCTGCACGGCAAGCACTTCACACCCGACAGCCAGGTCACCGTGAGTTGGCGCGGCCAGCGCAAGACCCTGGCCGCCGGTCAGGTCCAGGTGCTGGACAGCGAGCGCATCGCCATCACCGTCAGTGTCGGCACCACCCCGGAGACCTGGTCGGTGGCGGTGGCCGGCAGCGACGGCCAGGTGTCGTTGCCGTTCCAGTTCAAGGTGAGCGCTCCGGTCAAGGCCGCGGCGGTGCCCGCCCCGGTGGCCGCACCACCTGCCGCCCCGGCGCCGCAGCCGGCCGTGGCCGGTTTCCGCGATGCCGCCTGGCTGTGGGCCCAGGACCCGCGTCACTACACCGTGCAGTTGGTCGGCGCCAGCACCGAAGAGGCAGTGCGCGCCCACCTGCGTGGCTACGATGTCAGCGGCAACATCGCGCTGCTCACTACCCGCCGCGACGGCAAGCCCTGGTTTGTGTTGTTCTGGGGCGATTTTGCCGATCGTCCCGCCGCCGAGCGCGCCGTGGCTGCCCTGCCGGCCCCGCTGAAGCGGGTCGCGCCCTGGATCCGGCCCTTTGCCGATGTGCATGGCGACCTCACCGCCGCCGGGGTGGAAAGGTAAGGGCGCACCCTCCTTTCCCGCCGGCGAGTGAAGCCCCGCTAACCTCCCGCCCCGCATGGCTTCTTCGCATTGAACCTCCCCCCCGAGGGCAGTATACTTCTTGACCCTTTTTGCCCGGGGTCCGGGCAAATCGCCATTTTTCGCCCGGTTTTCCGCGAGAACCTCACTTAAGACTTGTGGCCGTGAACGACAGACAAAGCATGCTCGGCGGGCTGTACCGCCCCGAATTCGAAAAGGACAACTGCGGCTTCGGCCTCATTGCTCATATGGATGGCGCCGCCAGCCACTGGCTGGTGGACACTGCCATTGGCGCGCTGGCGCGCATGACTCACCGCGGCGCTATTGCCGCCGACGGCAAGACCGGGGACGGTTGCGGCCTGCTGATGAAGAAGCCCGATGCGTTCATGCGCGCCGTGGCCGCCGCACAGAAGATCACCCTCGCCGACAGCTATGCCGTGGGCATGGTGTTCCTCAACCAGGATGCCGCGCTGGCCGACAAGGCGCGCCGGCAGCTGGAGCAGGAGGTCACCAGGGAGGGCTTGCAGGTGGCCGGTTGGCGCGTGGTGCCGACCGACAGCAGCGCCTGCGGTGCCGAGGCACTGAAGACCCTGCCGCGCATCGAGCAGATTTTCATCAATGCCGCGGCCGGCATGGATGAGGCGGCCTTCGAACGCCATCTGTACATCGCACGCCGTCGCACCGAGAAGGTCATCGAGTCCAACGACCCGGTGTTCTATCTGCCCAGCTTCTCCAGCCGCGTGGTGTCGTACAAGGGGCTGGTGATGCCGGCCTATCTGCCGGTGTTCTACACCGATCTGAACGACAAGCGCCTGGCCTCGGCGCTGTGCGTATTCCACCAGCGTTTCTCCACCAACACCTGGCCGCAGTGGCGCCTGGCGCAGCCATTCCGCTATCTCGCCCACAACGGAGAGATCAACACCGTGCAGGGTAACCGCTACTGGTCGGTGGCGCGTGGTCACAAGTTCGAGACGCCGCTGATCCCCAACATGGACGATGTGCGTCCGCTGGTGTCCATGACCGGTTCCGACTCCAACAGTCTGGACAACATGCTGGAAGCGTTGCTCGCCGGCGGCATGGACATCTTCCGCGCCATGCGTCTCTTGGTGCCGCCCGCCTGGCAGAACGTGGAGACCATGGACCCGGATCTGCGCGCCTTCTATGAATACAACTCCATGCACATGGAGCCGTGGGATGGTCCGGCCGGCATCGTACTCACCGACGGCCGCCACGCCGCCTGTACCCTGGATCGCAACGGCCTACGTCCGGCGCGCTGGGTGATCACCCGTGGTGAAAATGCCAAGGATCCGGAGAGCGGCGACTACCGCGGCTGCATCATCACCCTGGCCTCGGAGATCGGCGTGTTCGACTACCAGCCCAGCGATGTGGTGGCCAAGGGCCGCCTCAAGCCGGGTCAGATGCTGGCGGTGGACACCATCGCCTGCAAGCTGCTGCTGCCGCAGGATGTGGACACCATGCTCAAGGGCCGCCAGCCCTACAAGCAGTGGATGAGCGCGCACGTCAAGCGTCTGGAGTCCGAATTGAACGAATCCGCCAACGGCGCCGAGCTGGAGCAGGATGCACTCCATGTGCACCAGAAGATGTTCCAGGTCAGTTTCGAGGAGCGCGATCAGGTGTTGCGTCCGCTGGCCGAGGCCGGCCAGGAGGCCATCGGCTCCATGGGCGACGACACGCCGATGGCGGTGCTGTCCACCCGCGTGCGTTCGCTGTATGACTACTTCCGTCAGCAGTTTGCCCAGGTCACCAATCCGCCCATCGACCCGCTGCGCGAAGCCATCGTCATGTCGCTGGAGACCTGCTTCGGCCGCGAGAAGAATCTGTTCACCGAGACGCCGGAACATGCCGCGCGCCTGCTGGTGGATTCGCCGGTGCTCTCGCGCGGCAAGTTCGCGCGCCTGCTGGCGCTGGACAACGCCGACTACGCCCATGCGCGCATCGATCTGAACTACGCCAAGGGCACCGACCTCAAGGCCGCCATCACCGCCATATGCGACAGCGCCGTCGCTGCGGTGAAGGCCGGCAAGGTGATCATCGTGCTGTCCGATCGCGCCCTGTCCGAGGACAAGCTGCCGATCCACGCCCTGCTCGCCACCGGCGCGGTGCACCATCGCCTGATCAAGGAAGGCCTGCGTTGCGATGCCAACATCGTGGTGGAGACCGGCACGGCGCGCGACCCGCACCATTTCGCCGTGCTCATCGGTTATGGCGCCACCGCCGTGTATCCGTACCTGGCCTATGAAGTGCTGCATGACCTGGTGCGCAGCCACGAGATCAGCGGCAAGGACCCGGCCAAATTGATGGAGTCCTATCGCAAGGGCATCAACAAGGGGCTGTACAAGATCATCTCCAAGATGGGTATCTCCACCATCGCCAGCTACCGCGGCTCGCAGCTGTTCGAGTCGGTGGGCCTGCACGAGGATGTGGTGGAACTGTGCTTCAAGGGCACCACCAATCGTCTGTCCGGCACCCACTTCGCCGATCTGGAAGAGGATCAGCAACTGCTGGCCAAGGAGGCGTGGAATCCGCGCAAGCCGATCCAGCAGGGCAGCCTGCTCAAGTATCTGCACAACGGCGAGTACCACGCCTACAACCCGGATGTGGTGCAGGCGCTGCACAAGGCCGTACGCAGCGGCAAGTACGAGGACTACCTCGAATACGCCCGGCATGTGAACGAGCGCCCGGTGGCGATGCTGCGCGACCTGCTCAAGCTGCGCAGCGATCTCAAGCCCATCCCCATCGAGGAAGTGGAGTCGGAAGAGGCGATCATGAAGCGCTTCGACTCCGCCGGCATGTCGCTGGGTGCGCTGTCGCCGGAGGCGCACGAGGCGCTGGCCACGGCGATGAATCGCCTCGGCGGCCGTTCCAACTCCGGTGAGGGCGGTGAAGACCCGGCGCGCTACGGCACCGAGAAGATGTCGAAGATCAAGCAGGTGGCCTCCGGCCGCTTCGGCGTCACGCCGCACTACCTGGTCAACGCCGAGGTGTTGCAGATCAAGGTGGCGCAGGGTGCCAAGCCCGGCGAAGGCGGCCAGTTGCCCGGCGACAAGGTGGACAAGCTGATCGCCAAGCTGCGCTACGCCATGCCCGGCGTGGCGCTGATCTCGCCGCCGCCGCATCACGACATCTATTCCATCGAGGACCTGGCGCAGCTGATCTTCGACCTCAAGCAGGTCAATCCGCAGGCGCTGGTGTCGGTGAAACTGGTGGCCGAGGCCGGTGTCGGTACCATCGCCGCCGGTGTGGCCAAGGCCTATGCGGACCTCATCACCATCTCCGGTTATGACGGCGGCACCGGCGCATCGCCGCTCGCCTCGGTGAAGTACGCCGGTTCGCCGTGGGAACTGGGCATGACCGAGACCCACCAGATCCTGCGCGCCAACGATCTGCGCGACAAGGTGCGCGTACAGACCGACGGTGGCCTCAAGACCGGCCTCGACGTGGTCAAGGCGGCGATGCTGGGCGCCGAGAGCTTCGGCTTCGGTACCGGCCCGATGGTGGCGCTGGGCTGCAAGTTCCTGCGCATCTGCCATCTGAACAACTGTGCCACCGGCGTTGCCACCCAGGACAAGGTGCTGCGTTCCGAGCACTTCATCGGCCTGCCCGAGATGGTGATGAACTACTTCAAGTTCATCACCCGCGAGACGCGCGAATGGATGGCCCGCCTCGGCGTGCGTTCCATGGAGGAGCTGATCGGCCGCACCGACCTGCTGGAGATCATGCAGGGCACCACCTCCAAGCAGCAGCGCCTCAATCTGCAGCCTCTGTTGTCCGACGGCGGTGTGCCGGCGGACAAGCCGCGCTTCTGCACCGCGCCGAAGAACCAGCCCTTCGACAAGGCCGAACTGGCCGAGCAGATGGTGCGCGACTGCCTGCCCGCCATCGAAGGCAAGAAGGGCGGCGAATTCCACTACGCGGTGCAGAACGTCAACCGTTCCATCGGTGCGCGCCTGTCCGGCGAGATCGCCAGGCGCTACGGTAACCTGGGCATGAGCGATGCCCCCATCACGCTGCGCCTCACCGGCACCGCCGGCCAGAGTTTCGGCGTGTGGAACGCCGGCGGCCTGCACATGGTGCTGGAAGGCGATGCCAACGACTATGTCGGCAAGGGCATGGCCGGCGGCAAGCTGGTGATCTATCCGCCCAAGGGCAGTCGCTTCCAGAGCCAGGAGACCAGCATCATCGGCAACACCTGCCTGTATGGCGCCACCGGCGGCACGCTGTATGCCGCCGGCCTGGCCGGCGAGCGCTTTGCGGTGCGCAACTCCGGCGCTGCGGCGGTGGTGGAAGGCGTCGGCGATCACGGCTGCGAATACATGACCGGCGGTGTAGTGACGGTACTGGGCCAGACCGGCCTCAACTTCGGTGCCGGCATGACCGGCGGCTTCGCCTATGTGCTGGACCTCGATAACGGTTTCGTCGATCGCTACAACCACGAACTGATCGATATCCATCGCGTCGGCACCGAGAAGACCGAGGCGCACCGCGCCCACCTGCGCCAGACGATCGAGTCCTTCGTGGCTGAGACCGGCAGCGCCTGGGGCCAGTACATCCTGGACAACTTCGCCGACATGGTGGGCAAGTTCTGGCTGGTGAAGCCCAAGGCATCGGAGATCGACAGCCTGCTGGGCACGCTGTTGAGCGCGGCGTAACTGATACGGGATTAGCGAATAGTCATGGGTAACGTTTTCCAATTTCTGCAAGTGCCGCGTATCGATCCGGAGAAGAAGTCCGTCGAGGTGCGCATCAAGGAATACGCCGAGATCTACGGGCAGTTCGACACGGACGGCGCCGCCTCCCAGGCCGATCGCTGCCTGGCCTGCGGCAATCCCTACTGCTCATGGAAGTGCCCGGTGCACAACTACATTCCGCACTGGCTCAAGCTGGTGGCGGAGGGCAACATCAACGAGGCCGCCGAGCTGTCGCACCGCACCAACTCGCTGCCGGAAATCTGCGGTCGCGTCTGTCCGCAGGATCGCCTGTGCGAAGGCGCCTGCACGTTGAACGACGGCTTCGGTGCGGTGACCATCGGCGCAGTGGAGCGCTACATCTCCGACACCGCCTTCGCCCAGGGCTGGCGCCCGGACCTGTCGCGCGTCAAGGACACCGGCAAGCGCGTGGCGGTGATCGGTGCCGGTCCTGCCGGCCTCGGTTGCGCCGACGTGCTGGCACGCAACGGCGTCAAGGCGGTGGTGTACGACCGTCATCCGGAGATCGGCGGCCTGCTCACCTTTGGCATTCCCGAGTTCAAGCTGGAGAAGACCATCGTCAAGCGTCGCCGCGAGGTGATGGAAGGCATGGGCATCGAGTTCCGCCTCGGTATCGAGGTGGGCAAGGACATCCGCTTCGAGCAGTTGATGGGTGAATACGATGCCGTGTTCCTCGGCATGGGCACCTACAACTACATGAAGGGTGGTTTTCCCGGCGAGGACCTGCCCGGCGTGCACGCCGCGCTGGACTTCCTCATTGCGAACGTCAATCACTGCCACGGCTATGAAAAGAACCCGGCCGATTACATCAACATGAAGGGCCAGCGCGTGGTGGTGCTGGGCGGTGGCGACACCGCCATGGACTGCAACCGCACCTCCATCCGCCAGGGCGCCAAGGCAGTGACCTGCGCCTACCGCCGCGATGAGGCCAACATGCCCGGTTCCAAGCGCGAGGTGGCCAATGCCAAGGAAGAAGGCGTGCAGTTCCTGTGGAACCGGCAGCCGGTGGAGATCGTCGGCGAGGAACGCGTCGAGGGCGTCAAGGTGGTCACCACCGAGATGGGGCCGCCGGACGCGCGCGGCCGCCGCACGCCGCAGGTGGTGGCCGGTTCGGAAGAGATCATCCCCGCCGATCGCGTGCTCATCGCCTTTGGTTTCCGCCCCAGCCCGCAGCCCTGGTTCGCCCAGCATGGCATCGAGGTGGACGAGCGCGGCCGCGTCAAGGCACCGGCCAACGGCCAGTACAAATACCAGACGACCAACGCCAAGGTGTTTGCCGGCGGCGACATGGTGCGCGGCTCCGACCTGGTGGTCACCGCCGTATGGGAAGGTCGCCAGGCCGCCGAAGGCATCCTGGACTACCTGAACGTCTGATTCAAACCGTCGCGGAGACGCAGAGACGCAGAGCAAATTATTGCGACACGATCGCGGCAATTGCCGTGATGGTTGCCGAGCGATAAAACCCTCTGCGTCTCCGCGTCCCTGCGACAGAGGGTTTTAGTTGATGGCTGAACTGAAAAACGATCGTTTCCTGCGCGCCCTGCTCAAGCAGCCGGTGGACGTGACCCCGGTATGGATGATGCGCCAGGCCGGGCGTTATCTGCCCGAGTACCGCGCCACCCGCGCCCAGGCGGGCAGCTTCATGGACCTGTGCAAGAATCCAGAGCTGGCCTGCGAGGTCACCATTCAGCCGCTCGACCGCTTTCCGCTCGACGCCGCCATCCTGTTCTCCGACATTCTCACCGTGCCCGACGCCATGGGTCTCGGCCTGCGCTTTGCCGAGGGTGAGGGGCCGATCTTTGACCGCCCGGTGCGTAGCGCCGCCGATGTGGCCAAGCTGTTCGTGCCGGACCCTGAAGGGGAGTTGAAGTACGTGATGGATGCGGTGCGCACCATCCGCCGCGATCTCAACGGCCGCGTGCCGCTGATCGGTTTTTCCGGCAGCCCCTGGACCCTGGCCACCTACATGGTGGAGGGCGGTTCGTCCAAGGAGTTTGCCCATGTGAAGGGCATGCTGTACGACCAGCCCGCGCTGATGCACCAGTTGCTCGATGTGACCGCCCAGGCGGTGACGCAATACCTCAACGCCCAGGTGGATGCGGGCGCCCAGGCGCTGATGATCTTCGATACCTGGGGCGGCGCCCTCACCCCGCGCGACTACCAGGAATTCTCCCTGCGCTACATGGCCCAGATCATCGCCGGCCTCAAACGCGAGGCCGACGGCCGCCAGGTGCCGGTGGTGTTGTTCACCAAGGGCGGCGGCCTGTGGCTGGAGGCGATGGCCGAGGCCGGCGCCGATGCGCTCGGTCTGGACTGGACGGTGGACATCGGCACGGCGCGCCGCCGCGTCGGCAGCAAGGTGGCCCTGCAGGGCAACATGGACCCTTGCGTGCTGTATGCCTCGCCCGAACGCATCCGCGCCGAGGTAGCCGCCATCCTTGCCGCCTACGGCCAGGGTTCCGGCCATGTGTTCAACCTGGGTCATGGCATCCATCAGCATGTGAACCCGGAACACGCCGCCGCCTTTGTCGAGGCCGTGCACCAGTTGAGTGTGCCATACCATCAATAAGGTGGGGATACGCGACTGAACCGAAAACCCGGCTCTTGCCGGGTTTTTACGTTTTAGCATTTACGCAGTTTCTAATAGTGTTGCGCAAATCTACGGCGCGCCTTAGTGTTAAGCACGAATGATCCGCGGCGCGGCAGTGATGCGGCAGAACACGTGTGACGTTCGAGCGGGGGGCTATGTACAGTTAAGGAGGAACGCACATGCGGATGAAGACGGCGGGGCAACTTTTGTTGTTGCTGGCCGGCATCGGGATGGTTGCCGTTTCCCATGGTGCGGATGACGATTACCTCAAGGCGCTAAAGGCGGAGACCCAGGCGCTGAGCGGCGGCGAGGCAGCGCGCACGGCGCCGGCACCGGCGGCGCAGGAATCGAAACCGCAACAGGGATGGTCGGCGGCGGGGCAGGGGTTGGGCGAGGAGTTGCCTCCCAATCTGTCGCAGGAACAGTTCGAGGCGGCGCTGAAGAGCAGCTACTTCGGCACCTATATGTTCTATTCAAAGTTGAATGACAAGGACAAGGCCAAGGTATTCGAGTCCTATCAGGGCAATGGCCAGATATCCAACATTCGCGAAACGACTACCAGCCTGCTGAAGAAATAGCGGCAGGCGAAGGGTCCGGGGGACGATGATGAAAATGAAACATATATTGACAGTCTGTGCCATGGTGCTGGCAAGCGGATGGTGGGGCAACGCCCTGGCCGTGGACGTCAAGATCGCCGAGGGCCGTGATACCGTGACGGTGCTGCACGAGGGCAAGCCCTTTGTGATCCAGCGCGATCAGGATCCCAACCATATTGTCGATGCGGCCTGGGGCAAGACCTCGCGCAAGTGTCCGCCCTTCTGCCTGCAGCCCAACGTGCCGTTGCCGGGCATCCATGCGGTGGGCGAGCTGGAGTTGCTGGACTTCATGGAACAGATGGTGAACACCGGCAAGGGCGTGCTCATCGATTCGCGCCTGCCCTCCTGGTACATGGCCGGCACCATCCCTGGCTCGGTCAATATCCCGTTCACCGTGTTCGGCGAGATCCCCACCGCCGCCGACGTCGAAAAGGCCTTCAAACTGCTCGGTGCAGTACGTCGCCCCAATGTCGGTGGCTTCCGTCGTTCGCTGGAGCGTAACTTTGGCGACTGGTTTGGTGAGCACAAGACGGCCTACTGGGATTTCACCGATGCCAAGGAGATCGTGCTGTGGTGTAACGGCCCTTGGTGCGGCCAGTCGCCGCGCGCCATCAAGAATCTGGTGAATCTCGGTTATCCGGCAGAGCGCATCCACTACTATCGCGGCGGCATGCAGATGTGGAAGGTGCTTGGTTTCCCCACCGTAGTGCCTGATCCGGGCAGCGTGATGTTCGAGGTGAGCGGCGGCGAATAAGCGTTGCCGGGAGCGTTAAATGACAAAGGCCGGGGCAACCCGGCCTTTGTTTTTGCAGGGGCCAAGCAGGCTCTCGCAGTTTGCTACTGAATCACGAAGTCGGTGAAGTAGACGGCCTCGAGACTGTCGCGCTTGAGACCGGCATGGGTTTCCAGCACGGTGCGCAGGTCGTCCAGCGCCTGTTGCCGCACCTGCTCTCTAACCTGTACATCGTGCATGCCGTCGACGCTCTGCGCCGACAGGAGGGTGATGAGGGTATGACGTACCGGGCCGGTATGTTCCTTCAGTGCGGCGAGCACTTTGGGATCGCGGCTCATGGCCTGTACCTTCACCTGCATGAAGCGCACCCGGCCGGCGCTTTGCAGGTTGACCACGATGGCCGGCTCCAGGGCCAGGTAGGGGCCGGCGGGGGCGCCGCCGCCGGCAGCCAGCACGGGTGGGGCGATGAAGGTGGCACACAGCAGCAGGGCGGGCAACAGTCGTTTCATGGGTGGCTAATCGGTAAGGGTCAGTGCGCCAATGATGCCATGAATGCATGACAGCGGCGAGGCACGGTCTAGCTAGTGCCCTTCTTCTTCGCCCGCGGATGGGCGGCATCGTACACCTTGGCCAGGTGCTGGAAGTCCAGGTGGGTGTAGATCTGGGTGGTGGCGATGTTGGCGTGGCCGAGCAGTTCCTGCACCGCGCGCAGGTCGCCGCTGGATTCCAGCATGTGGCTGGCAAAGGAGTGGCGCAGCATGTGCGGGTGCACGGGTACGGCGAGGCCCTGGGCCAGGGCATGGCGGCGCAGGCGCTCCTGCACCGTGCGGGCGGCGATGCGCCGGCCGCCGCGGCCGAGGAACAGGGCCATGGTGGCGGCGGCGCCGGGCTGCAGGTGACGGCGTTGCAGCCAGGCCTGCAGGGCGGCGAGGGCCTTGCGACCGACGGGCAGGATGCGGGTCTTGGCGCCCTTGCCGGTGACGCGCACGGTGGCGTCCGCCATGTCCACGTCGCTGCAGTCCAGGCCGACCAGTTCGGCCAGGCGCAGGCCGGAGGAATACATCAGTTCCATGATGGCGCGGTCGCGCACGGCGTCATCATCGTCGCCCGGGATCTCCACCAGGTGCGCCGCCTGATCCACTTCCAGGGTCTGCGGCAGTTTGCGCGGACTCTTCGGTGCCGGGATGTCCTGTGCCGGATTGTGGCCGGCGATGCCCTCGCGCAGCAGGTAATTGAAGAAGCTGCGGATGGCGGACAGTTCCCGTTGCAGGCTGCTGCCGCCGATGCCGGAGCGGTGGCGCCAGGCGACGTAGGCGCGCACCTGCGGGGCGCTCAGAGCGGACCAGTCGGCAATGCCCTGGCGCGCGCAGAAGTCGCTCAGGTGGCGCAGATCGCGCAGGTAGTTGTCCAGGGTGTGGGGCGACAGGCGGCGTTCGTGGCGCAGGTGCTGCGCGTAGCGCTCGATCCATGCCAGCGCCGCGTCGTGCATCGGACTAGGCCATGCTGTCCAGACGCAGCAGGCGCGCCACCACGGCGCCGAGATAGCGCAGGAAGGTGGTGCCCATTTCGGCATGGAAGCGGCGCGGGTCGACGCTGCCGATGCCGAGCATGCCGAGGCATTGCCCACTGTCTGGTGCGAACAGTGGAATCACCGCGCCGGAGGCCAACTCATCCGCCGCCTTGCCGAACAGGAACTGCGCCTGTGCCGGGGCGATGTGGCCGCATACCGGTTCACCGCGTTCGATCACCTTGGTAAACGATTCGCGCGCCTTCGTGCCGTCACCGGCAAACAGCTTCAACTCCACCGCATCGGCATGGAAATCTTCGCGCAGGCCCTCGCGCAGGCGGCGCAGCAGCGCCTCGCTGCCGCGGCTTTCCAGCAGGCCGAGGATCAGTTGCTCGATACGCTCCAGCAGGTGCTCGTTGTCGCGCGCCGTTTGGGTCAGATGTTGCAGCTTGCGCTTGAGCTCCTGGCGCTGTTCACGCAGGACCGCGACCTGGCGTTCGATGAGCGACACCGCGCCCTTGGCATCGTGCGGCAGTTCCAGGTCGGTGAGCAGGTAGTCGTGGCGCAGGAAAAAATCGGGATGGCGGCGCAGGTAGTCGGCGACGGTGGCGTCGCTCAGTGTGACGGCATTGGTTTCCAGTGGTTGTGTGCTCACAGATCGATCTCCCCCTTGAATACCCGTGTCGCCGGCCCCGTCATCCACAGCGGCGCAGCGCCGCCCTCCCAATGGATGGTGAGACTGCCCCCCGGCAAGTCGACGCGCACGGTGTCGTCCAACTCTCCCCAGCGCCTGCCCACCGCCACTGCGGCGCAGGCACCCGTGCCGCAGGCCAGTGTTTCGCCGGCGCCCCGTTCGAATACGCGCAGGCGGATGTGGCCGCGGTCGACGATTTGCATGAAGCCGACGTTGACGCGGCGCGGGAAGCGCGCATGAGATTCCAGCAGCGGCCCGAGCCGTTCCACCGCAGCGGTGGTCACGTCCTCCACGCGCAGCACGGCGTGGGGATTGCCCATGGATACCGCGCCGAGGGTGAGCGGTTCGCCGCCGACCTCCAGCGGATATTTGTCGGCCTCGGCCTCGGCGGTGAACGGAATCTGCGCCGGGTCGAAGCGCGGCGCGCCCATGTTGACGCGGATCTCGCCGTTGCCCTCCACGTACAGGGTGATCACCCCGGAGGCGGTTTCCACCACGATGGCGTCCTTGGCGGTCAGCCCCTCGTCGCGCACGAAGCGGGCGAAGCAGCGCGCGCCGTTGCCGCACTGTTCCACCTCGCCGCCATCGGCGTTGAAGATGCGGTAGCGGAAGTCGACGCTGGCCTGGGTCGGCTGCTCCACCAGCAGCAGTTGATCGCAGCCGATGCCGAAGCGGCGGTCGGCAAGGAAGCGTACCTGTTCGGCACTGAGTTGAACGTCGCGGCGGTAGGCATCGATGACCACGAAGTCATTGCCCAGGCCGTGCATTTTGACGAAGGGAAGGTGCATGGAGGTTCAGGTTACCCTTAGTCGCCAGTGTTGGAAAGGGCGCTGCCGCAGGCCAGATAGTCCTTGTAGATGCAGCGGTCCATCACCACCCAGATGCCGGCCGCCTGCGCCCGCCGCGCCGCCGCCTCGTTGACCACCCCCTCTTGTAGCCACAGCGCCGGCACCTTGCGGGCGATGCAGATATCGACGATCTCATCCACGTATTCCGGCGCACGGAACACATCCACCAGGTCGACGGTGCCGGGTACGGCGTGCAGGTCCGGGTAGGCGCGCTCGCCCAGCACCTCGGCGACGGCCGGGCGCACCGGCACGATTCGGTAGCCATACTGTTGCAGGGCCTGCGCCACGCCGTAGCTGGGACGGTCGGCCTTGGGCGACAGGCCGACTACGGCGACCGTGCGGATCTGGCGCAGGCGCCGGCAGATTTCTTCATGGGACGGATTTTCAAAGCGTTCGCTCATGGCAGGTATCCGCTGACGGTGTAGTGGCGATCGCTGACCACGGTGACGGCAAGGTGCAGGCCGCTGGCGGCGAGTTGTGCGGCAACCTCGTCCGGCGTGTAGGCGGCGAGCAGCGAGTGATAGAAATCCTGGCGCAGCACCTCAGGCTCACCAACGGCGTACCGCTCCACCATGGCGGCGGCCGTGGCACGGCTGTCCGGGCGCATCAGGTCCATGACGAATACCGCCGCATGGGGCGCCGCGTGAGCGCGGATGCTTTGCCACAGCACCAGCGGATCGGCCAGGTGATGCAGCAGGCTGTTGCTGATAATGGTCGCGTAGCGCGCGTGTGGCAGCTTCGCGCCAGGCAGATAGCCGTGGATGTAACGGATGCGCGATTCCAGCGCCGTGCCGCGTTGCAGCGCTGCGGCATGGCGCAGCATGGTTGCCGCGCCATCGACGCCATGCAGGGTGCAGGCGGGAAAGGCCTGGGCGAAGCGGCGGGTGATGTCGCCGGGTCCGCAACCGAGGTCGAGCACGGCGCCCTGCGGCGCCAGCCCGGGGAATTGCATGCGGAACAGCTCGATGAAGCGCTGGTGCGGCGCGCTGAAGTCGGCCTCGGCGTAGGCATGCGCCTGTGCCGCTTCGTCCATCAACTCGGGTTCGGCAACCCGCTCCATCATTCCGGCAGCAGGCTCTCGCCGGCGTACAGCGCGGCCAGGGTTTCGCGCTGGCGCACCAGATAGCTCTTGTCGCCGTCCACCATGACCTCGGCGGCGCGTGGCCGGGTGTTGTAGTTGGAACTCATGGAGAAGCCATACGCCCCGGCGGAGCGTACGGCCAGCAGGTCACCCTCGCTTAGCGCCAGTTCGCGGTCCTTGCCGAGGAAGTCGCCGGTTTCGCAGATGGGGCCGACGATGTCGTAGTGCTGAACCGGGGCATCATTGCGCGCCACGGCGGGAACGATGGCCATCCAGGCCTCGTACAGGGTGGGGCGGATGAGATCATTCATCGCCGCGTCCACCACGGCGAAATTCTTGTGCGGCGTATGTTTGAGGTATTCGACGCGGGTGAGCAGGACACCGGCGTTGCCGATGATGGCGCGGCCCGGTTCGATGATCACCTTGAGGTCGCGGCCGGCGAGGCGGTCCAGCAGCGGTGCGGCATAGTCGCCGGGCAGCGGCGGGGTCTCGTCGCGGTAGGTAATGCCGAGGCCGCCGCCCAGGTCGAGGTGGCGCACGGCGATGCCGCGCTGACACAGGGTATCCACCAGCGCCAGCACGCGCTCCAGCGCATCGACGAAGGGGCGGGTCTCGGTGATCTGTGAGCCGATGTGGCAGTCCACGCCGATGATTTCTATGTGGGGCATCTCGGCAGCGCGGGCATAGACCGCGGGTGCAGCCTGGATATCGACACCGAACTTGTTTTCCTTCAGGCCGGTGGAGATGTAGGGATGGGTCTTGGCGTCCACGTCGGGATTGACGCGCAGCGATACCGGCGCGCGTAGCCCCATTTCACCGGCGACACGGTTGAGCCGTTCCAGTTCGGCTTCCGATTCGACATTGAAGCAGTGGATGCCTACCTCCAGCGCGCGGCGCATTTCATCGGCGCGTTTGCCGACGCCGGAGAACACCACCTTGGCCGGGTTGCCGCCGGCGGCCAACACCCGCTCCAGTTCGCCCACCGAGACAATGTCGAAGCCGGCGCCGAGGCGCGCCAGCACATTGAGCACGCCGAGGTTGGAGTTGGCCTTTACCGCATAACAGACCAGATGTTCGGTGCCGGCGAGGGCCGCATCGAAGGCGCGGTAGTGGCGTTCGATGGTGGCGCGGGAATAGACGTAGCAGGGCGTGCCATAGCGCTCCGCCAGGGTGGTGACATCGATCTCTTCGGCAAACAGGCGGCCGGCGCGGAAAGTGAAATGGTCCATGATCTCGCAGGGGTTATTTTTGCTGCTGTTGTTGGCTGTCCTGCGGCAGGTAGAGATCGCCGCGCGCGCCACAACCGCTCTGCATGCTCATGATGCCGAGCACGGCGATGACGGCCCACAGGGCGTATTGTCCCCAGCAAAAGCGCATGGCAGAGGAGCCTCGACAGGATAAGAAGCGCTAGTATACCCGCAACAGTCAGCCGATTTCAGGAGTCTTCCCCATGGAAAGCATGAGCGAATCCACCTTCAACCGCCGCATCGACGATACCCTGCGCGCCATCGAGGAGGCGCTGGATGCGGCCGGCAGCGATATCGATTATGAAAGCAGCGGCGGCATCCTGACCCTGCATTGCAGCGGCGGCTCGCAGCTGATCCTCAACCGGCAGACGCCGGTACGTCAGTTGTGGCTGGCGGCGCGCAGCGGCGGTTTTCATTTCAATTGGGACGCGGCGGCGGGCGGCTGGGTGCGGGACAGCGACGGCGCGGGGCTGGTGCCGGTGCTGACCGAGCTGCTGGCCACGCAATGCGGTGAAACCGTGGCCCTGTAGGGCGTGCAGCCTAGGGCAGTTTGCACCACACCAGGGTGTGGTTGTCCGCCGGCATGTCATAGTCGCGCCACAGGGTCATGCCCGCAGCGCAGGCCAGCCTGTCCAGGGCCTCGAAATCGCGCACGGCGCTGGCCGGGTCGCGCTGGCGCAGCCAGGCGTCGAAACGGGCGTTGCTGGCGGCGGTGTACTGACCGCCATAGTTGAATGGCCCGTACAAGGCAAATACCCCGCCCGCCTCCAGTATCCTGCCTACCCCGGCAAACATGGCCTCGACTGCGTCCCAGCCCATGATGTGGGCGGTATTGGCGCTGAACACCGCATCCACCTGGAGTTCAGGCCACGGGCTGCGGCGTACGTCCAGTGCCAGTGGCGGCAGGATGTTGGGGGTGCCTTCGTCGGCCAGCCAGGCATGAATGACGGGATGATTTTCCGCCAGGTCGCTGGTCTGCCAGGTGAGCCCGGGAAATTGGGGGGCGAAATAGACGGCGTGCTGACCGGTGCCGCTGCCGATCTCCAGCAGGCGGCTCCGTCCTGCCAGGACCTCGCGCAGCACGGCGAGGAGCGGGGCACGGTTTTGCAGGCAGGACTCCGCTATGGGTTTCATCGGCTTGTATCCCTGGTTGCTGATGTTCGACAATGGGTGCCCCAGGGAGATAACTCAATGCCTGTCGCCGCTGCCGGCCGGACAGGCACGATACGAAAAAAGCGGGGAAGAAGTGATGCGGGTAGTCTTGTTGCTGCTGTTGAGTCTGCTGACCTTGCCGTCGATGGCCGCCCCTGGCGGTGCCGAGCTGTATGCCCAGAACTGCGCTGTTTGCCACGGTGCCGACGGTCGCGGTGGCGTGGGCGTGCCGCTGGCCCTGCCCAGTTTTCTGCCCAGCGTCAGCGATGAGTACCTGGCGGCCACCATCCGCCATGGCCGCCCCGGCCGCGTGATGCCGGGTTTCAGTCATCTGCGCGATGCCGAGGTCAAGGCCATCATCGGCCACCTGCGCAGCTGGATGCCGGCGGGCAGCAAGGTGGTTGCCCTCGCGGCCAAGCCGGTGCAGGGGGATGCGACGCGCGGCAAGGCGCTGTTTGCCGAACGCTGTGCAGTGTGCCACGGCGCCAACGGCGAGGGCGGGCACGGTACCGGCGTCACCTTTTCGCGCCCGCGCGACCTGCCCATCATTGCCCCGGCCCTGAACAATCCCGGCTTTCTCACCGCGGCGTCCGATCAGATGATCAAGTCCACGCTGATGAACGGTCGTGACGGCACCCCGATGATCTCATTCATCAAGCAGGGGCTGAGCGAACGCGACATCGACGATGTGGTTGCCTATGTGCGTTCCTTTGCCGCCACCCCGGGCTGGAAACCCGGCAACGACGATACGCCGGTGCTGGAGATGGAGTCGCCCTACAGTTTCGACGAAACCGTGGAGGCGGTGAAGCGCTCGGCCGTGGGCAAAAACTTCCGCATCATCCGTGAGCAGTCGCTGGAGAATGGCCTGTTTGCCGCAGCGGAGGAGAGCAGGGAGGCGCACATCGTCTATTTCTGCAATTTCAATTTCATCAATCAGGCGCTGCAGCTCGACCCCCGCGTCGGCCTGTTTATGCCGTGCCGCATCACGGTGGTGGAGCGCGAGGGACAGGTCAAGATGATGAGCATCAACCCGAAATATCTGAGCCGCCTGTTCAATAACGCCGAACTGGATAAGCCCTGCGAAGAGATGTACCAGCTTTATCTCGGCATCATGGAGGAGGCCTCGCTATGACGCTGCGCGCCACCTTGTTGTTATGCACCTTGTGGCTGGGTTGGTCGGCCGCGGCCCTGGCCGATGAATTGTTCATGGTGCGCTCCAGTCACGCCTTCCCCGAAACCATGGCCACATTGCAGGAGGTCATCACGCGTCATGGCTACACCGTATCGCGTGTGCAGCGCGTGGATATCGGCTTGACCGACAGCGGCTTCACGACGGACATGTATCGGCTGGTGTTCTTCGCCAAGCCGGATGAGCTGCGCGAACTGTCGCAGCGCTATCCGCACCTCATCCCCTATCTGCCCTGGCCCGTTACCATCTTCGCCGAAGGCGAGGAAACCCTGCTGGTCACGGCGAATCCGGCAGAGCTGCATGCGCTGGCGCACAACGACGAATTGAAGCAGTTGTTTCGGCGCTGGAGTGTGGAGTTCCGTGCCATTCTGGAAGAGGTGCGGCGGGGGAACTGATGTGGCAGCCGAGTCCTTTCGGCGCACGACGTGAGGATTCGGCTGCTACGCCTGTTCGAGCAGCACCCGATTCAATTCGTTCTCGATGCGGCGCTTGTAGCTGAGGAAGTGGATGGTCTGCACCTTGTTCACGCCCTGCTCGCCCAGCACGGCGCGTGACATGCCGATGTCGGTGATGTAGATGGGATACTGCTGGCCACTGCGGCGTAGTTCCAGCACATGGCGCACCACTGCGGAGAACAGATCGGCGCCGTATTCAAGCGTGGAAAATTCGCGTTCGCCGCAGTACAGGGTAAACATGGTCTTGCCATTTTCGTCATGGTCGACGATGACCTGCAAGCTGACATACTGCTGATAGGCGCTGCGGAACTCCGGCATCTGCCGTTCCAGCTTGAGACGGTTCTCGCTGTCGCGGCCGATGAGATGGAACTCGACGCCGTCGGCGCCGCTCATCTGCTGGCCTTCCTGCATCAGGAAATTGATGCGATTGAGTATGGCGTCGAAGAAGCGGCTGTATTGGCTGAGCAGCAGCTTGGCGTCGTAGAACGGCAAGGTTTCATGGAACAGCGAGCCACGCTCGTCGATCACGTACACCTCCACCACGTCTCCCAGCGGGCGGTAGAAAAACTGTACCCAGCCGCTGCGATTGCGGCTGTAGATCAGCGGCAGTACCGAGTCGCTCAGCGTATGCGGGTCCAGCACCACCGGCCGGAAGCTGGTGCTGGGACGGCCAAGGGCAGAGAGCAGATTGCTTTCGGCAGGCAGGGCCTCGTATTGCAGCACATCCCCTTCGAAGGACAACAGATAATAGCCGCGCCCCACTGCTACCACGTAGCGGGCCCCTTGCAACGCCTTGGCGCCGTACCAGGCGGCCACCAGATCATGGAACAGCTTATCGATGCGCTGCGCCGCGATATGGCCGCGCTGGGCGCTGGTACCGAATACCTGGACGCGCGGCGGCGCCTCGCCGCGTGAGGGTGGCGCCCACTTGAAGTATTCGCAGAAGAAATCCATCAGGCCCTTGCCGCGGCGGTAGTGGTAGGTGAGCACCTCACGCCAGCTGGTGACGATCACCAGATCCATGGTCTGCACCAGATTCTTGCCGGTGCCGCCGTAGCTGAGCGCATCGGGGCGGCCGCTGGAGATGGACTGCCCAAGACTCGCCGAGGTGAATGAATCCAGTTCGTTGTTGACGAACAGGGCGCTGTGCACGATGCGCGCCGGGCCGGCGTATTCCTCCAGGGATCGGGTGTCGAGACAACCGGCAGGAAACAACGTATGCATACGCTCGACGATGGCCTTCAGCTCGTTGGATGTGAGCTGGGTAATCTTGGGATAGAGCACCACCACGGTGTGGCGGTCGATGATGCCGTTGAAATAGCACCAAGCCACCAACTCGATGATGTTGCGCGCCCGCTTGAGCGGCGTCGCCTGGCGCATCTCTTCTGAGGTGAGGGTGCCGCGGTACAGCTGCCAGCCGGCCTGCTGCTGATCATCCAGCAACTCTTCGACGGTGATCGCGGCCTCGCGCAGATCGGCATTGATGCCACGGTTGAGAAGCTCCACCTTGCCGGCCTTGCGTTCGAAGGCGGCATAGAGCTTGCGGCCGAGTATGGTCAGGTCGCGCTGGCTGATCAGCGATAGGCCGGCATAGCGGCGTGCGAAGTCGGACAGGAAGCGGTAGCTGACGGTGAGGGCATCGAACAGCAGGCGCCGTTCCTCTGCGACTCTCTGCACCTTCCAGGTGCTGCGCGAATCCATCAGGGTCAGATCCGCCTGGCGCCAGCCCCAGCCGCGCACCAGTGGCAGCAACAGCTCGCGTTGCCAGGTGTCGTCACGGCGCTCCTCGCTGAGGCGTTCGCCGGCCTTGAAGTAGAAGGCGCGGCGTGCCAGCTCCAGCCGCGGAGTATCGTTCCGCTTCTGTAGATACTCCTCCACCTTCTCCAGCATCATCAGATAGGGATCGAGGCGGCTGACGTTTTCCTCGCCGCGATACAAGGCCTGTTTGAAGCGCAGGCTGAGCAGGTCGATGTGCGGATACTCGTTGGCATAGCACTCCACCAGCAGCAACTTGAGGGCGGCTTTATAGGGGGAGTCGATGCCCTTGTAGATGTGCCACAGCGCCGCGCCGAAGAATTCCTCGGCCGGGACATGGGTAAGGCCGCCGAAGTTGAGATGATCGCGCGCATGCAGGAAGCGCTTGTCCTGCAATTCACGCACGTAATTGTCGTAATCGCCTTCGCGCGACGGCGGCACCAGCCACCATAGCGGGGCCTGTCCCGCGATGAGGATGGCGGTGCGGTAAAACTCTTCCAGCAGCAGGTTGTGCTGGGCCGAGCCCGAACTTTCCTCCGACAGCGGCAATACCTCGCCGCTGCGGAAACGATCCACATTGACCAGGTAGAAATGCACCTCCAGGTCCAGCGTGGCCGCCCAGGCCTCGATGGCGCTGGCCTTCTGCTGCAGCTGGGTGAGCTGCGCGCTGCTCAGCGCCGGGTCGTGGCACACCCAGATGTCGAAGTCGCTTTCTTCCGAATAGGCAATGCTGCCCGGGCTGCCGATCATGTAGAGGGCGAGGATGGGGAAGTGGCGCTGGCGCAGGCGCTTGTATTCAAAGCTGCGCGCCAGACGCCGGGCAACCTCCAGCTCACGCCGGGCCGGTTCGTGGCCGGCCAGCCCTGCCGGGGCATCCTTGGACGCAAAACCCGGCAGCATGGGGTGATTGATGTGGAACAGCAGCGGCAGTACATCGAGCACGTCGCGCTGGCGCTCGCGCAGGGCGTCCCGGGCGCGCTCCAGGCGTGCGTGGTTGAGCTTCAGGAAACGGTGGCGTACCGCCTTGAAGTCGATTTCGTTGTCGGAGTGGGCCGCTGTGTTGTCGCCGCTCATGATGCCTGTCAGGGGTTCACGGGATCGCAGGAGCCCAAGCGCAGCCAGAAACCATCCTGGCAACGCAGCAGCTCATCGCCGCTGCACACATAATCGCCGCGCTGGGAGGCGATGCCGTTGAACTGGCACATCGCCGCTTCGCCCAGCTGCTGGACGCCTTCCGCGTAGCGCTCGTCGGCTTCTTCCAGGATGGGTGAGGTGCGCTGTTCCGGATCAGGCGCACCGACATGGGGCGCTGCTATGCGTTCAGACATGGCCTCCCTCCCGCAAGTTACTCCGAAAGGATACCGGCAGATGAGCGGAAACGCTATGTATCAGGGGCAGTTACACGGCGGCGTGCAGGATGGCAATCGCGTTGGTCCGAAAAATGCTTTGTAAAACCCGTTGTTAGCATGTTGTTAACGGCGGAGGAACAGCGATGGCGGAACATTGGCTACAGATCAAGGGCGACCCGTCCGTGCGCCGCTTCGTCTTCGAACAGACCCGGACGGCCAGCCTCTTCGATACCCGCATCGATGACCTGATGGCGACGGTGGCGGCCCTGCTCACCCGCCACGGCGTGTTCCACGCCAAGATCCACTTCTCCAGCAACCAGCTCACCTGCTGGTTGTACAACGACCCCTACCGCTATCGGGTATTCGTCGGCGAGGAGGTGTTTGCCGCGGACTTCCTGGCAGGCTTCGATCAGGTGGTGGCCATCGATCGGCCGCTGATCGCCGCCGCCATCGTGCCGGCGATTCTGGCGGAGTTCCGCCGCCTGCGCCTCAAGGATCAGTCGGTCTACCTACGCAACGGCTCGCTGAATCTCATCAACGGCCTCATCGGCATGACCTTTTCCTGCGATGGCAGTCACTACATACCGGTGGGGGAGTTCTTCGAGACGGTGCGGAATTTGTGACGGCCTGGCAACAGCCCCCCGCGCGATGATTTACGGAAGCTCTGAATAAGTTCGGAGCCTCCTTACTTGTATTCTTCTGCCCGCCTGGCACTCCCCTTGACCTTGTCCACCGGATAGCGCTGTTCGTTGCGTGCCATCTTGTCCTCCACGGCGCGGATCAGATCGACGTGGAGACGGTCGGCGATGCGGATCAGATAGATCTGGATATCGGCCAGTTCCAGGCGCACCTCTTCCAGCTTCTCCGCGCTCAGGGTTTCGCTCTGTTCGGCGGTGAGCCACTGGAAATGCTCGACCAACTCGGCGGCCTCGGCGATGAGGGCCATGGCGAGGTTCTTGGGGGTGTGGAACTGCTCCCAGTCGCGCGCCTGGGCAAAGCGGGCGAGGCGTTGGCGCAGGTCTTCCAGGCTGTCGCTCACGGCGTGGTTCTCCTCATCTTATGCGCCAGTTATCGGTGCTCACCTGCAATTGCCGCAGGCGCGCCAAGAGCAGGCTGGGAAAGCGCTTGTACCAGGTGGCATTGAGTGGTGAGGGATGCGGCAGCGGATGCAGGCGCAGGCGGCGCCGGGTGCCGTCGCGGGCGGCGAGCATGATCTCCGTGTGCTGCTCGAAGCGGTCCTCGCGTTCCCAGTACGCTTCCAGTTGCGCCTGCACCGCCTTGTCCTGATTGAGGGCGAACCAGAGAAAGGCCTCGCGCCCGAGCGTAATCATGTCCTGGCCCTGCCAGGTGTGCAGCAGCAGGTCGGCCACCAGGGGCTGGAACTGTTTCTTTACCTTGGTCGACCAGGCCTTGTTGCCGATGGGCTTGTAAGGAACGGTGTTGGCCCAGAAGAACATCTTGCCCACTTCCACCGAGGCAGCGAAGTCGGGCAAGGGCTTGCCGTACAGGTGTTGGTACAGCGCGCCGCGCACCTTCTGGCCGCCGGCGCCGATGAAGGGCAGGCCGTGCTGCACCTCGTCGCGGCCGGGGTCGCGGCCGAAGAAGGCGACGCGCACGTCGGAGGCGCCGAGGCCGATGATGGGCTCAAGCGGGTTTTTGCCGCAGTCGTCATATACCGGGGTGTCGATCCCGTTCAGTTCACGGGCCAGGGGCACGAAGGCGTGGTGCAGGTCGGAGGCGTTCATGGTCGGCAATTTTGCCACAGCGACGGCGGTTAGCGGCGAAAGCGATAGTAATAGTCGTAGCAGGGCTGGCACAGGGAGTGACTGGTGCGCGGCGGCTGCTTCGCCACCCAGTCCGGCACCCAGTCCCAGTGCCCCGGTTGTGCCGCCCGCTGTACACGGCGGCAATGGCTGCACTGCACGAGCAGGCCGTGACTGTCGCGGTAACGACTTTCATCGGGGGCCTGCGGGCCTGCATCGGCGGCCGGGTGTGGTTGTTCGATGGTCAGGCTGTTGATGACGATCACGGCTGTGTGGTTGGTCAGCGGGTAGCTGTTTTGATGAAAGCGACGCAAGACTTCCGCACTGGAGCATTCGTAGTCGTGCTGCCAGGCACTGCCCTCACGCAGCACCTGTGTATAGGCCTCCACATAAAAGTGCTGCAACGGGCCGCTGATGGCATGCTGCAGCGTGGTGCCCAGGCCGAAGCGGGTGGAGATGGCCGGCTCCCCCATGTTCTGCGCCGCAAACTCGAACCAGGCCGGATTGAAGTAGCACAGCCGCAACTCCTGATCGAGGGCATACACCGCACCAGGCTCATTCTCCAGCGTACTCAGGTCGAACTTGTCCAGCGCCGCGGCAAAGCCGGGTGTGATGCGTGTCGGGAGAGGCTGCTGGGGGGCGGTGGGCATGGGGTCGGTACCGGCTTGGTGGCGACGCCTAATTATCGGCGCCTACGGCGGCTTTCGCCAGCGTCACGCCAGAGAAGTCTCAGCGGGCGATGGCGGCGAACACGCCCTGTGTGAGTGCCGCGAGATCGTGCGGCGCCAGCTCGATCTCCAGACCGCGGCGCCCTGCGCTGACATACACCGTGGCCTGTCCGAGTGCCGAGTCGTCGATGACGGTGCGCAGGCGCTTCTTCTGGCCCAGCGGGCTGATGCCGCCGACCACATAGCCCGTGGCGCGCTCGGCTTCGACCGGCTTCGCCATCTCCGCGCTGCGGGCATGAAGTGCGGCGGCGAGCTGCTTGAGGTTGAGCTGCTGCGCCACTGGCACGACGGCAACGACCAGCTCCTTTCTGTCCAACTGCGCCAACAAGGTTTTGAACACCTGCGCCTTGCTCAGACCCAGCTTGTCCGCGGCCTCTTCGCCGTAGGAGGCCGCGGCCTTGTCGTGTGCGTAACTGTGCAGGGTATAGGTGATGCGCGCGGCCTTGGCGGCCTTGATGGCCGGCGTCACGGCGACAGTCCTGCGAGACAGCGCGCCACGTCGGTCATGGCCGTGTACTCGGCGACATCGATGCCGGCCTTGTGGAAATCCATGGCGTCGGGAAAGCCGCTGGCCTGTTCGCCACGCTGCCGTGCCTGCGCCACCCACTGCCGTGACCAGTGGGCCAGCGTCGCAAGCGTCGTATCGTCGAAGGTAGCGGCACAGCGGCTCAGTATCTCCCAGAAGCCACTGCGCGATAGCGGACGATAAAGTGCGGCGATGGCCGTCACCTCCTGTTGCAACAAGGCTTGTGTCAGCCGTTGCATGTTTTGCTGCAACAGGGTCGCGCGCGCCTGCTCGATATGCCGTTCCAGTAACTGGCGGATTGCCATGTAGACCGGGCGCGCCTGCACGCCGGCGTCGGCGCCAGTAGCGATGAAGGTCTGCAAGGCAGTAAGGGCGGCGAGGTGTTGCTCGCTGCCCAGGGCGTGGGTGGCGAGGTGGCGGCAGAAGTGTTCCATCTGCTCCGGTGTGTACCGCAGCGTCAGGGTGTCGTCCGTACTCATGAGATCAGCACCGCCTCGATCTGTGCCTCGCTCACCGGATAGGTGAACACGGCATGCAGGGGATGTATGGCATTGAGTTTAGTCACGTGCGGCAGGTCGTCCTTGCCGGCCAGCACGATGACCCGGGCCTGCGGCGCATACTTCACCAGCGAATGCAGCAGCACGTCCAGGTTGCTGATGTTGGTGGCCTGATAGTAGGTGCTGAAGGCGTAGATGAAGTCGGCCACCACATAGGCCGGCGGCTGCTGCTTGAGTGCGGCGATGGCCTTGCGTTGGCTGTCGAAGCGCAGTTCGGCGAAACCCATGCGCGCATACATGGCGCTGCACTGGGGATGTTGTGGGGCTTCGACGATGGAATAGAGCCGGGGCTGGGTCATGATGCGGTCGTGCCTTGTGCCAGCGCCAGCTTCGCGCTGCGGCTTAAGTGGCGGATCGCCGCTTCGCGCTTGCAGGCCGCCGAGCGATTATCGGTGGCCTCGCAGTACAGCAGCTCCACCGGACGGCGGGCGCGGGTGTAGCGCGCGCCCCGTTTGTCGCTATGGTTGTGCTCGTCGACACGGCGTGCCACGTCGGTGGTCACGCCGGTATACAGCGTGCCGTCGGCGCAGCGCAGCAGGTAGACGAACCAGGGGGCAGACATGATGGGGGAGTATACCAAGCGCGGGCGGATGTGCGCTCTGAAACGCCGCTGAGTCAAGGTGCGCTGCGCGCAGATTTTGACGGGGGCGGAACCCCGACCCAAATAATCCGCGCGCAGCGCACAAGTCCTAAGGCAATTCAGACGGCATACTACCCAACAGATATCACTCGATCGCCTGACTCCGCAGGTAGTCCTCATAGGTGCCGCTGAAGTCGACGATGCCATTGGGCGTCAACTCGATGATGCGCGTGGCCAGCGAGGAGACGAACTCGCGGTCGTGGCTGACGAAGATCAGCGTGCCATCGTAGTTCTCCAGCGCCAGGTTGAGCGACTCGATGGATTCCATGTCCAGATGGTTGGTGGGTTCGTCCATGATCATGATGTTGGGGCGCTGCAGCATCAGCTTGCCGAACAGCATGCGGCCCTGTTCGCCACCGGAGATCACCTTTACCGATTTACCGATATCGTCCTGCGAGAACAGCAGGCGGCCGAGGGTGCCGCGGATCACCTGCTCGTCGTCGCCGGGTTTGGCCCAGTGGCTCATCCAGTCGAATAGGGTCATGTCGTTGGCGAAATCGGCGGCATGGTCCTGGGCGAAGTAGCCGATGGCGGAGTTCTCCGACCATTTGATGTGGCCGCGGTCGGATTCGAGGTCATTGACCAGGCAGCGCAGCAGGGTGGTCTTGCCGATGCCGTTGGGGCCGATGACGGCAATGCGCTCGCCCACTTCCACCAGCAGGTTGAGATTGTCGAACAGCGGCTTGCCGTCGTAGCCCTTGGACAGGCCCTCGACCTCGAGCACGTTGCGGTACAGCTTCTTTTCCTGGTTGAAGCGGATGAACGGGTTCTGCCGGCTCGATGGCTTGACCTCTTCCAGCTTGATCTTGTCGATCTGCCGCGCGCGCGAGGTGGCCTGTTTGGCCTTGGAGGCGTTGGCGGAGAAACGGCTGACGAAGGTCTGCAGTTCGGCGATCTGCGCCTTCTTCTTGGCGTTGTCGGCCAGCAGGCGTTCGCGCACCTGGGTGGCGGCGGTCATGTACTCGTCGTAGTTGCCGGGATAGACGCGCAGCTCGCCGTAGTCCAGGTCGGCCATGTGGGTGCACACCGAGTTCAGGAAGTGGCGGTCATGGGAGATGATTACCATGGTGCTGTTGCGGGCGTTGAGCACGTCTTCCAGCCAGCGGATGGTGTTGATGTCCAGGTTGTTGGTGGGCTCGTCCAGCAGCAGGATGTCCGGATCGGAGAACAGTGCCTGTGCCAGTAGCACGCGCAGCTTCCAGCCCGGCGCCACGGCGCTCATCGGTCCGCTGTGCTGCTCGATGGGGATGCCGACGCCGAGCAGCAGCTCGCCGGCGCGCGCCTCGGCGGTGTAGCCGTCATACTCGGCGAACTGCACCTCCAGGTCGGCTACCTTCATGCCGTCCTCTTCGCTCATCTCCGGCAGGGCATAGATGCGATCGCGCTCGTGCTTGATCTGCCACAATTCGGCATGGCCCATGATCACCGTGTCGAGCACGCTGTACTGCTCGAAGGCGAACTGGTCCTGGCGCAGCTTGCCCAGGCGTTCATTGGGGTCGAGGCTGACATTGCCGGCGGAGGGTTCGAGGTCACCACCGAGGATCTTCATCAGCGTCGATTTGCCGCAGCCGTTGGCGCCGATCAGGCCGTAGCGGTTGCCATCGCCGAATTTGACGGAGATGTTTTCAAACAGGGGCTTGGCCCCGAATTGCATGGTGATGTTGGCGGTGGTAAGCACGGCGGTGTTCCAGTAACTGTAGTGAACAAGGCAGCAGGCTGGCGTTGTTGCGGCCAGTGGAGCAATGTCCCGGGGTTCGATCAGGTTTGTCTCCGGCGGGCGGGAAAGCGGTTGCCGGAGCGGCGCTATTGTCGCACAGGCGGCGAGCAGTCGCATCATGCACGGGAAATGATGGGTTGCGCTGCGTTCCACCCTCCTAGGTGGAGACCTTGCCCCGCAATGCCTTTACCGCGCCGCGGCGGCTCTTGCCGTCCATGCGCCGGGTCTGCGACGCGCGCGTGGGCTTGGTGGGTTTGCGCGCCTTGGGGGAGGCGGCGACGCTGCGGATCAGGGTCTGGAGGCGGGCCAGGGCGGCCGCGCGGTTCTGTTCCTGGCTGCGGTACTCCTGCGCCTTGAGCACGATGATGCCGTCGGTGCTGATGCGCTGATCACTCAGGGCCAGCAGGCGCTCCTTGTAGTATTCAGGCAGCGATGAGGCGCGGATGTCGAAGCGCAGGTGGATGGCGCTGGCGACCTTGTTGACGTTTTGCCCGCCGGGTCCGCCGGAGCGGATTGCGTCGAGGTCAATTTCATGCAGCGGGAGGGCGACGCGGGCGGAGATGGGCAGGGCGTCTTCCGTCATGTCCTACTTGTCGCCGTCTTTCTTCAGCATGTCCTTCAAGTTGGCGAAGGGATTGAAAGTGGCGGCCTCCTGCTTGGCAGGGGCCAGTCCGTCGTAGCCGCGCACCTTGTCGACGTAGCGCTGGTGTTCGTTGTCATGGCAGTACAGGCAGAGGTTTTCCCAGTTGCTGCCGTCGGGCGGGTTGTTGTCGTGGTTGTGGTCCTTGTGGTGCACCGTCAGCTCGTGCAGGTTGGCCTGGGTGAACTCGCGGCCGCAGCGGCCGCAGATCCAGGGGTGCAGGCGCAGCGACTGTTCACGGTAGCCCTCCAGGCGCTTGTCACGTTCCTTGTGCGCACTGGCCACGATCTTGTCCAGTTTGTTGTGGTCGATGGGCTTGCCCGGGGTGCGGCGCGGATCGGACATGACGGTTTCCTGCGGTGGGACGGTTGTTCGGTAGATTCTATACGGCAAAAACAGTTCACCGCAAAGACCATAAAAGATCGTGGCAGAAATGTAGGGTGGATGCGTTGCGCTTATCCACCCTACAAATGCCCTGCGCCTCTGTGACAGAGGGGGCTTATGCCGCTGCGGTCTGCTGCGCCTGTGCCCGGTTCAGCGCCGACAGCACCGCCTTGAGCGAGGCGCTGACGGTGTCGTGGTCCAGCGCCGCGCCGCTGTAGCGGCGGCCACCGACGTTGAGCTGGATATAGGCCGCGGCCTCGGCGTTGGTACCGCTGCCGATGGCGTGTTCGCTGTAGTCGACCACGTTGACCTGCGCGCCGCTGTGCCGCGTCCAGGCGTCGACGAAGGCGGAGATGGCGCCCTCGCCGCGGCCAGTGAGGGTGCAGGCATCGCCGCGCTCCACCACGTCGGCGGCGATGCTGTCCACGGCGCCCTCGCGGTCGAGGCGGTAACCGTGCAGGCGCACCGGCGCCTGATCGGCAACGAAGTGGGCGAGGAACAAGTGATGGATCGTCGCACTGTCGATCTCGCCGCTGCGCCGTTCGCTCTCGCGCTGCACCACCTGCGCCAGCTCCACCTGCATCCAGCGCGGCAAGGATAGGCCGTAGTCGCGCTCCAGCACGAAGGCCACACCGCCCTTGCCCGACTGGCTGTTGACGCGGATCACCGCCTGGTAGTCGCGGCCGAGGTCACGCGGATCGATGGGCAGATAGGCCACCTGCCAGGGCTCGTCCGGCTGTTGCAACTTGAGGCTCTTGCGAATGGCGTCCTGATGGCTGCCGGAGAAGGCCGTATAGACCATTTCGCCGATCCAGGGATGACGCGGATGCACCGGAAGCCCGGTGCATTCGGTGTAGGTTTGGATGATGGCATCCGGATTGGACAGATCCAGCTGCGGATCGATGCCTTGGCTGTAGAGGTTCATCGCCATGGTGACGATGTCCATGTTGCCGGTCCGCTCGCCATTGCCGAGCAGGGTGCCCTCGACGCGGTCGGCGCCGGCGAGCAGCGCCATCTCCGCCGCCGCCACGGCGCAGCCACGGTCGTTGTGGGTGTGCACCGAGACGATGATGCTGTCGCGCCGGCTGACGTGACGGCAGAACCACTCCACCTGATCGGCGAACACGTTGGGCGTGGCGCTCTCCACCGTGGCCGGCAGATTGATGATGCAGCGATGTTCGGGCGTCGGTTGCCACACGTCGATCACCGCATCGCATACCTCCACCGCGTAATCCATCTCGGTGTTGGAAAAGCTCTCCGGCGAGTACTGGAAGGTCCATGCGGTGGCCGGATATTTGGCCGCCTCGCGCTTGAGCAGTTCCGCGCCGCGCACGGCGATGGCCTTGATGCCTTCGCGGTCCATCTGGAACACGCGCTCGCGCTGCACCGTGGAGGTGGAGTTGTAGACGTGGACGATGGCCCGCTTTGCTCCGCGCAGGGCTTCGAAGGTGCGCGTGATGAGGTCCTCGCGCGCCTGCACCAGCACCTGCACGGTGACATCGTCGGGGATCTGCCGCGCCTCGATGAGCCAGCGCACGAAGTCGTAGTCCGGCTGCGAGGCGGAGGGAAAACCCACCTCGATCTCCTTGAAGCCAAGCTGCACCAGCAAGGCCCACAGCGTGCGCTTCTGCGCCACGTCCATGGGCTCCAGCAACGCCTGGTTGCCGTCGCGCAGGTCGACGCTGGCCCAGATGGGGGCGCGTTCGATGACGCGGTTGGGCCACTGGCGGTCGGCCAGGGCCACCGGCGCGGCGGGGCGGTACTTGCGGTGGTCGAAGGCTTTCATGGTTGCTCCTGGTGTCGCAGTGACAATAGGGGCGCGGGTAGCGCCGGACAGCTTGGGCGGCCCTTGTGGGGCGTTGCCGTTGCCCTTTCCTTGTGGGATTGGGCAGGTTTGGCCCGATGTTGGCGGGTTGGTGAAAGATTACGCCTGCGACGGCGGCAGGTGCTTGCGAAGTTTGGTGTTAATCTGGCATGTCGGGCAATAATGTTGCGCAAAATAATGATGTGGCGCCATAATCAGCCTGTACTTGTCACTCGGAACCGACCTCATGGAACTGGACCGCTACGACCGCCGCATTCTCGAGGCCCTGCAACAGGACGGCCGCATCAGCAACCAGGAGCTGGCCGAGCGCATCGGCCTGTCGCCCTCGCCCTGCCTGCGCCGGGTGCGCGCCCTGGAGGAGGCCGGGCTGATCGTCGGCTATCGCGCCCTGCTCGACGCCAAGGCCCTGGGCCTGACCCTGATGGCGCTGATCCACATCTCCATGGACCGCCACACGCCGGAGCGCTTCGCCAATTTCGAGGCGAAGGTCGCCGCCCTGCCGGAGGTGCTGGAGTGTCTGCTCATCACCGGCCAGGATGCCGACTACCAGCTCAAGGTGGTGGTGCGCGACATGGAGGCCTACCAGGAGTTGCTGCTCAACAAGATCACCCGCATCGAAGGGGTGAGCGGGGTGCACTCCAGCTTCGTGATGCGCCGGGTGGTGGACAAGACGGCCTTGCCGGTTTGAGGCTCGGTTTCGAGTTTCGCGCGAGGTATCGCCACCCTACATGTGATCCCGGCGTTTCAGCGTGAACTTCTCGCCGAACAGCACCGGCCGGTAGCTCATCTTCACCCGGCGCAGGTTTTCCAGGCCGAGGTCGTCGCCGACGTTGATGTAGTCGCAGGCGGCGAAGGTGCGGGCAAATTCGCGGAACAGGTATTGCGCCGCGCCGGGGATGGCGAAGTTGGTCTTCTCCACCAGCACGCTGGCCATGGTCTTGCTGATGCGCTCGCCGAAGGTGTAGCCCTCGATGCGCCCGTCGACGATGAGGCACAGTCCAGTCAATCCCAAGGCGTCGTAGTGGGCTAGGGCGCGCTCGATGCCCTGCCGTTCCAGTTCCACGCTGGCGATGAAGTCGGCCACGGCGGTGCCGTGCAGCCCTTCCAGGCGCGCGCGCATCCACTGGCTGAGCAGCTCGCGCATGCCGTTCCAGTGGCCGCGGTGCAGCGGCTCGATGCGATGGTTGGGATGGGCGCGGCAGAACTGGTTGATCTCGCTGCGCTTGGTCTTGTAGCTGTTGCCGCGCAGTTCGATCAGATCGGTGGTGCGGTAGATGTAGTCGGGGAAGGCCGGTTCCAGTTGCCACAGGCCGTCGAGGTGCGGCGAGCGGCCATCGCTATCCAGCTCCAGCAGGCGGGCAAATTCCGGGCTGACGAAGTCCACCCGGCCGTCGTCAGCCGTGTGGTTGTAGCTGTCCATGATGTCGATGCAGGTGCGCAGCGCACGCACCTGATTCGGTGCTGCGCCGATGGGTGGCAGCAGCATGCCGAGCTGGTTGCCGTTCAGGCTGAACAGGCAGAAGCAGTCGTCGATGACCTGGTAGAAGCCGCTCATGCGCGACAGCCACATGAAGTTGTTGCTGAAGCTGAGGTCGGCGACGAGGAAGTCGCAGGCGCTGACGTGGCTGTCGAACAGCGGCTTGGCGTCGATGGTCAGCGGGAGCAGGCGGTGTGTGCCGGCGGAGAGAAAACGCTGTGTTGCCGGGGTGCTGACGGGGAGGGGAACGACGGGCCGGGCGGCGGGAGAAGGCGCGGGGCCGAATATATGGGGTTCCGAAGTTTCGCTACTGCCGATCTCTAGGTTTGCGCGCATACACGCTCCGCAAAGGACCTCTTGTTGCTTGTGGGGTTGTCGAGGGTAGACCGGAAGGTCTGTCAGGAGGGGCCTCGCGGCATCCTGCCCCGGACGCCGCTTTTATAGCGGAGCGCCGGGGGGAAAAGAAGGGGGGGCAGAAAAAATTATTTTGCCGGGGGGGATTGCGGGCGCAAGGCTAGCGCCAGTGCAGGAACGGCGCCAGGGTGAAATACAGGATCACCAGGATGATGGCGGCGTACACCAGCAGGCGCACGGGGTCGTGGCGGAAGCGGTCGGCGAGGGTCTCCGCTCGGCCTTCCCGCTGCCGGGCCGCGTAGTCGGCGCGGGCGGATTGGCTGCGTCGTTCCTGGTAGTCGTCGATGAGGCGGCGGGCCTCCTCCTCGCGGTGGTCGTCAGCGTCGCGCAGCCAGATGGCGGCGACGGAGATGCCCCAGCGCCCGGCCTGGGTCTCGTAATAGTCGATGTGGTGGGCCTCGAGCAGGGCGCGCACCTCGCTCGCCTCGTCCTCGGGCACGCCGTTCAGCCTGAACAACAGGATAGGCATCAGGGGGGCGCCTCGTAATGCACCATGATGCGCAGGGTCAGTGCCTGCGTCGCGTCACCGTGCAGGTAGTCCTGGCAGACCAGTTTGCTGCTGTCGGACTCCAGGCGCTCCTGCGCCTGGCCGGAGTAGCCGGTGGTGGCGTCTGCCGCCGTGGCCGCGGCCTGGGGTGCGTCCTCGCCGCGCCGGAGGAAGCGGGACACCTGGCTGACCGTGGCGTTTGCCGGCACGCTGGCGCACAGGGTGATGCGTTCGGGCGGCTGTTCGTTGCATGGGCCGCAGGGCGGCAGGGTGACCGTGGCGGTGGCGACACCCGCGCCATTCCCGCTGCCCGGGCCGGCGCGCTCCAGCCGTTCGGCGGCGGCATTGAGCTGATCCAGCTTGGCGTTGAATTCGCTGCGCAGCAGGTCGGCCTCATTTTTCTTGCCGGTGTGCAGGTATTGCGCCAGTACAAAGCCGCCCACCGCCGAGGCGATGAGCAGCACGGTGATGGCGACCACCGGGCCGCGTCGCGCCTGTTTGGTCACCGGCTGACCGCGCTCGCGCGCCTTCATCTCCTTCTTCCAGGCCATGCGTAATTGGATCAGTGTCGCGGTGATGGTGGCGGTGGCGCCGATGAGCGAGGCCAGCAGGGCGGCCACCGGCATGGTGATGTTGCTGAGTTGAAAATCCATTCCGTGCCCCGGTTAGGCAGAGATGCGCCCGCCGCGCGGGCTCTCGTTGATGGGGTGCACTATACAACGAGACGGCGCGCGGCGGTGAGACGGCGGTGTGTGATGGCTTTGGCGTTTCGGCGGATTTCAGGTCCGTAGCCGCTCGACACTGGCGACCTTGTCATGCAGCGACTGTTCGCGATCGGTGCGCGTGCCCACGGAGATGAAGGTCTGGATGCGGGGTGCCCCCAGCGCGTGCACCGCCTCGTGGCAACGGCGGATGGCGGCAAAGACCGCGTCCCATTCACCCTCGATGTTGGTGCCGTTGGCGTGCAGTTCGTGATGCAGGCCGGCGGCCGTCAGCACCTGTCCGCAGGCCACCACGTAGCGCGACACCGACACCTCGGTGCCGATGGGCACCACCTGCAGGTTGACCAGTACCTTCATCCCCTCTTCTCCTGTCGCGCGCTGGGCCGGCTGACTATTTTCCGCTCAGGTAGCGTGCCAAGGCTTCGATCTCCATCTCCGTCAACTTGGAGGCGATGGAGTGCATGACGGCGTTGTCGTTGGTGCGCTCGCGGCTGGTGAAGTCATGTAACTGGGTGACCAGATAGCGCATGTGCTGGCCGGCGATGCGTGGCAGCTTATCCGTGCCGGCGCCGTCCGGGCCATGGCAGGAGGCACAGTCCGCCACGCCCGACCACTTGTTGCCGTTGTGATAGAGGTACTTGCCCACACCGGCCAGCTCGGGGTCGGAGACGCGATGGGCCTGCGGCGGCTTGCTGCTGAAGTATTGCCCCAGCGCGACCATCTCGTCTTCGGTGAGATCGGCGGCCATTTCATTCATGGTGCCCTTGCGCCGGCCGCTCTTGAAGTCGGCCAGTTGCTTGGCGATATAGGCGGCGTTCTGGCCGGCAAGGCGTGGATAGATGGCGTTGGAGCTTTCGCCCTCCATGCCATGACACAACTGGCACTTGTTGGCGACGATGGTCTGGGCGCGGGCCAGATCGGCAGCGTGCGCACCGCTCACGGCCAGGCAGGTCAATGCAGCGAGACAGAGTGGGCGAAACATGATGCAACTCCTGGCATAAAGGATTACGTAGGCTCAGTTTAGCCGTAATCGCCGCCGGCGCGATCAGCGGAACAGGGTAACGAAGGTGTTGAACAGCTGGCGGTCGAAGTGGTTCGGCATTTTGTCGCGCATCAGGGTCAGGGCGTCGAAGGGCGTCATCGCCTTTTTGTAGGAGCGCTCGGCAGTGAGCGCATCGAACACGTCGGCGACGCAGCAGATGCGGCCATAGATGTGAATCTGATCGCCCTTGATACGCTTGGGGTAGCCGCCACCGTCAATCAACTCGTGATGTTCCATGACGATGATGCGGCACTCCTCGGTGAGGGCATCGGCATCGCGCAACAATTTGTAGCCCTGATAGGGATGGATGCGCATGCGGCGCATCTCGCCTTCATCCAGTCGCGCCGGCTTGTTGATGATCGCCGGGTCCACCATCACCTTGCCGAGGTCATGCAAAAAGAAGCCGGCGCCCAACTCCTGCATGTCATGGCCGTCGGAGCCCCTGAACAGCGTCTTGGCCAGCATCAGGCTGAGGATGCCGACGTTGACCGAGTGGGTATAGGTGTAGAAGTCGTGCGCCGTGATGCGCAGCAGGTTTTTGGCGGTTTGATCATCGCGCAGAATCAGATCGCTGACCGAGCTGAGCGCCTCCTTGCTGGCACGGATATTCTCGGCGCTGGGCGCGTCGAGCATGCGCAACATCATCTCCCGGCTGTGGTGGTATACCGCCTTGGCCTTTTGCTCCGGCGCCAGGCGCCTGTCATGCACGGCCTCGCGCAGTTCCACCGGCACCAGGGTGGCGGGATTCCAGATCGGCGGCGGCGCCTGATCCGTGGGGTCGACAATGGCGTCGCTGTGGCTGACATACTCCAGTTGGCCCAGGGCATCTGGCGCGGCCGGCGGCGGTACGTCGCTGCGCGCGAAATCCACCGGCACCTCGCGCAGGCCATGGGCGCGGATCGCGGCGATCTGTTCCGGCGAGGTGAGCTTGAATTTGCTGCGCAGGAAGTTGTGCTCGGTCCATGACAGCGGCAGCTCGACATACATGCCGACGCGCAAATCACCCACCGGGACGTTCTGTTTCATGATCTGTCGGCGCGCTGGCCGCTACTCCTCGGTGATCAGGATGAAGGCGGCCTTGGTGGCGCCACACTCGGGGCAAACCCAGTCATCGGGGATGTCTTCCAGGCGCGTGCCCGGAGCGATGCCGCCGTCCGGGTCGCCCAGGCGCTCGTCATAGATATAGCCGCAAACGTCGCACAGGTAGCGCCGCATGATGAACCTCGGAGTAGGGCGGGAAGACAGCCAGCGTCTAATCTAACAGGCTTACGGTGTGAGTAAAACACTGACAGCGGGGCGTGATGGCTACGCGAGGGTTATGGGACTTATGGCAGCCATAAGTCGGGAGCCGTGCCGCCGCCATGCGGCCGTTCAGTGGCATATCAGCGGCAGGAAACCACACAGGAAATGATAGAAACCTATTGATGTTGAAAGTAATATCGAAATCCAGCGCGGGCATGCGGTCCGCATATGCGGCGGATGATTCGCCGAATAATAGTTGGGCAGCCGGAGAACCGCTTGCGGCTGTCGATTGACGTAGAAGAAGAAGGAGAAGAAGAAATGGCAGTAAATTCGTTCTGCCCCAAAAAGTACGAAGACCATGAAATCGTGGATGGCGATGGCAAGGTCGTGGGTCATATTCGCGTGAAGCCGAGCGGAGTGCTTTGGTCGCCAAAGAACGGCAAGAATTGGTACGGAGTTTCGCTCGCGCAGTTTGCCGCCTTCGTTGAGAAAAACGGCAAGAAGCAGGCAAAGTAGGCGTCCAACAAAGCGCTCCAGCCGACGCCGAAAAGGCTAGCGCCTTTCCGGCTCGGCTGAGCTTCGCATTAGGCCTATTTGATGAACATACTTACCCTGCGTTTGATATATCTCGTATTCGCCGTCGCCATCGTGTCGGCCTCAGGCGTCTCACTGGGCAGTGCCTTGGCCGCAGAGGTGAGGGTCGTTGAGACTTGGCCTGCGGGTGATGAGGTGGTGCTGCCACGCAACCAGAATTTCTACCTGCGTTTGGCCTATGACACGGCCACGCCTGTTGGTATCTGGGTGGCACCGTATTTCCAGGGCAAGCGGGTGAATGTCGGTAGCAGCCCTTCGCCGCGCTATTCGGGCAGCGGTGAGGCCATGGTCTGGTTCTTCTTCATGCAGCCCGGCGAGGAGGTCGATGAAATCCGCATCACGGCAGGGGATGGTCGTGCCCAGAGCACACCTGTCGTCGCCACCTGGCGCGGATACCTGACGGCGGGTAGCGCGGCCGATGCAACGGCATCCCCACCGGAATGGGTAACGCGGATGAACGCGCAAGCCAAGGCCGCACAGGAACAGGCCTATCGCGAGCGCATGGCGGAACCGGTCAGTGCGGGTGACGTCGCATTGCTCAACGGATTCATGCTGGGCATGCTCGCCCTGGGCCTGGCCGGCTTTGCCGCGCCGGCATGGGGGCTGTGGCGCTGGCGCGGCGGTTGGCGGTTGGCGGCAGCGGTGCCTGCGGCGATGATGGCGTTCGTGGTACTGCGTCTGATAGTCGATGTGGCGCGCGATCCCACATCGCACAATCTGTGGCCATTCGAAATCCTGATGACGGGTGCGCTCAGCGTCGCAGTGATGATTGCGCTGGGGTGGGGGCGCAGGCACTTTGGGCAGGAGCGCTGAGCGTATGCCCGCATCCATCGGTGCGTTGATTCTGCTGGCACTGGGCGCGGGGGTGCTTGCAGTGGCGTATCGCGGCTGGCAACACGGCGAGCTGCCAGCCGGTTCACGGGGATTCTCGGCGTACCGCCCCAATCGCGTGGACAATCCGCTGGCCTTCCATTTCTATCTGGTGCTGTACCTGTGCGGCGGTACGGCGCTGACTGTGTGGGGCTTGCTGTCGCTGATCGGGTTGGCGCCGCCTTTGGCGCTGCGCTAGGGAAGCTCTGAACCTTCCCTGGATGATGTGTGACCGAGCCTGACCCTGCGTTCCAGACGCCCCGCCACAGCGTGCTTCGCCCTATTTATTGAGCGTGCCGAACCAGAACCCGGTGTTGCGCTCCAGAAATTCATCCCAGCGCATGTAGTGGGAGCCGTCGCAGGAGAAATTGAGGCCGACCATGCCGTTGACGATGTTGAGCGAACCGGCGCGCAGGTAGATGTTTTCATCGGCGAAGCGCAGGGTGCGGAACATCTCGAATACCGGCATGACGTCGGCGCGGGGCACGATGGCGCGCGGGTGGTAAGGGCGGCGCGGGTAGGCGAGGCAGGTATTGGGATCGGTGAGCTGATCGATGGTGAGCAGGCGGTAGACGAAGGGGTCGTCCACATGCCAGAGGGTGCCGCGGCTGGAAGAGAAGTGCAGCTTGCCGTGGTATACCCCGTGCTCGAGGATCAGCTCGCTCACGATGGGCAGCACCTTGTCCAGCTGCCGGTCCATCGCACTGTCGGCGCGCTGGTGCAGGAAAATGCCGCTGCGGATCGCCGGGTCGCCCTTGATCTGGCGCCAGGTGTCCGGCTCGCGGTAGAGGTCGCCGGTGAGCGGCAGTTCGCGCAGGTCGTAGTCGGCGCCGAGAAAGCCGATGCGTTGGCCGGTCGCATCACGAATGACCTGAATGGCGGTGAGTGACGGCCGCTTCTTGTTGCGGCTGATGTAGGCCTCGGAAAGTTTGAAGTCGGTCGTGCCGATGATGCCCTGCATGTAGGGCCGATCCATGCGGTGGCGAGCGTAATGTTCGGCATCATGGCCGTGGGCGGTGATGTTGTCAGTGAGCTGCACGCCGTTGGCATCGAGTACATACAGATATTTGCAGTGCGCCAGGTCGGGCAGCGCCTGTTCCAGCACGCGCTCCAATTGCACGCGGTCAGTCATCATGGCCGCACAACGCAGCGCCAGCGCATGCATCGCCTCGGCCAGCAGGCCGGTGAGCATCTCGCGTTGCAGGCGGATATTTTCTTCCAAAGTCGGCGTGGTCAACGGGATGCTCCTCTACGCTGCCCGTTCGGCGATGCATTCGGCACCGCCCATCTCATAATCGCGGCACACCCCCGGGCGCGCACCATAGATGGTGCAGAGCAAGGTGTCGCGGTTCAATGCGGTACACCAGCCGTCGGCCAGACGGCGCATCACGGTGCCGTCCCAAGCGCTGGCCTCGGTCATGCGTGCAGGGACTGCGTCGTCGCCGAACAACAGGACTTGCAGCCGGCAACAGCGCGCGGCGCAGTTGGCACAGGTGATGATCGGATCGCAGGCAGTGTGGTGGCTGGTCATCGGCGCATTGTAGCAAGCTTCCTGTGCCGGCCGGGCGCCGGCACAGGAACTGACGAGTGTCAGGGACCGCGCCCGGCCAGCCAGATGGTATGGACTGCGCCCTTGCGTGTGGCGTGGGCGCGGACGCGGCGCTCCTCCACCTCGAAGCCGAGCTGGCGCAGCCGCTCGCCGAAGGTGGCGTCGGGTCCGGCCGACCAGACCGCCAGCACGCCATCGGGCCGCAGCGCCTGAAAGGCGGCCTCCAGACCGGCGACGGAATAAAGCCAGTTGTTGTCGTGACGGGTCAGTCCCTCCGGGCCGTTGTCCACATCGAGCAGGATGGCGTCATAGGCATGGGCCGAGGTCTTCAGCAGCAGCGCCACATCGCCTTCATGCACGCTGACGCGCGGGTCGCGCAGCGGATGGCCGGCGTGGTGCCCGAGCAGCGTGCGATTCCACTGCACCACCGCGGGCACCAGCTCAGCCACCTGCACCTGAGCGTTTCCTCCCAGATGGTGCAATGCGGCGGCGAGGGTGAAACCCAAGCCCAGCCCGCCGATCAGCACCGTTGGCGCCGGGCTGTGCGCAATACGCGCACAGGCCAGCTGCGCCAGGGCATCTTCCGAGCCGTGCATGCGGCTGCCCATCAGTTCGCCGCTGCTGCCGGCGATGGTGATGGAGTGCTCGTCGCCGCGCACATACAGACGCAGTTCGGTGCCGTCGCCGGGGATCTCGGCGCTGTCGAGCAGTTGCCAGGGGCGCAAGGGGCTACCAGATCAGGTCGTCGGGGACTTGATAGGCGGCGTAGGGATCATCGGCGGCCGGCTCCTCCTGGGTGTCCGTCGCCGGCATGATGATGCGCGAGGGATCGCGCGCGCGGATCTTTTCCGCCACGTCTGGGCGCACCAGCTCGTGGCGCTGACCCAGCTTGGCCAGGTACAGCGTGCCTTTGAGCAACTGGGCGTGCAGTTCCGCCGTGACGTAGATGCGGCGGATCTTGGTGCCGTCGGTGAAGTTGTAGGGGATCTCGCCCGCGGTCTTGTCGAGGCGGTTGGCCTCGATGAGCTGGCGAATGGCGGCGGCGTTGGCCTTGCGCTCGGCCTCTTCCTGACGCTGACGGTTCAATTCCCGATCGCGCTCTGCCTTTTGTTCGGCCGCACGGCGTGCGGCGTCGGCGGCCGCCTGCTGCTGCTTGTCACCGTCCTTGTTCTTGCGCTTCTCGTGCGCGGCCTTTTTGACCTGCTGCTGGCTGACCAGGCCGGCCTTGAGCAGTTGATCCTTGAGTGAGCCTGCCATGATGGGGTCCGTGGTGCGTGAATTCAGTGGCCGGCCGTCTGGCCGGCATGATAGGCCTCGAGCAAGGCCTGCTTGAGGGCAGGCTGGCTGTCGAGGTCGTCAATGTGCAGCAGGCGCTTGGCGATGGGCGCCAGGATGGCCGCGTCCCGTTGGGCGCGGCGCCGTGCCTGGAAGCAGGCGACGTCAAACACGCCGTCGTGCAGGCACTCGGCCGCAAGGCCGCTGGCGTTGCTGAACGCGAGGTCGCAGGATTCAAGCACCTCGTACATGTAGGAATAGGTGTCGATGCCGTTGGCCTGGGCCAGCAGATGATGAAAGTCCGGCAAGGTGTCTTCGTCCAGCGGCAAGGCGTCCAGGTTCAGGGTCGTGGACAGCGTGTAGTGCTCGCCTTTGAAGGAAAATTCGAGGTGGGCGTCGATGGCATTTTTCACATGTAGTCTCCTGGCGTGGATTGTACCGGATCGCCGCCGCGGCCCGCCCCTACTGGTTGTGGGGTTGTGGGGCGGGCCACGGGCCGCCTAGCGGCGTCCCTGGCGCTGCTTTTCCTTGACGACCGCGCGTACCAGGCGACCGAAGGCCCGTTCCTGCTGGTGGCGTTCGTGGGCGGCGATGTTGTGGCGTTCCTCGGCCAGCAGCTTGCGATAGTGTTGCCACTCGTCTTCATCCAGCTCGCCGCGCTCACGCGCCGCCTGTACGGCACACCCTGGCTCGTCCTGGTGGCCGCAGTCGGCAAAGCGGCACTGGCCGGCCAGTTCATGCAGGGTGCGAAACTGCGTTTCCACACCCCCGGCGCTGGGTGGCAGTCCCACCTCGCGCATGCCCGGCACGTCGATGATGCAGGCGCCGCCGGGCAGACGGATCAGTTCCCGGGCCGTGGTCGTGTGACGGCCCTTGGCGTCGCGCCGCGTCGCCTGGGTCGCCTGTAGCGCCGTGCCGGCCAGGTTATTGATCAGCGTGGATTTGCCGACACCGGAGGAACCAGCCACCACCAGCGTGTTGCCGACGCCGAGCCAGGGCGCGAGCAGGTCGGTCAGCGGTGCGTGCAGCGCATCGAGGGCGAACACCTCCCCGCTTGGCGGCAGACGCGGCCGGACCGCGGCGAGTGCCGATTCTGCGTCCGGGTAGAGGTCGGCCTTGGTCAATAGCACCAGGGGCGTCACGCCCGCCTGCGCCGCCAGCACCAGATAGCGTTCGATGCGGTGCAGGTTGAACTCCGCGTCCAGACCGCTGACGATGAGCAGCACGTCGACGTTGGCGGCGATGGCCTGCGGTGCGCTGCCGCCGGCGCCGCGCCGTTGCAACAGGGTGCGCGGTTCGAGCCGTTCGACGATGCTGGGCGCCTCGGCCGTCAGCAGCACCCAGTCACCGATGGCGGGTTGGGTGAGGGCAGCGGTGTGGTCGTGCCGAAAGCGGCCGGCCAGGGTGGCGATTTCAATATCGGTGCCGGTATCCACACGGAAGTGGCCACGCTCGACGCCAATGACGCGTGCCGGGCGCAGGGTTTCCAGTTGCTCCAGGCTGAGCTGGCGGGTGAACTCGTTGTTCCAGCCGAGCGGCTGGAGCAGGGAAAGATCGCTGAACATGGTGTGTCATCCTCTCAACAGGGAAGTGCTGTGACCGGCGCAGGAGCGCGCCCGTCACGGACGTAACGGTGGTGATGTTGAGATGGGCCGCGCCTGCGGCCAGACCGGGCAGGCGGTCTAGCGGGGCAGCAGGCCGGCGCTGATGACGGTATCCATCGAGCCTCCGGCTGAGAAATGACAGGGACAATGTAGCGGGGGGATTCTACTCCCGTTGGTGTGCCACGGGAAAGGGCGATGGGCAGTGTTCAGCGCACCAGGCGCAGGCCGTCGTCCTCGATGGTGATCAGGCGTTCGCGGTACAGGGCGGAGACCGCCTGCTTGAATGCCTTTTTGCTGACGCCGAAGCGGGCGTAGATGATCTCCGGCGCGCTCTTGTCGGTGACGTTGATGAAGCCGCCCGCAGCCTTGATCTTCTCCAGCAGCTCGCCGGCGATGCCTTCCACCTTGGCATAGCCCGGCGGTTGCAGCACCAGATCGATCTTGCCGTCCTCGCGCAGCTTCTTGATGTAGCCGGTGAGGCGCTGGCCGTAGCGCAGCGGCTGGAACACGTCGGTGTCGTGCAGCACGCCCCAGTGGCGCTGGTTGATGATCGCCTTGTAGCCGATGTCGGTGTGCTCGCACATCAGCAGGTCCACCGCTTGGCGCGGTGTGTAATCCACCGGCGTGCGGTCGAGGAACTTGTCCAGCCGCGCCGAGCCGACGATACGGCCCGTGCGCTTGTCGCGGTAGACGCGCACCACATAGGAACGGCCCACGGTCATGGTGCCGTTCTGCTCGGCAAACGGCACCAGCAGATTCTTGTGCAGGCCCCAGTCGAGGAAGGCGCCGTACTCGGTCATGGACGCCACCTTCATCAGCGCGAACTCGCCCACCTGGGCCAGCGGCCGCTGCGCGGTGGCGACCACGGTATCGTCGGAGTCGATGTAGACGAACACCTCCAGGCTGTCGCCGACGGCGCACGGCTCCGGCGCCTCGCGCAGCGGCAGCAGCACATCGCCCAGTGCGCCGCCGTCGAGGATCACGCCGTAGCTGCCCTTGCGCAGTACGGTCAGCGTGTTGAGGATGCCGAGTTCCGCCATGATTCAACCGACCACGTTGATGGGTGTGTTGCGCAGGTACGCGCCGATGGTGTCGATGACCTGCCCGCAGATGCGCGCGGCCTGCGCGGCGTCCGCCGGATTGGCGCCGGGGAGGTGACAGACGGTGATGCCGCGCTCGCGCGCCGCGGCGTGATCGATATGGCTGGCGTCATCACCGGCCGCGACGATCAGCGCCAGCTTGAAGGCCTTGTCGATGACGGCGTGATCGATGGGTGTGCTGACCGTGACGATCACATCGGAGCGCCAGCAGCGTTCCGCCAGCTCCGCGCCCTCCAGGGCAGGAAACTGCAGCCAGCCGTACTTGGGCACGTCGAGCATGGGGAAGTCGGCCTCGCCGGCGAGGCGGGCGGCATCTACGACGACGATGTTCATGAGGTTTTCCAGCGATGACAGGCGGCCAAGTTTACGCCAATCACCGGCACGGGGCCATGTTCCGACGACGATAAGTCGTTGGAAAATGAAGCGAATCGAAAATCACATTTTTCGGTTCGCGTGGGCTGAGAAGTCCAGGATGGACTTATTCAGACCTCCCTTAACATGAGCAGGCCGACGCCAAAGACGATGGTGGTCATGCCCAGGGCCTGTGTGCCGGTAAGTTTTTCGCCGAGAAAGAGGTAGGTGAGGAGTGCGGCCACCAGCGGATAGGCGCCTGAGATGGCCAAGGCAACCCCCGAACTGATCCCCGGCGCCGCCATGGCCTTGACCAACAAGATGTTCCCTACCGCACCGCTGAAGGCGGCCAGAGCAAGCCAGGGCAGGTTTTCGCCTATCTTTGCCAGAGGCAAGGGCTCCGACCGCGCCAGGGCCAGGGCCGCCGAGATGATCGCGCCAAACAGCATGATCAGTGCCACCACCCATTCACCCTGTATCTGTTTGAGAGACAGCAGCTTGTACGAAAAGCCCCATGCCCCATAGAACAGCAGGGCAAGCAGGGTCAGCATGATTCCGTGGGTCATGGATGTAACTCAGTCGGGGGGGTAACGCAGTGGTCGAGGACAGTGATGTTCTATAAAGATTGGATGTGGCGGAAAGCATGTCAGGAGCATCCCCGGCGGCTCCCTGGGTTCGGGGAAGAGCCCAGGGCCTCCTATCAGGTCCCGGGCTTTTTCCTATCTGTGCAGCAACTCCCTTGCCTGCACTACCGCCATCCGCACCCGCTCCGGCGCGGTGCCGCCGATGTGGTTGCGCGCGGCAACGGAACCTTCCAGCGTCAGGTAGGTGAACACGTCTTCCTTGATGGCCAGGCTGAATTGCTGCAGCTCGGCCAGGGTCATCTCGGACAGGTCCTTGCCGGTCTGGACGCCGTAGGCAACGGACTTGCCGACGATCTCGTGGGCGTCCCTGAAGGCGACGCCATTGCGCACCAGGTAGTCGGCCAGGTCGGTGGCGGTGGAGAAGCCGCGCAGGGCGGCCTCGCGCATGACATCCTTGCGCGGCACGATGTGGTATTTCTTGCTGCCGTCATCCTGCTCGGCGTAGCCCAGCATGTCGGCATAGACGCGCAGGCAGCCCTTCACCGTGTCGATGGTGTCGAACAGCGGTTCCTTGTCTTCCTGATTGTCCTTGTTATAGGCCAGCGGCTGGCCCTTCATGATGGTGAGCATGGAGATCAGCGCACCGAACACGCGGCCGGACTTGCCGCGCACCAGCTCGGGCACGTCGGGGTTTTTCTTCTGCGGCATGATGGAGGAGCCGGTGCAGAAGGCGTCGGAGATTTCCACGAAGCGGAACTGCGCCGAGGCCCACAGGATCAGCTCCTCGGAGAAGCGCGACAGGTGCATCAAGAGCAGCGCGGCCCAGCTCATGAATTCGATAGCGAAGTCGCGGTCGGAAACGCCATCCAGTGAGTTGCGGCAGATGCCCGCAAAGCCCAGTTCGCGCGCGGTGAACTCGCGGTCGATGGGATAGGTGGTGCCGGCCAGGGCGGCGGAGCCGAGTGGCATCCAGTTGACGCGCTGGCGGCAATCCTGCAAACGCTCGGCATCGCGTTGCAGCATTTCGTTCCAGGCCAGCAGGTGATGGCCGAAGGTGATGGGCTGCGCCGTTTGCAGATGGGTGAAGCCGGGCATGATGGTGTCGGCCTCGCGCGCGGCGTGGTCGAGGATGTTGCTCTGCAGGCGCCTCAGCTCCTTGGCGATCACGTCGATCTCGTCGCGCAGGTAGAGGCGCACGTCGGTGGCGACCTGGTCGTTGCGCGAGCGGCCGGTGTGCAGCTTCTTGCCGGCGATGCCGATGCGGTCAGTGAGGTGCTTCTCGATGTTCATGTGCACGTCTTCCAGGGCGATGGACCACTGGAATTCGCCGCGCTCGATCTCGTCGCGTATCTGGTTCAGCCCGGTGATGATGGCATCGCGCTCGGCGGTGCTGAGCACACCGACATGGGCCAGCATCTTGGCGTGGGCGATGGAGCCCTGAATGTCCTGGCGGTACATGCGCTGGTCGAAGCCGACGGAGGCGCCGAAGGCCTCGACGAAGGCGTCGGTGGGTTCGGTGAAGCGCCCGGTCCAGGGCTTTTCGACGGTTTTTTCGTTGCTCATGATGGCTCGGGGGTGGAAGCGTGAAGTGGGCCGCAGTATATCACCGCCGGGCGGGGTGACGGGGGATGCCCGCTCCGGCTCGATGGGGCTATGATGGTGGCCATTCATCCACGACAGGGAATGCCTGTGGCCCCCATGCCTTCCGTACCGCGCAACGACAATTTCTTCCTGCCGGATTTTTGCAGCTTGCCGGCGGTATTTGCCGTGGTGGTGCTGTCGGAGTTGTTTGCCTTCATCCTCACCCTGGCCCAGCTCGGTCAGGGCGCCACTTGGTGGGACACCCTGGCGCTCACCTCGCTGTTCATGCAGTGGGCGGGCCTGACCGGCGCCGCGGTGCTGTGCGCCAGCCGGCGCGCGCTGGAGCGTCTGAACGACCGTGCTGCTGCGCTGGTGAGCTATGGTCTGCTGCTGCTGGTGATCCTGCTGCTGTCGGAACTGGCCTGGCGCTTCATCCTCGAACCTGGCCTGCACGGCGGCAGCCATGCGGGCTTCGTGCTGCGCAATTTCGCCATCGGCGCCATCGTCAGCGCCCTGGCGCTGCGCTATTTCTACGTCAGCCATCAGTCACGCCGCCGCCTGGTGGCGGAGAGCGAGGCGCGCTTTGCCGCCTTGCAGGCGCGCATCCGGCCGCATTTCCTGTTCAACAGCATGAATACCATCGCCAGCCTCACGCGCAGCGATGCGGCGCGCGCCGAGGCGGCCATCGAGGACCTCGCCGATCTGTTTCGCGCCAGTCTGGGCGACGGCCGCCGCCTGATCCCGTTGCAGGAGGAACTGGCGCTGACGCGGCGTTACCTGCACATGGAGGAGTTGCGTCTGGGGCCCCGCCTGCGCCTGGACTGGCAGGTGGACGGTGTGCCGCCGGATGCGGCCATCCCGCCGCTGACCCTGCAACCGCTGGTGGAGAACGCCATCTATCACGGTGTCGAGCAGTTGCCCGAGGGTGGCACCGTCACCATCGGCGGTGCGCTGGAACAGGCCACGCTCACCCTCACCGTGAGCAATCCCTGCCCGGCGCAGGGGCGCGAACGCAGCGGTAACCGCATCGCGGTGGAGAATATCCGCCAACGTCTGGCCTTTCATTTTGGCCCCGCGGCCGCGCTGGAGGCCGGCGAGGAAGCGGGGCACTACCGTGTGCAGTTGCGGCTGCCTTACCGCAAGGTCGAACAGTGATGCGCGTGCTGATCGTCGACGACGAGCCGCTGGCCCGCGAGCGCCTGCGTCGCATGGTGGCGGAGGTGCCGGGCACCGAGGTGGTGGGCGAGGCCGCCGACGGTCGTGCCGCGCTGGAGGCCTGCTCCCGCCTGCATCCGGAAGTGGTCCTGCTCGACATCCGCATGCCGGGCATGGACGGCATGGAGGCGGCGCGGCATCTCGCCAGGCTGCCGGAAGGGCCCGCCGTGGTATTCGTCACCGCTTATGGCGACTATGCCTTGCAGGCCTTCGAGGCGCAGGCGGTGGACTATCTGCTCAAGCCGGTGCGCGCCGAACGGCTGGCTCAGGCGCTGGAGAAGGCGCGGCGTCTGAGCGCGCCGCAACTGGAGGCGGTGGCCGCCGCCGATCCGGAGCCACAGGGACGCAGCCACCTGTCCAGTACCCTGCACGGCAACCTCACCCTGATCCCGGTCGGCGACATCATCTACCTGCGCGCCGAACAGAAGTACGTGGTGGTGCGCCACGCCCGTGGCGAGGCGCTCATCGAGGACTCGCTTACCGCGCTGGAGGCCGAGTACGGACCGCGTTTCGTGCGCATCCATCGCAACGCCCTGGTGGCGCGCAGTGCACTGGAGGGGTTGGAGAAGGAGAGCAATGGCGCGGCGCGGGTGAGGCTGAAGGACTGTGCGGAGCGGCTGGAGATCAGCCGACGCCATTTGCCGGAGTTGCGCAGGTTGTTGCGTTCGGGGGAGATCGACGTGTAGGCCGGACTGGCGCGGCAGTGCGGGTCCGGCCCAATTCCATTAGCAGGCAACCCGCGTAAGGGCGTCCTTGCAGGCGAAGGTAGTGCCGCTGCGGGTGTGGTTGTAGGCGGTGGTGATGGCGTCGTCCAGATAGCCGCCGAAGAAGTCCGGCGTGGTGAGGCCGACCATCTTCTGCGCCATGGGCTTGCCCTGGTAGTCGATGAACACCAGGGTGGGGGTGACACGCACCTGGTAGCGGTCGGCAAACTCCCACACGTTGACCTTCTTGCCGTCGAAGTCGATGACGTCGGCACCGGCGCGCAGTTCCAGCACGCGGAACAGGATCTTCTTGTCGTAGTCGCCGCTGAACATCATCGGCTTGAGGAAGTCGTTCTTGACCACCGAGCAGTAGGGGCAGTAGTCGGAGGAAAACATCACCAGGATCGGCAGACGCTGCGCGCGGGCCTGGCTGGCCTCCTGGCGTAGGTCGGTGATCTGCGGGATCACCACGCCGGTGGCGTCGTTGTGGTGGGCCGGGGTCTCCAGATCGGACCAGGCCGCGACGGGCAGGGTGGCGCTCAGCAGCAGCAGGGCCAGGACGCGATACGCTGTGTTCATGCAAAAACCTATCAATGAATGCGGAATTTTTCCCAGGATAAGTACGCTACCGCCTTCCGTGCAATAGGCCGCCCCGTGCCGGGCGTGTATGATCAGACGCTCAATTGAGACTTCTTATTCCATCGGTCGGTTCCCGCCCTTGTCGGGGGCGGCCGCACCAGAATACAAGGGTTTGATTCCATGGCAAAAAACCTGATCCGTATCGCGACCCGCCAGAGCCTGCTGGCGCTGTGGCAGGCGGAGTACGTGGCCGCGCGGCTCAAGGAGTGCCATCCCGGCCTCCAGGTGGAGCTGGTGAAGATGGTGTCGCAGGGCGACAAGATCCTCGACACCCCGCTGGCCAAGATCGGCGGCAAGGGGCTGTTCGTGAAGGAGCTGGAGGAAGGGCTGCTGCGCGGCGACGCCGATATCGCCGTCCACTCCATGAAGGATGTGCCCATGGCCTTTCCCGAGGGGCTGCACCTGTCGGTGATTTGTGAGCGCGAAGACCCGCGCGATGCCTTTGTCTCCAATACCTACAAGTCGTTTGATGCCCTGCCGCAGGGCGCGGTGGTCGGCACCTCCAGTCTGCGCCGCCAATGCCAGTTGCTGGCACGCCGCCCCGATCTGCAGGTGAAGTTCCTGCGCGGCAACGTGCAGACCCGCCTGAAGAAGCTGGACGACGGCGAATACGACGCCATCATCCTCGCCAGCGCCGGCCTCATCCGCCTGGAGCTGCGCAACCGCATCACCGAGCTGCTCGACATCACCGTCAGCCTGCCCGCCGTGGGTCAGGGCGCGGTAGGCATCGAGTGCCGTGCCGATGATGCCGAGGTGAATGCCCTGCTCGCCCCGCTCAACCATGCGCCGACGGCCACCCGCGTCAAGGCGGAGCGAGCGATGAACACGCGGCTGGAAGGCGGCTGCCAGGTGCCCATCGGCGGTTATGCCGAGCTGGACCACGGCGTCGTCGTGCTGCACGGCCTGGTGGGGCGGCCCGACGGCGGCGAGGTGGTGCGCGGCTCCATCAGCGGCAAGCCGGAAGATGCCGAAGAGCTGGGCCGCGTGCTGGCGGAAGACCTGCTGGCGCGCGGCGCCGATGTGATCCTGCGCGAGGTGTATGCCTCAGCCTGACGGACAGGGGGATGGCGTTTTGCTGGCAACAGGGTAACGTGGCCCTGTCCGTTTCCCCCTCCCTGGCCTCCCCCGCGCACGGGGGAGGGGACAAGGAGTCGCCAAGCGACATGATTATTGATTTGCATGGGCGGGGCGTATTGGTGACACGCCCCGCGCATCAGGCCGACACGCTGTGCCACATGATCGAGCAGGCCGGTGGTCGCGCGATCCGCTTTCCCGTGCTGGCCATCGCGCCGCCGCACGACATGACGGCGCCTCTGGCGACGGTGGCGCGGCTGGCGCACTATGATCTGGCAATCTTTGTCAGCCCCAATGCAGTGGAGTACGGCCTCGATCTGATCGGGGCGCAGGGTGGTCTGCCTGCGGGGTTGCGTCTGGCGGTGGTGGGCGAAGGCAGTGCGCGCGCCTTGCGGGCGCGCCTCGGACGCGGGCCGGACCTGCAGCCGAGCGAGCGCTACGACAGCGAGGGGCTGCTCGCCTTGGCCGAACTGCAACAGGTCGCCGGCCGGCGCGTGGTGATCTTCCGCGGCGACGGTGGGCGCGAACTGTTGGGGCAGGCGCTGCGCGAGCGCGGCGCCACGGTGGATTACGCCGAGGTGTATCGGCGCGTACGGCCGGCGGTGGATGTTGCGGCGCTGGCGGCGCAACTGGCGGCCGGCGCGGTGGATATCGTGACGGTGACCAGCAGCGAGGGTTTGCGTAATCTGCTGGAGCTGGCCGGGGCCGATAACGCGGCGCGGCTGAAGAAGTTGCCATTGGTGGTGGTGAGCGAACGCACCGCGGCACTGGCGCAGGAGTTGGGATTTTCACAGCCGGCCCATGTCGCCGCCCTGGCGAGCGATGCGGGATTGGTGGAAGCGGTGGCCCGCTGGGCGGGCCGCGCGGGAGAAGGGCGATGAGCGAAATGGAACAGAAGCCGGACGAATCTACCCAGGCCGAGGCACAGACCCCGGCGGAAGAAATGGCGGCAGCCCCGGCCGCGGAGCCGCAACGCGGCGGCCAGGGCCTGGCCTGGCTGGCGGTGGTGCTGGCGCTCGGTGCGCTGGGTGGCGGCTATGCAGTGTGGACCCAGTTGGACAAGCAGCGCACCGCGGCCTTGCATGAATACCAGCTGTTGCACACCCGGCTGGAGCAGTTGACGGCGCAGCAGCAGGATATGGCGGCACGCCTGGCCCGGGACAGCAGCGCACTGGAGCAGTTGCGCGGCGATACCCGGCTGCTGGGCGATGCGCTGGACAAGATAAACGAGCGTCTCGGCCGTGACCGTCACGCCTGGGTGCTGGCCGAGGCGGACTATCTGTTGCAGATGGCCAACCGCCGCCTGCTGCTGGAGCGTGATGTGGTCGGCGCCATCGCCGCCATGAGTGCGGCCGATCAGCGCCTCGCCCTGCTCAACGACCCCTTGCTGACCCGGGTGCGTGCCCAGCTCAGCGAAGAGTTGCAGGCCCTGCGCGCCCTGCCTGTGCTGGACGTGGATGGCATCACCCTGGAACTGGGCGCCCTGAGCAAGGGGGTGGACGACCTGGTGCTGGCCGGTGCGCCGCGCGAGGAGCAGGAGGCCGTGGCGACCGAGGAGGAGACGGCCGGCTGGCGCAGTTTTGTGCGCAGCGTGTGGTCCGATATCCGCAGCCTGGTGGTGATCCGCCGCCATGACGCCGGCAGCCTGCCGCTGACCACGCCGGATCAGCGCCTGCTGCTGCGGCAGAACCTGCGCCTCAAGCTGGAAACGGCGCGCCTGTCCCTGTTGCGCGGCCACGGTCAGGCCTATCGCGCCGCGTTGCAGGAGGCGGACGGCTGGGTGGAGCGTTTCTATGACGCCAAGTCGCCCGCCACCCTCGCCATGCGTGAGGCCCTGGGACGCCTCGCCGCCATCGACATCGCGCCGCCATTGCCGGCCATCGATCAGTCGCTGCATGCCCTGCGCGAGGTCAGCGTGCGTCTTGAGCGGAGTGCGCGTCCATGAAGCTGTTGTTCTTCGTCATCGTCGTCCTGGTCGGCGCCGTGGGCCTGGCCCTGCTGGCGCAGAGCGAGTCCGGCTATGTGCTGATCAACTACGGACCGTGGAGCGTGGAGACCTCCTTCACCTTCGCGGTGCTGGTGGCGCTGCTGGGCTTCGTGGTGTTCTATGCCACCCTGCGCCTGGTGGCCGGCGCGCTGGCCCTGCCGGGACGGTTACGCGCCTGGCGCCGCGGCCGGCGCACCTTGCGTGCGCGCCTGGTCACCACGCGTGGTCTCACCGCCCTGGCCGAAGGTCACTGGCTCAAGGCCGAACGCGACCTCTCGCGCTACGCCGAGCGCAGCGAAACGCCGCTGCTCAATTATCTGGGGGCGGCCCGCGCGGCGCAGATGCTGGGCGATGAGGAGCGGCGCGATTACCACCTGTCCATGGCCCATCGCAGCTCTGCCGAGGGCGAACTGGCGGTGGGCGTGACGCAGGCCGAATTGCAGATGGCCAGCGGCCAGCTGGAACAGGCGCTGGCTACCCTGCGGCATCTGCACGGCAAGACGCCGAAGAATGTGCGTGTGCTGCAACTGCTGCAGCAGGTGTACGAGCGCCTGGGCAGTTGGAACGAACTGGTGGAGCTGCTGCCGGAGCTGCGTAAGCGCCGTGCGCTGGAAGAGGACGCGGCGGAGCTGCTGGAGCGCCGCATTTGGGAGACCCTGCTGCGTCAGGTCCATGAGCACGGTCAGTTGGACAAGCTGCGCGAGCTGTGGGAGCGCATCCCACGCCATCAGCGTCAACAGGCGGTGCTGCTCGCCGCCTATGCGCGTGGATTGCTTGCCCTGGGTGGCGGCGACGAGGCGGAGAGTCTATTGCGCGAGGCGGTGCGCCGGCAGTGGGATGCGGAGCTGGTGCGTCTGTACGGTCTGGCGGAAAGCAAGAATCCCACTCAGCAGCTGGCCGCGGCGGAAGAGTGGCTCAAGCGCCACCAACGCCACCCGCTGTTACTGCTGACCCTGGGGCGTCTCGCCATGCGCGCCCAGTTGTGGGGCAAGGCCCGTGCCTACCTGGAGGCCAGCGCCGGCATGGAGGCGCGCGCCGAGACCTACCGCATGCTGGGCGAATTGCTGGAGCGGCTGGGGGAAGAGGCTACGGCCCGCGACTACTACCACAAGGGCCTGGCCCTGGTGACCGGCAATGGCCGTTCGGGACCGGTGGTGCCGTTGAAGCGCTTTCCGCTGGTGACGCGGAACACGAAGAAACCGTAGCAGCGGCACGCCGCGATTAGGTGCTGAGCCGGTCGACACACCCCATCGCGGCAGAGCCGCTCCGCGCACAGGTCAGTCCTTGGCCCACTCGAAGGCGTCGGAGTAGCAGTGCTCCGGGTCGAGGCCGCGCTCCGTCAGCGCCTTCTTGGCGCCGAGCACCATCTCTGGCAGACCGCAGGCATAGACCTCGAAACCGGTGACGTCGGCAAAGTCGGTCAACACCGCCTCCTGCACATAACCGGTGCGTCCCTCCCACTGGTCCTCCGCCGCCGGGCGTGACAGCACCGGGTGGTAGTGCACGTTCACATACTCCCGATCCCAGCGCAGGGCGCGCTCATGCATGTACAGGTCGGCCTTGGTGCGGGCACCCCAGTAGATGTGGATGGGGCGCTGCACACCCTCGGCCAGGGCGTGTTCGACGATGGCCTTCACCGGGCCGAAGCCGGTGCCGGTGGCGAGCAGGATGATCGGGCGGTCGGAATCCTCGCGCAGGAAGAAACTGCCGTGCGGACCTTCGATGCGCACCAGATCCTTTTCATGCATCTCGCTGAACACCTGTTCGGTGAAGCGGCCGCCGCGCACCAGGCCGATATGGAATTCCAGGAACTCGTCGTCGTGAGGCGGGTTGGCGATGGAGAAGGCGCGCTTCTTGCCGTCGGCCAGGATGAAATTGACGTACTGGCCGGCCAGATATTGCAGGCGGTCGCCCTCCGGCAGCTTGAGCCACAGGCCCATCACGTTGGGGCTGAGCTGCTCCATGCGGCCGATCTTGGCCGGCAGCGTGCGGATCGGGATATCCTTGGTGGCGGTGACTTCCTTGATCTCCAGCACCAGGTCGGAGCTGGCTTTGGCCACGCAGGGCAGGGCCATGCCTACCGCCAGTTCCTGCTCGGTGAGCGCGCCCGGCTCCTCGTCGCCGTAGTCGACCTCGCCGCTGACCACCTTGCACTTGCAGGCACCGCAAAAGCCATTGCGGCAGCCGTAGGGGAAGGCGAGGCCATGGCGCAGGGCTGCATCGAGCACGGCTTCACCCTGCTCTACCGGGAATTCGTGACCACTGGGTTCAACCTGAACTTTGAAGCTCATTAACTCTACCTTGCCACTGGGTTATTGTTGACCATAAAGGTATGGATTATCCGTTAAACGGTTAAGGAGATAAACCGTGAATTTGATATTTATCATCGGTTGCGGCGATATCGGCCTGCGCGTGGCCCGTCTGTGGCAGGCGCGCGGCGCTGCGGTACAGGCCCTAGCGCGCAGCGCAGAATCTGCTGTCCGTCTGAGCGCCGCCGGCATCAGCCCGATCAGCGGCGATCTCGACGACCCCGCCTCCCTCGCCACCTTGCCCATCAATGGTGCAACAGTCTACTACTTCGCGCCGCCGCCCGGGCAGGGCGAGACCGATCCGCGCATGCGCGCCTTCGTCGCGGCGGGCCTGCGCCCGGCGCGGTTGATCTATATCTCCACCTCCGGCGTATACGGTGATCGCGACGGCGCCTGGGTGGACGAAGACACGCCGCCGGCACCCGGCACCGATCGCGCCCGCCGTCGTCTGGATGCCGAAACGGTGCTGCGCACCTGGGGACGGGAGAGCGGGGTGCTGGTGAACATCCTGCGCGTGGGCGGCATCTACGGCCCCGGCCGCTGGCCGCTGGAGCGGCTGCGGGCCGGCACACCGGTGCTGCGCGAGGAGGAGTGCGGCTACACCAACCGTATTCACGCCGATGATCTGGCCGCCACCTGCGTCGCCGCCGCCGATCGTGGCGGCGCCGACCGCATCTACAACGTCAGCGACGGCCGCAACGGCACCATGACGCAATACTTCTATGCCGTGGCCGATCGCTTCGGCCTGCCGCGCCCGCCGGCGCTGACCCTGGCGCAGGCCATGCAGCAGCTGAGCCCGGCCATGCTGTCCTATCTCACCGAGTCGCGCCGCATGGACAACCGGCGGATGTTGGTGGAACTGGGGGTGACGTTGCGCTATCCGGATCTGGCGGCGGGTCTGCAAGACGTTTGACCCGCAGGGCCGTTACTGCTGCGCCAGCCAGCGCAGGATCGGCTGCCACTGTTCGAGATCAACTTCCACCAGCGCCGGCGGCAGTTCGGCGAGCCCCAGGCCGCGATCCGCGGCGCGGATGTAGTTCTGGCTGTCGCGCAGGGTGGTGAGGAAGGGGATGCCCAGGCTGGTAAGAAATCGCTGCAGGGTGTGATAGATGAGGGTGTGTTCCTTCACTCGGTTGGCGATGACGGCGATGCGCGTCTCCTGGCGCGAGACGCGGCCCACCAGCAGCAGTTCTTCCACGAAGCGGGCGGCGGCGCGGATGTCGATAGGTGAGGGCAGCACCGGGATGAGCAGGGTCTGCGCACGCTTCACGTGCCGCTTGAGGTCCTTGCCATGCACGGCGGCGGGGGCGTCCATGATCACGTAATCCATCCCCAACGGCAGCAGCAGCTTTTCCTTCTCCTCGTCCAGCGAGACGTGATAGATGGTGGGCCGTTCCGCTGGGCGCACCGCCAGCCAGTCGATACTGCTACCCTGCGGGTCGAAGTCGGCCAGCGCTACTTTGTTGCCGGACTGGGCCAGGAAACTGGCCAGGTTAGTCGCCAGGGTGGTCTTGCCGCAGCCGCCCTTGGGGTTGAGCACCATGATCTTCTGCATTGCCATTCCGTCCGTTGCTCGTGTTACCCGTGCAGGATACGACAAGTTGGCGCGCGTTACTCCTCTTCCAGGCGCTGGCGCAACGTGTGGAGTAGTTCCAGGGCGTCGGCCAGGCGCTGTGCCGGGATCCCCTTGGCGCATTCCGCCGCCCAGGCGGCCTGTTGTTCGTCCAGCGTGCGGTAGGCACGCGCGCCCGTCTTGCTGAGCCGGTGCAGGGGCGCGCGACGGTGGGCCGGGTTGTCCTCGCGCAACAGCAGCCCTTCTTCCACCAAGGCATCGGTCAGGCGCTGTACGCTCTGCCGCTTCAGGCCCATGCGGCGGGCGATGTCGGCCACGGTGAGCGGCTGGCCCTCCAGCGCAATGGCGCCCAGCACCTGCCAGCGTGCGCTGGTCAATTTCAGCGGTGCGCTCATGGCGTCGCCGGCGGCGATGAGGCGGCCGTTGAAGCGGAAGGTTTCCAACACCAGTTCGGTGAACAGGCCGCTGGCACGGCTGTGGGTAGTGGCGTTTTTCATATTGACAGCATGCTGTCAAATAGGCAGGATCGTGTCAACCAGCCACGGGAGCCTGTGTCATGAAATCCATTCTGCATGCCATCGCCGGCGGCATCGCCTTTGTCACCATCCTGATGTTCTTTGTGGCCACGCTGGTGGTTGAGCTGGGTGGCGATCCTGGCGCCATCGCCCGCGTCAAGGCGGCCATCGTGCAAGGGCTGTGGTTGCTGATCCCGGCGCTGATGCTCACCGGCGCGAGCGGCTTTGTGCTGGCGCGTAACCGTAGTGGCAGGCTGCTGGCGGCAAAGCAACGGCGCATGCCGTTCATCGCCGGCAACGGTTTGTTGATACTGCTGCCGGCGGCATTGCTGCTGGATCGCTGGGCGGCGGCCGGTCAGCTCGATGGGATGTTTTACACGGTGCAGGCGGTGGAGCTGCTGGCCGGCGCAGCCAATCTGACGTTGATCGCCCTCAACATCCGTGATGGGGTGCGCCTGCGGGCAGGCAAGTAATCATTTTCATATCCCCAGCTGATCCCACAGCGCATCGACACGGCGCTTCACCTCGTCGCTCATGCGGATCGGCGTGCCCCATTCGCGGCTGGTTTCGCCCGGCCACTTGTTGGTGGCGTCGAAGCCGATCTTCGATCCCAAACCCGAAATAGGCGAGGCGAAGTCGAGGTAGTCGATGGGGGTGTTCTCGATGGTGGTGGTGTCGCGCGCCGGATCCATGCGCGTGGTCATGGCCCAGATCACGTCCTTCCAGTCGCGCACGTTGACGTCGTCGTCGGTGACGATGACGAACTTGGTGTACATGAACTGGCGCAGGAACGACCAGATGCCGAGCATTACGCGCTTGGCGTGGCCGGGATACTGCTTTTTGATGCTCACCACCGCCATGCGGTAGGAGCAGCCCTCCGGCGGCAGGTAGAAATCGACGATTTCCGGAAACTGCTTCTGCAGGATCGGCACGAACACCTCGTTGAGCGCCACGCCAAGCACCGCCGGTTCATCGGGCGGGCGGCCGGTGTAGGTGCTGTGGTAGAGCGGACTCTTGCGCTGGGTGATGCGCTCGATGGTGAACACCGGGAAGCGGTCCACTTCGTTGTAATAGCCGGTGTGATCGCCGTAGGGGCCTTCCTCCGCCATCTCGCCCGGATGAATGAGACCTTCCAGCACGTACTCGGCGGAGGCGGGCACCTGCAGATCGCTGCCGATGCACTTGACCACCTCGGTCTTGCCGCCGCGCAGCAGGCCGGCGAAGGCGTATTCGCTCAGGGGATCCGGCACCGGTGTTACGGCACCGAGAATGGTGGCCGGGTCGGCGCCGAGAGCCACCGCCACCGGGAAGGGCTGGCCGGGAAATTTCTGCTGGAAGTCGCGGAAGTCGAGGGCGCCGCCGCGGTGCGACAGCCAGCGCATGATCACCTTGTTGCGGCCCAGCACCTGCTGACGGTAGATACCGAGATTCTGCCGCTCCTTGTGCGGGCCGCGCGTCACCACCAGTCCCCAGGTGATGAGCGGGGCGGCATCGCCCGGCCAGCAGGTCTGGATCGGTAGCTGGCCCAGGTCGACATCGCCGCCTTCCAGAACGACCTCCTGGCAGGGCGCATCCTTCACCACCTTAGGCGCCATGTTGAGCACCTGCTTGAACTTGGGCAGCTTGTCGAGGGCGTCGCGCAGGCCCTTGGGCGGCTCCGGCTCCTTGAGGAAGGCGAGCAGCTGGCCCACCTCGCGCAAGGCGCTGACCGATTCCTCGCCCATGCCGAGGGCGACGCGCTCGGGCGTGCCGAACAGGTTACCGAGCACAGGTACGCTGTGGCCCTTGGGCTTCTCGAACAGCAGGGCCGGGCCGCCGGCGCGCAGGGTGCGGTCGCAGATCTCGGTCATCTCCAGGTAGGGATCGACCTCGACGGTGATGCGTTTCAGTTCGCCGCGTTGCTCAAGCAGGGCGACGAAGTCGCGCAGATCCTTGTATTTCATGGCCGGCCTTTGGGGAGGAAAAGAGGCATCCGCAAATGAACGCCAATTAGTGCAAATATAACCCGTGTAGCCATCCTCATTCCAACAACCATGCCGCCATCCTGGGTATGCCCGACCAGGCGGCTGGTGACGCAGGTAATCGCGATAGGCGAGTGTGACTAGAGAAAGTCTGAATGAGTCCATACTGGACTTCTCAGACCATCGCGGCACATCCCTGTGCCGCGGAAGCTCTGAACTTATTCAGAGCTTCCCTAGGTGTGAGCCGGCATTCCATTTACGTGGATTTGCGTTCATTTGCGGGCCGAAGTTTTGCGGAATGCGGAGGGAAAATGGACTAAGATGCTCCCTTCCATCCATCGCTCCGTGTTCCATGACGCCAGCCACAACCTTCGACCCCCGCCGCTTCCAGCAGGTGCGCTGGGCCATCTACGCCGTTCTGATCCTGGCCTACATGTCGGTGTTCTTTCACCGCATGGCGCCGGCGGTGGTCTCCGCCGAATTGATGACGGCCTTTCATACCACCGGTGCGGCACTCGGTTCGCTGGCGGCGATGTATTACTACATCTACACCGCCATGCAGATCCCTTCCGGTGTGCTCGCCGACACGGTGGGTGCACGCACCGTGGCGACGCTGGGCAACTTCGTCGCCGGCATCGGCTCGATCCTCTTCGGGCTGGCCGAGACCATGGAGATGGCGATGACGGGGCGCTTTCTGGTGGGGCTGGGCGTGTCGGTGATCTTTGTAGCGCTGATGAAGAGCAACACGGTGTGGTTTCGCGAGCGCATCTACGGCCTGATCAGCGGCGTCACCCTGCTGCTCGGCAACATCGGCTCGATACTGGCCGCCGGCCCGCTGGCCTGGCTGCTGGGCCATGTCTCCTGGCGAGCGGCCTTCGTCGGCATTGGCGTGTTCTCCTTGTTGCTCGCCGTGTTGTCGCTGCTCATCGTGCGCAACCGGCCGGAGGAGGCCGGCTTTCCCTCGCTGCGCGCCATGGAGGGCAAGAGCGCCCATGCCGAGCGCGAGCGGCACTGGTTGCACGACATGCGCGCGGTATGGACCAATCTGCGCGTGTGGCCGGGCTTCTGGTTCAACTTCGGCATGGCCGGTGGCCTGTTCGCCTTTGCCGGCCTGTGGGGCGTCCCGCTGTTGCGCGATGTGCACGGCCTCAGCCGTGACGAGGCGGCGCAGTACACCACGCTGACTCTGCTGGCGATGGCGGTCGGTACGCTGCTGCTGGGCTGGATTTCCGATCGGTTAGGACGGCGCAAGGCGGTGATGACGGTGAGTGCCGGACTCTATCTGCTGGCATGTGCGGCGTTGCTGTGGCTGCCATGGAAGCCGGGTCTGAGTGGCATGCTGCTGTTTGCACTGCTCGGTCTGTGCGGCAGCGGCTTTGTGCTCAGCTATGCCTGCGCCAAGGAAGTGTGCGCGCCGGCGCTGTCGGGTATGGCCATCAGTGTGGTCAACACCGGGCTGTTTCTGGGGGCGGCGATCATGCAGCCACTGTTCGGCTGGGTGCTGGATCAGGGCTGGGACGGCGCCATGCGCGAGGGCGTGCGCCTGTACAGCGGGGCTGACTATCATGCTGCCCTGTGGCTGATGCTCGGCTTTGCCACGGTGGCCCTGCTGGCGGCGCTGCGCCTCACGGAAACCCGCGGCAGCAATATCACGCTGAACAGCCGCTGATCGGTAATCAGGCGTTGTTGAACGCGGTGGCCGCCAGATTGGCCGCCAGCCCATGGTCTTCGCTCTCTGTTTGCCAGGCGGCTGCCAGTTCGTGCGCCGGCATCGCCTTGCCGTAGAGATAGCCTTGCAGGCATGCGCAGCCGGTGTTGCGCAGGAACTGCGCCTGGTGCGTGGTTTCCACGCCTTCTGCCACCGTGACGAAGCCCAGGCTGCGGGACAGCTCGACTACGGCGCGGATGATCGCCTCGTCACCAGGGCTGACACCGATGCCGTTGACGAAGCTGCGATCGATCTTGATGGTCTGAATCGGCAGGGCCTTGAGATAGGTGAGCGAGGAATAGCCGGTACCGAAATCATCCACCGACAGGGTGACCCCCAAAGCCCGCAGGCGATGCAGTACGCCCAGGGCATCGTCTACGGACATGATGATCGACTCGGTGATTTCAAACTCGATGCGTTTCGGGTTGACGCCGGTGTCAAGCAGGATGGCAGAGACATGTTCGATAAAGTCGCTGCGCTCCATCTGCTTGACCGAGAGATTCACCGACAGTGTCGGCACATAAAATCCCGCTGCATCCCATTGCGCCAATTGTTGGCAGGCCGCGCGTAACACCCAGGTGCCCAGTTCGACGATCAACCCGCAGTCTTCAGCCAGGGGGATGAAGCGCCACGGCGGCACATGGCCTAGTTCGCCATTGCTCCAGCGCAGCAAGGCCTCCGCACCGATGAGTTGGCCGGTTCTGGCATCCACCTTGGGCTGGTAGTGCGCGTTCAGTTCCCGGCTGTCGATGGCGTGGCGCAGCAGGGTCTCCATACGGACGCGCTGCTGTGCCTCCTGCGTCATTTCGGCCGTATAGAAGTGGTAACGGTTGCGGCCGTGGGACTTGGCCTGGTACATGGCGGCATCGGCATTGCGCACCAGAATATCGACATCACTGCCGTCGTCGGGGGCGATGCAGATGCCGATGCTGGCCGAGAGGAACAGTTCGTTGTCGCTGACCGTGAACGGCTGTCGGAACAAGGCCAGTAGTTTGTCGGCGACCTGACGTGCCTCGTCCGGCTCGCGTATGTCCTCCAGGATGCAGATGAATTCATCACCGCCCTGGCGCGCCAGGGTGTCGCTGGTGCGCACGCAGGTCTTGATGCGGCGTGTCACGGCAACCAGCAACTCGTCGCCGATAGAGTGGCCCAGGGTATCGTTGACATCCTTGAAACGGTCGAGGTCGATGAACAGGATGGCGAGGCGGCTCTTTTTGCGCGCCGCGCGGGAGAGGCCGTGGGTGAGGTGCTCCTTGAACATCAGCCGGTTGGGCAGGCCGGTGAGTACGTCGTGATAGGCGAGGTGGTCCAGGCGGCGTTCGGCATGCCGGCGTTCGGCGATCTCCGCCTCCAGCGCGGCAGTGCGCTCCTGTACCCGCCGATCCAGCGCCAGGTTGGCATGCTCCAGTTCCTGCGCCTGGCGGCGCAGGATGCGCTGAGCGCGGCTTACCACCAGCAGTTGCAATAGATACAGCAGGGTCAGGGCGAGGGTGGCGGCCGCTGCCACCTGCCACAGCGTGGTGCTGACACGCTGCACCAGCGGTGTTACATCGCGGTAGATCTCGAACACGCCAAAGATATCGCCGTCGGCATCACGCATGGGCACATAGCTGGCGATGAAGTCGATATTGGAGCGCACGCCGTCGTGGGCATTGAATACATCACGCGAGTGCATATCGCTGGCAATACCGCCTTGGCTGGCGACCTGGAACCCGGGTTTGTGCGCAATGTTTTCGCCGACGTTGGTCAGGTCGGTGGAAAAGACGGTCAGGCCGTGGCGATTGTAAACCTTGACCTTGATGACATCGCTGTTCTTGAGCAGGGTGAGTACATGGGGCAACAGGTCGCCGGCCGCGGTGTGCCTTCGGGCGAGGTCGTGTTCGACATAGGACGCGGTGACCTGGGCCGCAAACTCCTGCCGCAAGGTGTTGTGCACCAGGCGCGTCAGGGCGACGTTGTCGTGTTCGGCCTGGCTGATCAGATGGTGGGTGGAAAAACGGTGGAAGTAGCTGCCCAGCACGACGCCCACAGCTAGGATGAGAAACAGCGACAGCGCGGAAAAATACCGCGTCAGGTTGAACATCCGGGTGTTCTCCGCGTGCTCCATAACCCTGGCCTGGGTAGGGGTTCAGCCGGAGTGTAACCCAGCCGTGGCGAATAAGTGAAATACCTATCCTAAAGCGAAAATTCCGCTACAACGGGTGCGTGATCCGAGGGGCGCTCCAGTTTGCGCATCTCTTTGTCGATGACGGAACTGATGCACTGCGCCGCCAGCGGCCGGCTGGCGAGGATGTGATCGATGCGCAGGCCGAGGTTGCGGCGAAAGGCATTCATGCGATAGTCCCACCAGCTGTAGGTCTTCTCCGGCTGCTCGAACAGGCGGAAGGTGTCCACCAGGCCGGTGTCCAGCAGGCGTTGGAAGGCGGCGCGCTCCGGCGGCGAGAACAGCACGCTGTTTTCCCAGGCCGCCGGGTCGTAGACGTCGCGTTCGTCGGGGGCGATGTTGAAATCGCCCAGCACCACCAGATTGGGGGTGCGCTCAAGCTGTAGCGCGATGAAGGCCTGTAGCTTCTCCAGCCAGTCCAGCTTGTAGGTGTATTTGTCCGACCCGACCTCCTGGCCGTTGGGCACGTAGAGGTCGAGCACGTAGACATCGCCGAACTGTGCGCCGAGCACGCGCCGCTGCGGGTCGTCGAGGCCCGGCAGATCGGTGACGAGGGTGCCGCCGGCGGGTTCACGGCTCAGCAGCGCCACGCCGTTGTAGGTCTTCTGCCCGGAGTACAGCACCTGATAACCGGCCGCCTCGATCTCCGCGCGAGGAAACTCGGCATCCGGCATCTTGGTTTCCTGCAATGCGAGCACGTCCGGTTGCCGGGCGGCGAGCCAGTCCAGCACCTGGGGCAGGCGCACACGCAGCGAGTTGACGTTCCAGGAGGCGATTTTCATAAGGGCAGATATGAGATGAAGAAATGGCTACGGGACGAGTGTTGCTGGCGCGACAGAACGCAGGGGGTGAGTTTAGAGCCTGAAGCCACCATGGCGTTCGCGGATGCGCCAGTCCAGCCACATGATGCCGAGGATGAAGCCGGTCACCAGCGAGACCAGCACGGCGAAAAACATCCACCACGAGCGCGACACCTGATGGTTCTGTTGCGCGGCGCGGGTCTGCTCGGCCAGCTGGCGGCGGGTGTCATCCAGTTCCTTGGTGGTGCGCTCGTGTTGCTGCGCCAGCGACAGCAGCAGCACCTGGGCCGGCATGTCTTCCTGCAGCTGACGCTGGTGGATCCAGCCTTCGCTGCCATCCCGGGTGCGCACCCGCACGAAGTCGCCCTGCACGGTGAGCACCTGCAAGACCGTGCCGGTGGGCAACTGCTGGATCGGTTTGCCGGCGGCGCGGGGCGCCGGATACACATCGGCGGCGAGGCGATCAGTGACGTACAGCGTGTCGGCGGCGCCGGCCTGAAACGGCAACAGCAGACAGAGCAGCAACAGCGCCGCGCCTCGCCGATGTCTCATCCAATGGTTCAGGCCAAGTAAGCGTTTCATTGCGAGTAGCTTACTATCCCGGTGGAGTTTTCGGCAAACCGGAGTGCACCCCGCGGCCTCCCTGTCTGACGGCGGTGTGATGTTGCGCGCTGCCGGTGCCCAATGCGACGTGCAGACTCAAGGA